>MVRU01000069.1 GCA_002067745.1 Syntrophus sp. PtaU1.Bin005
ACGGTGAGCTCAAGAATTGATAAGATGTAAGGGATATAAACCTGATTTTATAAGTAGAGGATATAGGGAAATCACTTCTGCCTGTCAATAAAAAAAAGAGAAAAATTTACGGACCGATCAACTTTGCTGTGCATCCTCTTCGGCTGAATGATCCGAGCTTCCCGCACCGAATGCCCATCACCTGGTCCGGAGGCCTGTTTCCTGTTTACAGGCAGAATTGTTCCAGGGTTTCCGCACGCTAGATTTTTTAAAAAAAACCTTGATATCTCATTAAATTCATATATTATTCCGCAACTTGGAGGAGATTATGAACAGTTTGCCAAAATGCTACGACAAGGTTGTTGCGTTGATCAAAAAGGGCGTCGATATTCCCAATCCCCTGACCATCGATCTGGGCGATGAGGTGGCCGCAGATCAGATTTCTGGAAAGGGTGTCCGGATCTATCCAGGTTGCAGAATTTACGGCAAGGAGACGGTCATATCGGCCGGGTGCCGGATCGGGTATGAAGCTCCGGTTACGATCGATAGTTGCCAGCTGGGACCTGACGTCGAACTGAAGGGGGGATTTTTTACCAAGTCCGTCTTTCTGGAAAAGGCCAACATGGGATCCGGGGCGCAGGTGCGTGAAGGCTGCATCCTTGAAGAGGAGGCCAACGGCGCCCACTGTGTCGGAATAAAACAGACGATTCTTTTCCCGTTCGTGACGCTTGGTAGCCTGATCAACTTCTGTGATTGCCTGATGGCCGGCGGAACAAGCCGGAAGGATCACAGCGAGGTGGGCAGTTCCTATATTCATTTCAACTTTACTCCGGATGGGGATAAGACCACGGCTTCCCTATTCGGTGACGTTCCGCGGGGCGTCATGCTCAATCAGCCCGCCATTTTCCTCGGCGGCCAGGGCGGCACGGTGGGACCGTCACGACTGGGATACGGCAATGTCGTTGCCGCCAATTCGGTGTTGAGAAATGATTTTATCGAGGACAATCAGCTGATTGTCGAAAAATTGCAAGCGGGAAAGAGAACGGATTTTCAGCCCAGGGCCTATCCCGGCATCCGCCGGGTCGTAGAGAACAACATCATCTATATCGCAAATCTCATGGCCCTTGAGCAGTGGTATCTTTATGTCAGGAGGCCGTTTCTTGATCGGCAGGAATTCGGTGGGCTCATGTTTTCCGGACTGGTCGACAAGCTGGCGCTGGGGAAGAAAGAGCGGATCAAGCGTCTCCAGGTGCTTGCTGAAAAGGCAAAAATGTCCTCTCAACAGGATGAGGGAACGAACCCGGAAACCGCTGGACGAAACGAATTTTCTGATCGGTTTGATGAGATAGAAGCGCTGTTTGCCGCGGGTGCAGGGGAGCATGGGAACGAACAGACCCGCGATGAGTTCCTTTCCGCCTTTCATAGAGCAAGGGGCGGGGCGCAGGCCGATTATATTGTCGCCATACAGGGGCTTCCCGCGGAAATCTCCGGGCAGGGAACGCGGTGGCTTCAAGGGATTGTCGATGCCCTCTGTTCCAAGGCAGGGGAAATTGTTCCCTCGCTCAGATTATTCGACAACTGATTTTAATCCATTATTTCAAGGGAGGAATGTTATGGGGAAACTGTTTGGCACTGATGGAGTCCGGGGAGAAGCAAATCGGTATCCCATGAATGCGGAAATCGCCTTCGCCATAGGGCAGGCGATTGTCTATATCCTGAAAAAGGAGCATGCGCGTCCAAGAATCGTGATCGGGAAAGACACCCGAATTTCAGGATACATGCTTGAGAGTTCCCTCGAGTCGGGGATCACCTCAATGGGTGGCAATCCCTACCTGCTCGGCGTTCTGCCCACTCCGGGGATCGCTTTCATTGCCCAGAGCATGCGCGCCCACGCGGGGATCGTCATTTCCGCTTCGCACAATCCATATCAGGACAACGGCATCAAGATTTTCTCCGGCAGTGGGTTCAAACTTTCCGATGAGCAGGAAGAAGCCATTGAGAACCTGATGCTGAGCAATGCCCTCCATACCCTGGTGCCGCCCGTCAAGGACATGGGGCAGGCCTTCCGCGTGTGGGACGTACACGGCCGTTATATCGTGTTCCTGAAGAGCACGTTCCCCCGCGACTTGTCCATAGAGGGGATGAAGATCGTCCTCGATACCGCCAACGGCGCAACCTACAAAGTCGCCAAGGAGACTTTCTGGGAGCTGGGGGTGGATTTGCAGGTCATCCACGACGAGCCGAACGGGATCAACATCAATGAAAATTGCGGATCACAGCATACGCAGGATCTGAGAAAAAAGGTCGTTGAAAGCGGCGCCGCCATAGGCCTTGCATTCGATGGCGACGGAGACCGCCTGATCGCCGTCGATGAAAAGGGGCAGGAGATAACAGGCGACCAGATCCTTCTCATATGCGCCAAGGTGCTCAAGGAGCAAGGCAAGTTGAAAAACGATCTCCTGGTAAGCACGGTCATGAGCAATCTCGGGTTGCGGGTGGCATGCAAGAAATATGGTTTCAAGCACCACGCCTCACAGGTGGGGGACCGTTATGTCCTGGAGGACATGCTGAAGTTGGGCGGCATCATCGGCGGGGAGGAATCGGGTCACATGATATTCCTCGAGCACCACACAACAGGGGATGGTATCCTTACAGCTCTGCAGCTGATTGCCGCCATGGTCCGGACCGGGAAACCCCTGTCTGAGCTTGCCGGGCTGATGGACATTTATCCCCAGAAACTGATCAATGTGGATGTGAAGAGCAAGCCTGACATCAGTACCGTGCCGCAGGTCATGGAGGTCATAGGCCGGATAGAGAAGGAACTTGGCGAGGAGGGCCGCATTCTGGTCCGCTATTCCGGAACGCAGAATATGTGTCGGGTCATGGTTGAGGGGCCTTCCGTGGCGGTGACGGAGACGTATTGCCAGGAGATTGCGGACATTGTCAAGAAGTCCATCGGCTGAGACGGGAAAAGGGGCGGCTCCGCCAACAATTCAATTCGAGGAGAAAAGGTATGCCTATTGAGGTTTTCATAACGAACGACTTCGAACACATGAGCCAGGTTGCGGCGGATCTGGTAAAGAAGAAAATCCTCGATGTGTCGGAGAAAAAAGAGGAGATTGTTCTGGGGCTAGCCACCGGGAACTCGCCGACCGGAATGTATAAACATCTGGCCCGGGCGGCCAATGCCGGCGAGTTTGACAGCCGCCGAATCAGAACCTTCAATCTTGACGAGTATGTCGGTCTGCCCGGTGAAAACATCCAGCAGCGGGTAATCCACCCGGAAAGCTACTGCTACTTTATGATTCAGGAGTTTTTCGGCCTGCTGGAAAAAAAATTCAGGGAAACAAGTGTGCCCTTCGGTTCCCTGATTGATCAGAAAATGCTGATCCGGGAGCTTGGGAACCATCCCGGGGATTGGGAATACAAAGGTACGAGCGCAGGGAAGTCCATCGCCATAAAGCAGAAAACCCGGTCGGAGTATCTTGCGTGGATCAGGAAGGACATCCTGGACGGATATCGGCGCAAAATCAGAAAGGCCGGAGGAATCGACCTCCAGGTCATCGGTGTCGGAGGGCGCGGGCATGTCGCCTTCCACGAATCGGGCATCCCTTTCAAGGGGAGTTCGGTCATGCTGGTCAAGCTTGACGAAAACACCATTCATAACTCAGTGACAGACGGGCATTTCCCCTCGGTAAAAGACTGTCCGAATTACGCCGTATCCATGGGGGCAGAGCTTGTCTACCAGGCTGAACATGTCGTTCTTCTGGCGAACGGAGAGCGGAAGGTCGAGTCGGTGACCCGGTCCCTTCTCGGGGAAGTGACCCCCGATGTGCCGATTTCCTATGGGCAGAAATACGCCGACAACGGCGGTAACCTCATCTACGTCCTGGACAGGGTCGCAGGCGGAGAGCTTCTGAAAAATCACGATGCGCTGAAAGCCCGAAAGATTGTCCTTCAGGACCTTACCTGAAAGCCGGATCATCTATCTGCCCATGGGTATAAATCTGCCCATGGGTCAGGTCCTTCGGGAGCCCCGGTAGCTGAGGGCGGCTTCAATGAACCGCTGGAACAGAGGGTGGGGCTCCGTCGGCCGGGACTTGAATTCCGGGTGGAACTGGCAGCCGAGGAACCAGGGATGGTCCTTGATTTCCACAATCTCCACGAGTCTGCCGTCCGGTGAACGGCCTGTAATCTGCAGGCCGCACGCCTCGAGCCGTTCCTGGTAATGCCCGTTGAATTCGTAGCGGTGGCGGTGGCGTTCCCCGATGTTCCGCTCGCCGTAGGCTTCATAGGCCAGGGAACCGGTGGAAAGTTCACAGGGGTAGGATCCCAACCGCATGGAAGCCCCCATATCCTGGACGGTTTTCTGCTCCGGAAGCAGATCGATGACGGGATGGGGGGTATCCTCATCAAATTCCGAACTGTTGGCCTTGTCCAGCGAACAGACATGCCGGGCATATTCCACGACGGCCATCTGCATCCCAAGGCAGATGCCGAAAAAAGGCACCTTGTTTTCGCGGGCATAACGGATGACCTGAATCATTCCTTCAATGCCCCGGTTGCCGAAGCCGCCGGGCACCAGGATGCCGTCCACGTTTTCCAGCTGATGGTTGAGGCCGTTCATCTCAATCTTTTCAGAATCGACGAAGCGCAGATTGACCTGGCAGTCATTGCCGATCCCCCCGTGCACCAGGGCTTCGTTGAGGCTCTTATAGGAGTCGGTGAGATTCACGTATTTGCCTACAATGGCGATGTTGACTTCGTAGGAGGGCGACGTGATCTTCTTCACCACATTTTCCCAGGCTTCCAGATGGGGCTGGCCCGTCCAGATGTTGAGCAGGTCGACGATTTTCTGATCAAGGCCTTCCCGGTGGTAGATCAAGGGAACTTCGTAGATGCAGCTCACATCCTTTGCCGTGAAGACGGCGGCCTCTTCCACGTTGCAGAACAGGGCAATCTTGGCCTTGATTTCATCCGACAGGAATTCCTCCGTCCGACACAGGAGGATATCCGGCTGGATGCCGATTTCCCTGAGGGCCTTGACGCTGTGCTGAGTGGGTTTCGTTTTTACCTCCCCTGCGGTTTTGATGAAGGGCACCCACGTGAGGTGAATGAAGATGGCGTTCTGCCTCCCCACTTCGTTGCGGAACTGGCGGATGGCTTCCAGGAAGGGGAGGCTTTCGATGTCGCCGACCGTTCCTCCGATCTCCACCAGGGCCACATCAAAGCCCTGCGATGACTGGCGGATGTAATCCTTGATCTCGTTGGTGATGTGGGGAATGACCTGAACGGTCTTGCCGAGATAGTCCCCGCGCCTCTCCTTTGATATGACGGAGAAATAGACCTGCCCGGTCGTCAGGTTGTTGCTTTTTCCCATTCGTGTGGAGGTAAAGCGCTCATAATGGCCCAGATCCAGGTCGGTTTCGGCACCGTCATCGGTGACGAAAACCTCGCCGTGCTGGAAGGGGCTCATCGTTCCGGGATCAACGTTAATGTAAGGGTCCAGCTTCTGGTTCGTCACACGCAGCCCCCGGCATTCCAGGACAGCGCCGATGGATGCCGCCGCCAGACCTTTTCCCAGGGATGAAAGGACTCCGCCTGTGATGAAGATAAATTTGGTTCTCATGCTCGTTCCTTCTCCTTTTCCCGGTTCGCAAGGTTCTTCCGGATCGTTTCCACAATGGTTTCCGCCGGTTCTCCAAGCAGGATTTCCAGGGGAATCCGTTCCAGATAGGAATCCTCCCAGGGCAGGTTGTATTCATTGATAAGGTTGCGGATGTCGTTGTATTTGACGTCCAGAATGTCGATCGTCTTTTTCAGCGGCAGGGCCTCGTTGAAGGCGACATGCACCAGCAGCAGATTTCGGACGGCGTTTTCCTCCCCCAGCACGGGCAGAATCAAAATGGCCATTCCGTCGAGTTTTCCCTGACCGATATAGAGCCTCCTGGTTCGGGCGATGATTTTTTTCGTGCCCATGAGCTGGTTGGAAGATTCCGTCCGGGAGGTCATTCCCTGCGAAATGCCTCCCCGCTTGAGAATGGCAATCGTCGCTTCATCCCCCGGATTGCCGTCCGCATCAAGGCTATTGATGCCATAGAGGGTATATCCCCGGATATCGGCAATGGCGGCCTGAACCCGGTTGAGGTCCATAATCGTCTTGCCGACCAGCGCCTTGGTGGAGAATCCGAGATCCTTGAGAAGATTGAAGAGGATTCCGGAAAGGGGCTCCTCCTTCCGACTTGTGCCCACCGTAACCGTCTTGGCTTGGTGGCGGATGGCATCGATGGGGCGGGACAGCTCATCAATGGCCTTCCCCAGGGAAATGTCCAGGAGGTCTATTGGAGACAGGAGGTCTCCGCCGTTCTTGAAGTCATTCCAGTAGTCCTCCAGGGGAAGCTTGCCCACCACATATTTCAGGAGGAGGGCGATATCCGAGACGGTTTTGACGCTGGTAAAGGAAAAGTCGCCCGAGTTCCGCCTCTGATGGAACTGCGCTGAGAAATCACGGATCAGCCGGCGGAATTCCCGGTCGGCAATCCGGTCATAAACGGAGGCCCCGCGCTTGTCCTGCTCCACCATGATCCGGTTGAGCCGGCTTCTGTATTCCTTGAGGAACTGGGCGTCCTCATCGATGCTGAGGGCGGCGTAGTAGCCCAGAAGATGACCGGCCACGGTGTTGAGGATGACGGGAAGGGGCAGTCGGGCCCACGGGATCGGAATGACGGCATCCGCCAGGCCGTCAAAGCGGCCCTCGCCGGAATCGGCGAAAACCACCACCGCCGCCTTGTGCGCCTTGAAGATGGCCACATCCTTTGCGATGTCTCCCATGACCGCCTCCGGATTGCCGGCAGCGCAAACGACAATCAAAGGCTCCGCTGACAGGTCGATGTGCTTTTTGTTTTCCACGACGTCGGTGGAGATGGTTTTATAGCAGAGCTCGCTGAGCTTGATGCGGATTTCATCGGCGGCGGCTTTGTTGGGGCCGCTGCCCACCACAGCCCAGTAGGGCTTGCGCTTGGCGAACTGCTCGGCGGCCTGGCGGATCTTCTCCTTTTGAAGCAGGACCTGCCCCATCAGCTCGGGCGCCTGCTCGAGAACGGCCAACTCATCGGCAATGAAGGAATCCCGGCGCGAAAGGAGCAGTTGGGCGAAGCACAGGGCCAAAAGATGACCGGCGACAATCTGGGAGTAAAACGCCTTGGTGGAGGCCACGGACATCTCGATGTCCCGGCCGTCGCTGGTGTAGAAGACCCCGTGGCATTTCGAGGTGATGTCCGATTGACGGCGGTTGACAATGGCGAGAACCATGGCTCCGCGCTCTGCCGCCATGGCTACCGCCCGGTTGGTGTCGGTGGTTGTTCCGGACTGGGTAATGGGGATCACAAGGGTGTCGTTGAGATCATCCTGGAGACAGAAGCCGCTGAGTTCCGAGGCGATCCTGGCCTCCACGGTCAGAGGCGCGCCCTGCAGATACCGCTGCATGGCATCGGCAACGGCGGAACCGGCAACGGCCGCCGTGCCGTGACCGATCACAAGGATGCGTCGGATGGTGCCATTCCGTAACGCCTCTTTCAACCGTGCCGGAAGGACATCGGGACCGAGGTTGAAGACGACCTGCTTGTCTCCGTTCTTCCCCCCGGATATCCGGTACCTGCCCCGCAGTGTTTTCTTGACGGAAAGAGCGGATTCGGTAATTTCCTTCAGAAAATAGTGGGGATAGATTCCCCTGTCGATGTCACGGGTGGTGATTTCCGCCGTCTGCACGTTTTGATCGGTCAGGGGAAAGGGGGTGCCGTCGTAAAAGAAGGCAGAAATTCCCGAAAGGGCCCCCTGGCCCCTCTGGTCGAGGACAAAAATCTGTCCGGAACCCTGTCCGCCTGAATTTCCCGAGGTCCTTTCTCCATCCATTTTTACGAACCGGGATGCACCCTCCACGATTCCGTACAATTCCGATGCAAAGATATACGAATCCGGCGCGAGGCCGACGTAGATGGTCTGGCCGCTGCCTTTCAGGGCCAGAAACACCTTTTCAGGGGCGAGATTGCTGACCATGGCGATGGCGTGAGAGCCTTCGAAATCACAGACGGCCCGGCGGAAGGCCTCCTGGAGATCGTGGCCTTCCAGGAGGTGTTTCTCGATCTGCAGGGGAATAATCTTGGTGTCGGTGGTGACTTCACGGGGGATGACCTCCCGTCCGGCCTCCAGGGCGGCGCGGAGAGCCGCGTAATTGTCTATGTCGCCGTTGAGGACCACCGAGATAAACCAGTTCCCTGTTCCGTAGGAGGGGTAGGTTTTCTCCTGGATTGGCCATTCCGTGCCGCCGCGAGTCTTATTGGTCGTCAGGGTGTAATTGTTTACGGGATGACAGTTGTCATCGGTGATGGAGCCCACGGAAGCCCAGCGGGTGTGGGCAAAGGCCGTTTCAAAACCGGCGGGAAGACGGGCAAAGACGGCAAACAGGGGATCTCCGGCGATGGCTTCCCTCAGCTCCCGGACGTTGCGGCCCAGTTCCCCGATAATGGACGAAGTTTTGTAGGTAAACGCAACGGTGGCTTTTTTCCGGCCGCTCTTTTCCTGCTCAAGAGAAATCCCGATCGATCCGTTGAGCAGATCGCCCGGCTGGCTGCGGCGGAGAAAATCGTTGTACAGGGAGTTTTCCCGGAGATCGGTCATGGCCCTGTCAAAGGCCTCTTCGTCGCCCAGGGTGAAGGAGATCTGGATGCCTGCGGAGTCACGTCCTCGGACTTCCAGGCGGTCGAGGCAATTCAGGAGGCCGTTGAGCTTCCGGTATTTATGAAAGGCTTCCCGCGACACCCCGTCGCCCGAAAGAGCGGCGATCCGTCCGAGGTTCCCCAGGATGTCCTTTTCCAGTATCCAGATGAAGTCTTTCAGAACTCCCAGGCGGCCGTTGATGATTTCCAGATCGTGTGTCCTGAAGGAGCCTGCGGAATGTTCCAACTGGTGTTCCTCTGCGGAAAGAAAATTTCGGAGGGAAGAGACCTGTTCATACAACCCGGCCGCTTTTTGCCGGGAAAAGAAAAGATGCTCCACGGCCGCTTCACGCTTGAGCTCCTGCAGGGAATTGGACAGCCCTTCCAGAAGGGATACTCCGCTGAGGTATGAATCCACCGGGGTCGCTCCGGAAAGAATCCCCACGATGTTCTTTTGTTTCAAGAAGGGAATCCCCTCTTCAATGTGCCGAAGTGCCGTTTCAACAGTCTCGGACGGTTCGGAGGCCCCCTTGATCATGAGGATTCCGGCCAGGCCGCAGCAAAGCACAGCGGGGTCGAAGGGAAAGAAAATAAGGGCCGGTCCGGAGACCCTTTCGGGTGAACATCCGATGCCTATCCGTGTGCTCCGGGAAAACGAACGAAATCTGCCGATCCAGTGGTTCAATGTCCTGAAAATGATCATGGGGCCTCTTATTCTTTGTTCATGTCTGCAGGTGGGAAGATGCTTCAGGGCTGCCTGCCTGGATAGCAACGATTTTCCGGAGGCCAGGCCGATCTCTCTGTGGTTGTTTGCGGTTCCAGAGCCGGAATGCCCCCGGGATAGCTGCTGTTCGTTCAGCAGGGACGCTCCTGACTTTTTCCGACAGGCTCTCCGTCTTGTTGCCGGCCGGATATCCCGATTTCAGGGCTTTGAAGAGTCCAGGCCCAGCTTGATCATTTTCTTTTGAAAGGTGTTCCGGTTAATGCCCAGATATGCCGATGCGGCGCTTTTAACATGATGATTGCGTTGCAGGGCAATCCGGAACAGGCTGCGTTCAACCATGGCCATGATGTCCTCGTAAAGTGTGCTTCGACCGGAGTCCCTGGACTCAAGGACCGTTGCCATATCTTCAAACTGTTTCTGCAGGATTTTCTCAAAGACGCAGGTAGGCGAGGAAGGAACTTCTTGATCCGCTTCTGCAGCAAGATGATGGTGATCAGCACAATTCATGGGAAAAATTCACTCCTTTCTGAAGCTGACAGGAACAAAAGGATCAATGAAACAATCTGAAAAGGATGAGAATCAGTAGAACCAATGCGGCAATCCAGATCTTGAGATTTTCGAAGCGGTGAACCTGTGGATCGCTCATCTGCCTGCGAACCTCCTCTTCCACCTTATCCGGATCGACATGGCCGGAAATATCCTGAAGAAGATCCGTAAAATTCTCATAGGTATTGGAAATGCTCACAAAGCCCTTCACCGTGGTCAACAGGAGATACGTCCGCGAGCGGAGGGCCAGAATCCCGACATTGGTGATGTCAGACCACTTCAGTTCCTTGCTGCGCAGAAATTTTTCCAGCCGGATGCCCTGGCTATGCAGAATGATCTTCCGTGAGTAAAGTTCGCAGAAGACATAGAGGGAGGGTATTAAAAAGACGGCCAGAATCATTCTTTCCAGGGATGATCCCCCGACAAGGAAAGAAAGAGCGAAAAGCACGCATAACAACAGAACATCCACGCCGAAAGAAACAGCCAGAAGCTTCCTTATTGCGTAAACCTTGTTTTCCATGAAAGGATCACCTTGAGAGACTGTCCATTTCCTGAAGGCAGGGGTGGGCCGCTGAAAAGGTCGAAATGACAATCCCTCATGATCCGGATGCGGAAGGCGGCAAGACGCCGGACCGAATGAAGGTTCCACTCCTGCCGCCCTGCTTGGACTGCAGGAAGATTTCCGAAATCACCATTTCCCGGTCAACGGCTTTGCACATGTCGTAGATGGTCAGGGCTGCGACACTGACGGCGGTCAGGGCTTCCATTTCCACTCCCGTCTTGCCGACGGTTTTAACGCGTGCCTCGAGGGCGATTTCTCCGCGCTCCGGGGTGCTGCTGAAGGAAACGTCAATGCCGGTCAGCATCAGCGGGTGGCATAGTGGAATCAATTCCCAGGTCTTCTTGGCGGCCATGATCCCTGCTACTCTGGCCACACTGAACACATCCCCCTTCGGGAATCCACCCTCCAGAATAAGCCTCACGGTTGAGGGCTGCATCCTGACGAGGCCACAGGCCACCGCCTCACGGGTTGTTTCAACCTTGGCGGTTACATCCACCATTTTGGCCTGACCCTGATCGTCAAGGTGGGAAAGCCCGGCCTTTTCTTTGCTGTTCATCATCCGGTTTGAATCTTTCGTTTATAAAATACTTAATTATATCAATGTTGTACGTATTGAATCCGTCAAGCTGGGATGGACTCTAACACAGGCTATTTTATTCGTCAAGACGGCAAATTTCTGGCATGAAGTTAGAATTAACTTGCCAGAACTCTTCTTGTTCGGTAAGTTTTAGGCGCTTATTACCAGCAGGATTAGAGGAAAATCTTTAAGGAAAAACCATTATGAAGCATGATGCGCTCGCAGACGGGGCTGTCGTCCGAACTCATGGGTGCGACGGTATCATCTGCGGAGAAGAAAAACCATGATGGTCAAGGTAAGCAGCGCCACACTGGTAGGAATCGATTCCTACCCGGTGGTGGTTGAGGTGGACGTTGCCCGCGGTCTGCCCCAGTTCTCCACGGTTGGATTGCCCGATGCCGCTGTGAAAGAAAGCAAGGATCGCATCCGGGCGGCCATCCGGAATTCCGGCTACAGCTTTCCCCGAAACCATGTGACGGTCAATCTTGCCCCCGCGGATATTCGAAAGGAAGGGACCGGGTTCGACCTTCCCATCGCCCTGGCTGTCCTGTCTGCGGAAGGGGTCATCCCCGGAGACGGCGCCAGGGACTACATGCTGATGGGCGAGCTGTCCCTGGATGGAACGGTCAAAGGGGTCAACGGGGTTCTGTCTGCGGCGCAACTGGCCAGGAATCTGAATTTCCGCGGTCTGGTCGTTCCGGAGGAGAATGCCTCCGAAGCGGCCATGGTCCAGGGAATTGAGGTCATCGCCATTAAAACCCTCCCTGAGATTGTCGATTACTTCAATGGGGTCGGCGATATACATCCCGTCTCATCCGGCAGCGAACGTCTCTGGGAAAGGTCGCCCCGGGCCGGAGGGGATTTTCGTGAAATCCGAGGGCAGGATCAGGCGAAGCGGGCGATGGAAATAGCCGCAGCAGGCGGTCACAATCTCCTGATGATCGGTTCGCCGGGGTCCGGAAAAACGATGCTGGCCGAGCGCCTTCCATCCATCCTTCCCCCACTGACCTTCGAAGAGGCGGTGGAAATAACGAAGATTTATTCTGTCGCGGGACTTCTCGACAGGGACGAAGTGCTGATCGGCTCCCGCCCTTTCCGGGCACCTCATCATACGATTTCCGATGCCGGGCTGGTCGGAGGAGGGCAGAATCCGCGGCCGGGGGAAATCAGCCTTGCTCACCACGGGGTGTTGTTTCTTGACGAGCTTCCGGAGTTCCGCAAAAACGCCCTGGAGGCCCTGAGGCAACCCTTGGAAAACGGTTCCGTGACCGTCACCCGGGCATCGATGACCGCTTCCTTTCCCGCAAGGTTTATGCTGGTTGCGGCGATGAATCCTTGCCCCTGCGGATATCACGGCGACCCCGGCCGCACATGCCGTTGTTCTCCGAGGCAGATACGCCAGTATCAGGCCCGGTTGTCGGGTCCTCTACTGGATCGGATCGATATTCACGTCCTGGTGTCTTCGGTGAAATACCGGGAGCTCACAGGACCATACAACGGCGAGTCGTCGAAAGTCATAGCGGAGCGGGTTCTGCGGGCGAGGAAAAGGCAGCAGGAGCGGATGGCCGGGAGTGGAACGCCTTGCAACGCCCGGTTGCCCGATCGGAAGATCCACGATTTCTGCGCCCTTGACGAGGACTCCCACCGGCTTCTGGAAATGGCCATGGAGCGTCTTGGCCTCAGCGCCAGG
>MVRU01000070.1 GCA_002067745.1 Syntrophus sp. PtaU1.Bin005
GACCAGCATCACCGGCATCGCCAAGGAGAAACGCAAGAGCGGCACCGACAGCGAGACCATCACCGAGCGGACCAAATGCCTGCTGAACACCACCGGCATCGAGCCGCTGTGCGGGGAGCTTTCGGAGATCCTGTCGAGGTCCTTCGTCATCAACTTCGACCTTGCCAACCAGGCCAGCGACTGCTTTCTGGAATCGGAGGTCATCTCCGCTATCCAGCAGAACCGGGACCTGATCATCTCGGCCATCATGAAGCGGACCAGCCATGTGTTGGCGATGATCCGGGACGGAGCCCAGAAGCAGGTCATGCGCCTGCTGCACCGAACCATGCCGACCCATGGCAAGCGCCGTTGCAACGATTATCTGAGCCTGATGTACCTGATGATGCTGGCCGGGTCCGAGGAACACGAGGTAACCACCGGACTCGATGATCTGAGCCCGCTGTTCATCGAGCAGATCCATTCCATCAACGACACCAGCCAGGAAATGGCGCGGGAGTCGAACCCCATTGCCACGGCGCTGGCGTCGCTCTTCCATGCCTACCGGAACGCGGTGGAGCTGGACGAGAAGGCCCGCTACGGCGAGGACGACCGGGCAAACCATGTAGTGGGGTTCATCGAACGCTACCAGGTGAAGTTCGAGAACGAGAACACCATGGAACCGGTGTCTGCGGGACGGCTGCTCGCGGCGCTGCGCAGGGTCGGCCGGGAATTCAACCTCGAGTTCGAATACAAGAAGCCCGCCCAGCTCGGTCGGCGCATCAGCAACGACCTGGACGTCATCCGGGACACCGGATTCGACATCGACCGGCAGCGCAACGCCCACACCAAGAACTTCGAGTACCGGATTATCAAGACCAATAGTCTCTGACTCCCATTTCTTATCGTCGAATTAACATCCTTGTTTACGGATGCCTTTGAATTTTCACCTCTTCGGAGGTGCCTCTACATCAGAGAAGATCTGCACGGCATCAGGAAGGCGCTGTCCCCGGATATTGATTGCCGCAACAGACTCATTTAGTTCGGCCAGTTCGGCGGAGGTGAATCGAACAGCAACCGCCCCGATATTCTGCAGCATATGTTCCTTATGTGTCGTTCCGGGGATCGGCACGATCCAGGGCTTTTGCGCCATCAACCATGCCAGCGCTATTTGCGCGGGAGTAACAGACTTTCTTTTCGCCCACTTCTTTACCAATTCCACGAGCGCTACGTTGTGCGGCAGATTCTCTGGCGAGAACCGGGACTCAGTGCCACGAAAGTCACCGGGAGCGAACCGTGTATTCACGTCGATCCAACCGGTCAGGAACTGAACACCGAGCGGGCTCCATGGCACAAACCCAATACCAAGTTCCTCACAAGTGGGGATTACTTCCTTCTCTGGTCCGCGCCATAGCATTGAGTACTCGCTCTGGACTGCGGTGACAGGCAGCTCCGCATGAGCGCGCCGTAGAGTCTTAAGCCCCATCTCGGAGAGGCCCCAGTGCAGGACTTTTCCCTGATCCATCAGATTTTTAACCGCTCCTGCGACGTCCTCAATTGGGACTTCGGGATCGACCCTGTGCTGATAGAGGAGATCGATGCGATCAGTCCGAAGGCGTTTGAGCATCGCTTCGACCACCCGCTTGATATGTTCTGGGCGGCTGTTGAGCCCCGGCAGACGCTTGCCGGTTTCCTGATCGATGTTCCAGCCGAACTTAGTTGCGATAACGACCTTATCGCGAAAAGGAGCCACTCCTTCACCGAGGATGCGTTCAACTTCGAAGGGGCCATACGCCTCTGCCGCGTCGAAAAAGGTGACGCCATGATCGAACGCGGTTTGGATAACGTGAATCATTTCTGGCCGGTACGGAACTGTGGTTTCGTACTTGCGGCTCATGTTCTGAACGCCGAGTCCAATACTCGACACATCGAGTTTGCCGAGTTTGCGGCTCCCAAAACTCGTAGTCTGCTGAGGACTGGCTGAGCCAGTACTCCCGATGGAGCTATGTCCCTCCTGAGCTTGTACAGCGGCGGAAATATGAGGGAACAACGAAGCTGCGGCCACCCCTGCTCCTGCGATAAGAAATTTGCGTCGATCCAGCATGGCGGGGCTGTCTTCTTGAGCGTGGTCGTTTTGTGTACTATTCATATAAGTGGCACCTTCTTTTATTGTCTTCAATGGTGTTGTGTGTTGCTGTTGCCAGCGCTTTCGATATGTCCTTAAGAATGGTATAGGTGCAGACCTCCTTGGGGCTGCACTTGATAAGCAATTTTTTTCATAGAAAAATTTCCTTTCTTGGATCACAGGCCAAGCCCGTTCACCCAGTCCACAATCTGCTGCTCAGCGTTTTGGATGCGGTCACGAGAGATAGTAAGACCGTCCAGCATCTTCGCTTCCGGCTCCAGCTGCTGGATCGTCTTAGGCGTTCTGGCGAATCTGCTGCCGCCGTGGGTGCTGAAAGGCACAATGGTTTTTCCAGCGAAGTCGTATCCCTCAAAGAAGGTATACAGAATCATGGGCATATCGCGCCACCAGATGGGATAGCCGATGAAGACCGTGTCGTACTGCGCGAAGTTTTCAATCTGCTCCGCAATGGCTGGGCGGGCGTTTGCATCCTTTTCGTCCTCTGCCAGATCGACCAGTGTCGCATGATTGGTGGGATAGGGGGTCACCGGCTCGATGCGGAAGATGTCCGCCCCAGTGGTCTTCTGAATTACATAGGCCATGTACTGGGTGTTGCCCAACACCTTGCCGTCGATGACCACGACGCTGTTGTCCTCATCGGTGGTCATTTTGTTGGGGTCGGTGGTCTCCGGCATGGAGAAGTAGACAATCAAGGTTTTCTTTCCAGAAACAGTTGTGAGGCTTTCTGGATTGCTTTTCATTTCAGTCTCGTTTCCCTTTGCTTCTTTGCCGAAGCCGATGGTGCTACACGCCAACGCAGCGAGGATCACAGTTGTAAACAAGATCGTTTTCATGGTTTTTCTTCCTCGTTTTTAAAGGATGACCTGCTGGCGTATTGCTCATCGCTGACATGTTCCATCCACTCCACGGTAGAACCATTCATGGGATCGGAAATTGCCACATGCGACATAGGGCTATCCGGCGCAGAGCCGTGCCAATGGCGCTCATTTGCTGGAATCCAGACCACGTCTCCTGGCAGAATTTCCTGTATGGCATCTCCTTCAGATTGCACCAGTCCCCGCCCGGAAATAACGATCAAAGTCTGTCCGAAAGGATGGGTATGCCATGCGGTGCGTGCCCTGGGTTCGAAATTCACGATTCCGCCGCGATAGCTGTCAGGTGTTTCTGAAGAAAACCTCGATTCGACAGTGACATTGCCGGTGAAATAATCCTCCGAGCCTTTTGTCGGTGCTTGATTTTTGATGACCTTGACGGATGGATTCCGACTCTCAGGAAGGTTGATACCCAGGAGATCGTTGAGTGTGTCAGCGGCTCTTTGAGCTGTCTCTACACTGACTTTTTGTTCCAGCACTTGGATAAAATCAGCGAGCTGGGATTTGCTCCACCCTACGTTCATGGAAACTCCGAAATGGGATCGTAGCTGGGGTTCTGTCCCTGTCTTCGCGGCCAGAATACTGATAGTCACCAGTTGACGTTCCTGATGTGTGAGAACATCTCTGACAAAAATCTCGGCAAACAGGTGCTCCACTAAAAACTGATCAATAACTGGCGTAAATACCGCATACCCGCTGGTACGGTTTGAAATATCCCTACCGACAAGGGCGTTCCGAACCTGATGGCCATAGGCATTTCGATCAAAATCGGCAGGCAAGGGACTTGCTTCTTTACCTGGGGTGTCGCTTATTCCCTGCTCCCGGCGCTGATCCAGCACCGCCATAAAGGTATTGATGCCGTTAAGGGCGCGGGGGAAACCGGCATAGGCATAGGAGTGCACCAGTATTTCCTTGATTTCATTAATTGTCATACCGGCGTTCAACCCCTCAGTAAGGGCGGTTTCCAGCTGCGGTAAATTTCCCGTTGCCGTGAAAGCGGCGATGGGAATGATTCCTTTCTCCTTGGTGGTCAAGGTTTTGTTTTCATCAGTCTGTGCTTGAGAAAAGCTCACAATAGAGACCAGTACAATCATCAATGTCGTGATAGTTTTTGCGTATTTTTTCATGTTCTTTCCTTTTTATGTCGCCAGTCAGTGACTGATTGATGGGTTCAAATGTTTTTCCCAGAACTGAACCGCAAGATCCAGCCATCCTTCGGCGTCTGTGCCTGTGCCTAGCCCGAAACCGTGACCGGCCGTTCTATAGCGTCGATATTCGACCTCAACTCCGGCTTCACGCAGATTCTTGACGCGTCTGTCGACAGACAAGACATTTGCAATACCGTCATTTGCGCTGGTTGTCATAAATGTCGGCGGAAAATCTTCAGAGAAACTGGACTGGCCGGTATAGGCGATAACAGCGGTTGACGGTTTCGGCAGATCGTCGCCCTTATACGCGGCGACTCCGCTAAAGGCGATATTGCCAACCATCCTGGCTCCGGCAGAGCCGCCCCATAGTGAGTAACCGGCCGTGCTGACCCCGAGTGCTTCCGCATTCTCGAAGATATAGGTTATAGCCGCCGCCAGGTCCTCCGTCGCCTTTTGCTGGCTACCGATGCGGTATCTTATGACAAAGGCGTTGTACTTCTTTTTGCTGATTTCCAAAGCAAGCGGAAATCCTTCATGCAGAGAGCCGACATAGGAAAACCCTCCGCCAGGACAGACAATGGCAAACGGTGCCCCCTTTTCGCCCCGATAGAAGAAGAGTCCGGTGTTCTCTTTTGCGGGGTCGTCCCGCTTTTGCTGTTCGGCGTAGAAGTCGTAGAAAACAGCCTTGCCGTCGTTGACATCATCAATCATACGGTTCAGCGCCCCGACAACGGTGTCGGGGTTCACGTGGCCGTGGTAAGGCATGAGCGAGCGGACATTGCTGAGCGGCGTATCGAGGTAACGAGTGTCTTGCTCTGTCGGCAGGATGAGCTGACTGAAGCTTTTAAAAGCCGAATGCTCCACGATGTCACGAACTGAATCAGCGGTCGTAAGATGGGCATAACGTCCTTGCCCGTTTCCTTTTGTACCCAAGGATGCGCCTGTCTTTGCTTCCGCCATGGCGACACCACCCGTGAAACAGGTCAGAAATAGCATCAGGATGAATATCGATCTGCTCATTGCTCCATACTCTTGCTAATCCAGCCCTTTTTGGGCCAGCCAGTCGGACATAAGATCCGCGATTTCGAGATTGTTCAGATCCGAAAAGGGAAAGTGCGTATTGCCGTGTATCCCTATTTCCGGCAGATGCACCACCGTGGCATCGCCGCCATGACGATTGACGGCAGCGGCCCACAGTTTCGCCATCGCCAGCCGGACCCGCCAATTGTCCTGGCCGGGATTTTCGGAAGGTTGTTCCGGAATGTTATCCCCGTAATAGATGACAATCGGGACCTTGGTCAGTTTCATGAATTCTGCCGGCGGCACACCGGATGCCTTGAGCGTTCCTGCTGAACTCGGCATATCTTCGGGAACTTCGCCTTCGGGGAAGATGAAGCCGCTGCCCGGTTCGTAAGAAACGACGGCACGAATATTTGGGTTTTTCAGCACGGTCTGCCAGCCCATGCCGCCACTGTGCGAATGGGTGACGAGGATGCCGGGGCCGATCTTGGTGAAGAGCGCAGCCACGGCATCCGAGTTCACGTCGATATCGATCGGTCCCGTATCTGGAGTCATCTGGCGAAAGTATTGCTCTAACGATTCCGGGTCCTGGGCGAACTGGACTTCCGGGAAATACTCGGGCCAGATGCCGACGCGGAAGATATCGAACCATTTCTGTTCGTCCGGAGTTGGCGTCAGCGTGACGGGCTGAGTGCTGCGTCCGGCCCGGCCCCGCCGAGGCTGGTCAATCAGATAAACCCCGTAGTTGCGCCGCAGGAAGATATTCTGGAATCCTTCACGCCCGTCCGGAGTGGTTTCCCAGGTTTTTGCCGATTGCCCGTAGCCATGCCACATGACAAGTGGGAGCTTACGGGCGTCTGTCGGAATCTGGTAAAAGGAATAGAGATGATCGCCGTGTAGCGTTTGCCCCTCCGGGGACATCTTGACGGGATCGAATGTACCCGGATTGGTCAGAACGGTTCCGCCAACAGCGAAACTGCCTTGCTGCTGGATGACCAGCGGTTCAAACTTGCCCGTATGCTGGACAACTGAACAGGCGGAGAGGCCCACGCTGACAAAAGTCAGCATGAGTACAGCAATTAACTTTCCAAACCTTGTCTTCATCGATGGTTCCTTACTTCAGTGTCCTGCCAAAGAATTCGGTCAGCTTGCCGATGGTGGCGTCCACGTACTTGGGAACCCAGTAGGTCTCGATGTGCGTGGCGCCGTCGATCTTGAACAGCTCCTTGTCCTTGGCGCCGGTGGCCTTGGCGAAGGCATCCAGGGTCATGTACAGGCTGTCGGCCTTACTGCCTGCAATCATCAGCAGGGGCTGCTCGATCAGTTCGATCTGGTCGGTGGCGTCCCAGCGCATAAGGTCAAGCAGGCTGCTTGTGGTGTACTTAAAGGTCGAGTTGGGGTGCGCGTGGGTGCGCCAGTAGTACTCGTAGCCCTGCCGGTACAACTCGAACGGCAGCGCGGCGATCTGCGCATCCGTCATGTCGGCATCGCCAGAGTACAGAATCTTGCCGCCGACCGCTTCCTGCGCCCGAGCGTCAGAAGCTTGTTGCAAACGTTTCTGGATGGTGGACATTTGCGAATCCATATAACCGTTGCGTCTTACACGGCCGGAATTGAACATGCTTAGCGTCGCCACCGCCTTGAAACGTTTGTCGGATTTCGCCGCAGACAACGAGTATCCGCCACCGCCGCAAATTCCGAGCAGCCCAAGGCGCGTGGCATCGACACCTGGATAGCGGGTGATGAAGTCCGCCGCGCCATGGATGTCCTCGATACGGAATTGCGGCTTGTCCGTACTGCGTGGCTCGCCGCCACTGCCGCCCTGATACGCGGCATCCATCGCAATCGTGATGTAGCCCAGTTCGGCCAGACGCTGGGCATGCAGTCCAGAGGTCTGTTCCTTTACCCCGCCATTGGGGTGAGCCACGACCACGGCTGGATATGAATTTTCAGGGTTATAGTTGGCTGGGGTATAGACGTTTGCGGCGATCTTCAGGCCGTTGAGATCGTAGTTGACCGGGTGGATGTTGACCTTGCCCGCCTCGTTCTTCGTGATCGCACCTTCGTAGGTCAGGGTAAACGGATTGAGTTTGTAATCTGTAGCCATCGCGGTTCCTGCTGAAATGCTGATAATTGCTGCCAATAGCAAGGTTACGGTTTTCCAACTGGGCATTGTTTTCTCCTTATTTTCCTTTGTCATGTTGGTTATAAAACGACCGACCGCACCGAAGCGGATTAGAGTTCGAGTTTTCTCTCGCCCAGCCACTTGACCATCGCCGGATCGCGATGGTCGAAGAAGCTGCTTTGCTTCTGGTCCAGGCTGGCAATAGCCGCCATATCTTCTTTGCTCAGGTCAAAACCAAGCACATCGAAATTCTCCACCATCCGTTCTCTGCGAACCGATTTGGGAATTGCAACAACACCCCTCTGGGTCAACCAGCGCAGCACGACCTGGGCGATGGTTTTGTCGTATTTGTCACCAATCGACTGCAATAACTCATTGGTGAAGATATTGTTCTTCCCCTCGGCAAAAGGCCCCCAGGATTCGATCTGAACATGGTTCTCCTGGAGAAATTTCCGGGCTTCAACTTGCTGGCAGAACGGATGGGTTTCGATCTGGTTGACGGCAGGCACGACGTCGTTGTGGACGATGAGATCCATGACCCGGTCGGGCTGGAAATTGCTGATCCCGATGGCTCTGATTTCCCCTGCTCGATAGAGGTCCTCCATCGCCCGCCAGGAGCCGTAGACATCGCCGAAAGGCTGATGAATCAGGTAGAGATCCAGGTAGTCGAGCTGCAACTTGTTCAGCGATTTCTCAAAGGCTCTTTTGGTGTTGTCGTAACCGGCGTCCTGAATCCACAGCTTGGTGGTGACGAAAAGCTCTTCCCGCGCTATGCCACTTTTTTTAAGCGCATTGCCGACAGCCTCTTCGTTCATGTACGCCGCCGCCGTATCGACCAGGCGATAGCCGATTTCCAGCGCTTCCAGAACGCATGATTCACACTCTTCCCAATCGGGGATCTGATAGACCCCGTAACCCAGAATCGGCATCTCGACACCGTTATTCAAAATAACTTTTCCCATTATCATTCTCCTTTGGGCCGCAAACGGCCCTTATTTACCACCCCTTGGGGGAATCAACAGCAACATCGACAACAGGCAGCCGAGTCCGCTCAAGGCGATCACCAGTCCCAACGGCCACGGTGTGCCGTCGGCCCACAGACCCACCAGCCCAGACCCGAAGATTCCACTGCCGTACTGAACGGCTCCTGTTAAGGCGGAGACAGCTCCGGCCCGTTTCGGGAAGTCAGCCAGGGCTCCGGTAATTGAGTTGGCAACAATGAGGCCGGTAGTTGACGCAAACAAAAACAGCGGCGCAACCAGCCCCCACAGCCCACCAAATCCGCTGTGGGCGGCACAACCTGCCCAGATACCGGTACACATGGCGGTAATAGTCCCGAACAACAGAATCCGGTCATAACCAAAACTGCCGACCAGCCGCCGGTTCAGGAGGTTAGCCAGCATGATGCCGATGATGCCGAGCCCGAACAGGAGGCCATAAAAGCGAGCCGGGAAATGGTAGTAATTGATGTAGACGAAAGGAGTCCCGGCCACGTAAGCAAACATGCCGGCATATAGAAAGCCGCCTGCACCGAGATATCCTAGCAGCCTGCGATTCTTTAGTAGCTCGACATAGCGCAACATCGCCCGACCAAGTGGTTCCGAATTGCGGTTTTGAACGGGCAGGGTTTCGGGAATGGTGTAAAGAGCGCCAAGAGTTAACAGCCCGACTGCGACCAGAACCCAGAAGATGGCTCGCCAACTGGCCATGGCAACAATCTGACCACCGACCAGCGGCCCGACTAAGGGCATAATTGCCATCACTGTGATCAGGGTTGACAGCATTTGAGCAGCCCTGGTGCCCTTATAAAGGTCACGCACCATGGCGCGCGAAAGAGCGACACTGGCGCAAGCGCCAAGAGCCTGAATGATCCGCCAACCGATCATCGTCAGCGCACTGTTCGACAGTGCACAACCGGCCGAGCCGATCACAAACAGGATCAGCCCGCTGCCGACCGCCAGTCGACGACCGTAGCGGTCACTGATCGGCCCCCAGAGCAACTGCCCCGAACTGAAGCCGATCAGATAGCCTGAGATCGTCCATTCGATCATGCCGGTATCTGCGTGCAGAGAACGCCCCATTTCGGGCATGGCTGGCAGATAAAGATCGGTTGAGATGGAAGCAAACCCCATCAACAAGCTGAGGACTGCGAGGACATACCAACTGGGCTGCGGGACCTCCAAGGCTGCAACCTCGGCATCCCCATGTATCTGCACTTGTTCCAAACAGGCCATTTACAACTCTTGAGCCGTCGGCCGAAACAGGATCTCGTTGATATCCACCTCGTCCGGCTGGCTCATGGCAAAGACCACCGCCCGCGCAAAGGAATCGGCCGGGATCGCGTATGCGTCGTAGAAATTACGGATATTGTCGGCGACGTCCGGCTCGGTGACACTGCCCGGTAACTCCGTAGAGACCGCCCCCGGCGAGATCACCGTAGTCCGGATGTTGTATGGTTTTACTTCTTGGCGGAGTCCTTCAGACAGGACCCGCACTGCATGTTTGGTCGCCGCATAAACCACGTTGCCGGGGCGGACCTTGTGCCCGGCTACCGAGGAGACATTGATGATGTGTCCTCTCTTCTGCTCCTTCATATAAGGAAGAACCGCAGCGATGCCGTACAATACACCCTTTATATTGACGTCAATCATCCGGTTCCAGTCGTCGACCTTGAGGCGTTCGAGTAACGAGACCGGCATCAGCCCGGCATTATTGATAATAACATCAATACGACCGTGGGTTTGCACGGCAGTGTCGACCAACTGCTTTACCTGGTTGAGTTCGGTAACGTCCGTAGGGACGGCTAAGGCCTTGCCGCCGCTCTGGTTCAACTCTTCTGTCAGGGCCTGGAGGCGCTCGACCCGCCGCGCACCCAGCACGACGATTGAGCCCTGAGCCGAGAGGAGCCGGGCGGTTGCCTCACCCAGCCCGCTGCTTGCGCCAGTGATAACCACGACTTTATTTGAATTAGGCATATTCATCTCCTTTATTTATAATCTGTACTGACACTGATCTCTTTCCAGTCTTCTAACTCTGTATGCTGACGATCCAACTCGGCACGAATGGCGTTGATTGCATCGGTTCCAAGTAGCAGCCGGAACGGGATTTTGGAACCCTTGGCAACTTTTATAATGGTCTGAGCGGCTTTTTGAGGATCTCCGGGCTGTGTTCCGTCTGTCCTGTCGTTCTTTTTCCGCCGCTGCCCGACAGTTTCGTCGTAATCTGAGAATTCTTTTTTTGATCCTGTTAATGACCGTCCGGCAAAGTCGGTCCTGAAAGCTCCCGGTTCAATCAGCACGACTCTAATGCCTAACGGTGCAACCTCTCTGCGAAGGGCGTCGGACATTCCTTCAATAGCAAATTTTGATGCCGCATAATATCCGGAGCCGGGCATGGCAAAACGACCGGCGATTGATGATACGTTCATAATTGTGCCGAATTTCCGTTTTCTCATCCCGGGCAATACCGCCTGAATCATATGGACAGTGCCAAAAAAGTTCGTATTGAACAATGTCCGGATTTCATCCTCTTCGGCTTCCTCGACCGCCGCACGGTAGCCATAGCCCGCGTTGTTGATGAGCACATCGATACTTCCGAATTTAGCTTCGGCCTGACTGACTGCATTTGCAATCTGTTCTTTGTCGGTAACGTTCAGAGAAAGACCCAATGCCGTATCCGGGTAGTTTTCGACGATACCCTGAATATCATCAGCATTCCTGGAGGTCACGACGACATTGTCTCCATTTTTCAGGATTTCCAGGGCAAACGCACGCCCAAGCCCGCTTGAACAGCCGGTAATCAGCCATGTTGTCATGTCACTCACGCTTCTCTTACTATTCTTCTTGCTTAGCTCTTGTGCGTTTTTCATAAATTAATCCTCCATTATTTAAAACGGCATTTCGTTGTGAAGTCTATAAGGTTTTCTGAAATCGGACCTTTCTCCGAAAACCTTGTTTGATTTGTTCCCAGCCGGGCCGTAATAATTCCTACTCGTGCACATGCAGCCAAGGCCGAAGGCAGAATTTTATCAAGTTTGTGCTTTTGCATTTTAAGCGCTTCTGTTCTAGTCAAATCATTGATTAGCGATTGACTCGTTTCTGTAGATTGGCCGGGTACCTGTCTCCAAGCACTTTAATTTTCGAAATGGCGTTTTCGATGCCGTCTATATCTTCCTTCGTCAGTTCCACGTTTTCCGCACCAAGATTCTCTTCCAGGCGATGAAGCTTGGTGGTTCCCGGAATCGGTACAATCCACGGTTTCCGGGAAAGAAGCCATGCAAGAGCAATCTGTGGTGGCGTTGCACCCTTGGAGGTAGCAACGGCCTCAATACGTTTAACCAGGGTTTGGTTTGCCTTGCGCGCTTCGGGAGAAAACCGGGGTACGATGTTCCGGAAATCATCTTTGGCGAAAGACGTATTTTCATTGATCTTACCGGTCAGGAAACCTTTCCCAAGCGGGCTGAATGGCACAAAGCCAATACCCAGTTCCTCCAGGGTGGGCAGGATTTCCTTTTCGGGATCGCGCCACCAGAGAGAATATTCACTCTGAAGCGCCGTCACAGGCTGAACCGCATGGGCCCGGCGGATGGTTTGCACCCCGGCTTCGGACAGGCCAAAGTGCTTTACTTTGCCTTCCGTGATCAGTTCCTTGACTGTTCCGGCGACATCTTCAATGGGCACGTCGGGGTCAACCCGGTGCTGATAAAGCAGATCGATGCGGTCGGTTCGCAAACGCTTCAGGCAGCCGTCGATGACTTCCCTGATGTGCTCTGGACGGCTGTTCAGAATCTGCTGTTTCCCGTCGTCACCGAAGGTGAAACCGAATTTGGTGGCGATAACCACGCGGTCGCGAACCGGTTCGAGCGCTTCTCCAACCAGTTGTTCATTGGTGAACGGGCCATAACATTCGGCCGTATCAAAGAATGTCACCCCATTGTCCACTGCTGTGCGAATCAGCTTGATCCCCTCGGATTTTTCTGTTGCCGGTCCATAGCCGTGGCTCAGTCCCATGCATCCCAGCCCCATGGCCGAGACTTCCAGACCGCTGTTTCCAAGTTTGCGTCTTTTCATATGGCGTCTCCTTTTTAAATCCTGCCTCGTTTATGTTGTAATAATATAGCAGCATGCACGAAACTAGGTAGACCAATCCTGTCGGATCCTTGCCTATTCCTATATGGTCCGGCAAAAAAATATTGATGTATTACGAGTGAACGAGTAGCCTGGATATGCTATTAAGACTTAAACAAGGAGGTATGGTAATGACAACCGAAAATTGACCACCTGTGATAATCGAATTTTGACCACCCAGAGCAGTGTTTATACTTTGGG
>MVRU01000071.1 GCA_002067745.1 Syntrophus sp. PtaU1.Bin005
TTTTTGCGGGATACCTTCGAGCAGCCCTTCCTGGCGATCCTCCTTTCCGGCTGCCTCTTTTCTGCCTTTGTTTTTCTTATCGGTCCCCTGGAAAAGAAACTTTAAGGATATTTAAAAATTATCTTCGGCAGGGTCTGCTTGCAGATTGCGCCCGAAAACGTTATGAAGCGACAGAAAGATCCTGTCCGCCCATGGCTGTCCCAGCCGCATGGAGGCCGAAGTGGATCACTTTTTTTTCAGGCGCCTTGCCTGAACGGATTGGGGAAAGGGGACTCTTGTGTCAAGAAATGGGAATCACATCTTATCTTCTGCCATGGTCGACAGCGACCTGACTTTCGCCGAGGCGGTCTCCGGCTCGTCGGCTCCGGGTTCCGTCCTGGATGACCTCCGGCTCGTTGAGGTGGCATATTACGGATTTGACGGCAGGCGGCACACAGGGCAGCTGGTTGTTTCCACCGCCGTTGAACAGGATGTGCGGGAAATCTTTGCCCTTATCCTGGAAATACGCTTTCCCCTGCATTCCGTCATCCCCATTGTCCGGTACGGCTGGTCGGATGAAGCATCCATGGAAGCCAACAATTCGTCGGCGTTCAATTACCGCTTCATCGCCGGGACGGACCGGCTTTCCCGCCATGCCCTCGGAATGGCCGTCGACCTCAATCCGCGCCAGAATCCCGTCATCTATGAAAATGGTCAAATCCTGCCGTCGGGTGCAATCTACTCGCCCGGGCAGCCGGGCGCCCTTGCGGAATCCTCCCCCATCGTGGAAGCGTTTCTGCAGCGGGGCTGGTTCTGGGGCGCGCATTTCCGGAACTTCCGCGATTATCACCACTTTGAGCGGCCTGAAAAATTCCCCTTATAAAATCCATTCCATCCGTAAGATCCCTTAAAGGCGTTTCAGGGATGCATTAAGGGTTTCCCTCCCGATAAATCAGGATCGGCCCGATTGTCTGATGCCTGATGATCCTGTATTTACTTCCCACGTTGTGCATGAACGCCTCGAAAAGGAGGAGCTGTCGGGGCAGGTGCAAAACGCCATAGACGGCCGATTCCATGTGCTACTTGATAAAACGCACAGGCTCTTGGGGAATCGCGTCAGCCGGGAACGGAGGGATGATCACGGAGTAGGCGGGTCGTCCGAACATTCAATACACCATGATATCCGGTCGGGAGCCGGCATGGAGATGGTGAGTTTAACGTGAGAATATTAAATTTCTGATTAGAAGGGGGAACGGAACGATGAAGAAGTATCTTTGTGGTGCAAGGTCTTTGGCTGCTGCCTTGCTTGTTTTGTCCGTGCTGATCCTGGGGGTTCAATCGCCGGCGCAGGCGGGTCTGACGTTAACACTTGACGATGGCACCAATCCTGTCATCACGGTGGCAGACACGGATAACGATGGCTATGTATACTACAGTGGGGCGATCGGCAATTGGATCATGAACCTTTCCGGTGGGTTCAGTGTCGGTAATCTCATGGACCTGGTCAGCGGGAATGTATCGTCAAGCGCCGGGGGAACCATGACGGTTACCTTGACGGATACGGATTTCAGCGATCTTTCCTCATTCCATGTTGGAGGAACGACGGGCGGTTCCGTGACATTCAATCTGTATAACGACTCCAACCTGGTTGCCTCCTATACCGGCGACACTCCTTCATTCAGCACGGATATCGCATCCCTGACGTCAACGGGTTCCATAACGGAGATTGAAGCGGTCATCATCCACGAAGGAAGCGCCATGTCAAGTTTTGACGCCAACGTCGTGCAAAACCCCGTTCCTGTTCCCGCCGCCTTCTGGCTCCTTGGGAGCGGCCTGATGGGGCTGATCGGGATTCGAAGACGGGGCGCCAGGGGGTGAACCCTGAAGGCGGCATGGGAAATTTCCCCGTTGAAAAAGAAAGATCGGCCGCCGCTTTCAGATCCTTGATCACGGTGTGATGTGTTGCTGAAAATCTGGATTGGAAGAAGAGACCCTCGCTGTCAAAGGCCCGGGTCTCTTTTTTTTTAAAGACAAACGTCATGGGGATTTTTGAACTCAGGGGACAATCGTCGTCCCGGCTCTTCCCTCAAGGGCTTTTCCCATGAGTTCGGGCAGGGTGATTATGACGCGTTTCCCCCCGGCTTCAAGAAACCGGATCGCCGCCATGATCTTCGGTCCCATGCTTCCCGGTGGGAAATGTCCTTCCGCATGGAAGGCCTTGATCTCTGCCAGGCTGACATGATCCAGACCGGCCTGCCGCGGCGTGCCGAAATCCCGGTAGACCCGGTCTACATCGGTGAGGATGACGATGCGTTCCGCCCCGATCTCCGTCGCCAGCACGCTGGTTGTCAGGTCCTTGTCGATGACGGCGTCGATGCCCCGCAGGGTTCCATCTGCGGTTTCCACAACGGGGACGCCCCCTCCGCCGGCGGCGATCACCACGACCCCCTCCAGGGCAAGCCGTTGGATGACGTTCTTTTCGACGATCCGTTTCGGCATCGGCGAGGGGACGACGCGCCGGTAGCCCCCTGTCTGCCTGATCATGACCCACCCGTTATTCCTTTGGAGGGCCTCGATCTCCTCTTTCCGGTAATAGGGGCCGATGGGTTTCGTCGGGCGGGAAAAGGCTGGATCGTCGGCGTCGACAACAACCTGGGTGATGATCGTCACGACGTCCTTGACTTCACGGATCATGATGAGTCGATTGTACAGTGTCTGCTGGATCATGAACCCGATCCCGCCTTCGGAATCGGCGTCGGAGTAGAAAAGGGGCATGGGGGGGATGGAATTTCGGGCGCACTCGCCGCGGAGAACGATATTTCCCACGATCGGGCCGTTCCCGTGGGTAATGACCACTTTGTGTCCCGAGGAAAGCATCCGGGCCACTTCGGCCATGCAGGAATCGGCATTGTGAAACTGCTCCTCAACCGTTCCCTCTTCTCCGCGCCTCAGGATTGCGTTACCGCCGAGAGAAACAATGCTGATGCTATTTTCCACGGCCTGCAAAGACCTCGATGGCCTGCTTCAGCAGGTTGCCCTCCACCTCCTGGATCTCGTACGTGACCCGGACGGAGGGCTTGTCCAGGTCCAGCAGTCTGCGCAGATCCGCCGGCGTGGCGATCACAACGGCGTCGCAGGGGGTGGCTTCGATGGTTTCCTTCAGTTCCTGCCTTTGCTGCCCTGAGTAGCCCATGGCCGGCAGGAGATTTCCGAGATGGGGATATTCCCGGAAGACTTCCCGAAGGGAGCCCCGGGCGTAAGGCCTCGGGTCGGCGAACTCCACGACGCCGGCTTTGCCTGCGGCTAGGACCCCGGCTCCGTAAGGCATCCCGCCATGGGTCAGGGTGGGGCCGTCCTCAACGACCAGGACGCGCTTTCCCTGGATGTTTACGGCGTTCTCAAGAGAAATCGGGGAGGCTGTGAAAATGATTTTTGCCCGGGGGTTTACCTGGCGGATATTTGCCTCGACCCTCTTTACGGCGTCCGCTGCCGCGGTATCCACCTTGTTGATGACGGCGATTTCAGCCCTTCTCAGGTTTGCCTCCCCGGGATGAAAGGAAAGCTCGTGTCCTGCCCGATGGGGATCGAGGACGACGATTTCCAGATCCGGCCGCAGAAAAGGCAGATCGTTGTTCCCCCCGTCCCATATCAGGATGTCCGCCTCCGCCTCGGCCTGCCGAACAACCTCCGCGTAATCAACTCCGGAATAAACCGTCATGCCGGCGCTGATGAGCGGCTCAAATTCTTCGAGCTCCTCGATCGTGCAATCGCAGCGTTCCTCGTCCGCCAGGCTGCCGAATCGTTTAAGCCTTCCCTCCTTCAGGTCGAGGTAGGGCATGGGATGCCGCAGGACGATCGGCCTTTTTCCCATTCCCTTGAGGATGCCTGCGATGTACCGCGTGATCCCGCTTTTTCCGGCCCCGGTCCGGACGGAGCAGACGGAGATCACGGGCCGGGAGCAGGACAGCATCGTCCGGTCCGGCCCGAGGAGAAGAAAATCCGCCCCCAGGGCGAGGCAGAGCGAGGCCTTGTGCATGACGTATTCATGGGACACGTCGCTGTAGGAAAAGACCACCTGGCTGACGGAAAATTTTTGAATGAGCTCCGCCAGTTCCTCTTCCGGCCGGATGGGGATCCCTCCGGGATACAGGGGGCCGGCAAGCTCCGGGGGGTAGGTTCTGCCGCTGATCGCGGGAATCTGCGTGGCGGTGAAGGCCATGACTTCAAATCCGGCACAATCCCTATAGGCCATGTTGAAGTTGTGGAAGTCCCTCCCGGCTGCACCCATGATGATCACGCGCTGTCTGTCTCCGGTCACTGTACCCTCATCTCCTTCTGGTCGGCCTGCCGCCGCCTCGCTGCTCCTTCTCCTATTGTTCGCTCCACAACAGGAACTTCCGCTCTCCCTCATAGTTGCCGATCAGGATCAATTCGGCATCCCTCTGAAGCGGGATCTGGGGATCCGGATTGATCGTCATTTTCCCATTCATCTTGATGGCGACGACGGAGCAGGCTGTCTGCTCCCGTATTCCCGACTGGGCGAGGCTTTTTCCCACAAGGGACGAAGGCGTCCTGATGCGGAAAATATTCAGGCCCTCCGCGAGCATCAGGGTTTCCTCGTTGCCGAGAAAATGGAAGATGGCATTGGCCCCCAGTGAGGCGTAGGACATCACGAAGTCGGCGCCGGCTCGATGAAGGGAGGACACGTTGCGGTCCAGGTTCGCCCTGCTGAGGAGCTGCATATCCGGCCTCAGGCTTCTCATGTATTTGGTCAGGTAGATGTTTGTGGCGTCGTCGTGGGTTGTGATCAGGGCCGCCGGGGCCTCCTCGATCCAGGCCCTCTGAAGGGTCCGGATGTCCGCGGCATCTCCCACAACGTAGTTCTTTGCGTCCTCGTGAACCCGGCGGGGGTTTTTCTCGATAATGAGGTAGGGCATCTCCCGCTCCTTGAAGCGCTCCGCAATGGTGTGTCCGACACGGCCCCCTCCGACGATGAGGACCGGATTCACGGAAAGCTGGCAGATGTGGTAAAAGGAATAAATCTCGTTGTAGGATGCGAGGTTCTCCTCCGATCCGGCGAGAACCAGAACGCTGTTCGGATTGATCCGGCTTTTCGCATGAGGGATCTCGAAATTGCCCCGTTCCCAGATTCCCACCACCGTCACTCCAAAATTTTCTCTCAGGCAGCTTTCAGAGAGGGTTTTTCCCACCAGGGGGGTGCCCAGAGCGGGAAACTCGGCGATGATCAGCTCATCGAACCGGCTGATGATATTGGCCCGGCATTCTCCGCCGATGGTCCAGGCCGCCAGGGAATTTCCCAGCATGTCGTAAAGCTGCAGGACCCTCGAACTGCCGGCCATGACCAGGATGTCCTCGGAATAGGGGGAATCGGCGGTTGTGACGATCTGAACCTTCTCGCTCAGCTCTCGAACTGTGAAGGCGATGTTCGTGTTGATCTCGTCCCGGTTGGTCGCAACGATGAGGGCGGCGCGGTCTGCCCGCATCCTGCGATACGTCTCGGGATCATCGATGTTCCCCACGGCGACGCGAAAGCCTGCATCATAGAGCTGCAGCGCGCGGCCGAAATCCTCCTCGAGGAGGACATAGCTCTTCCGGTGATCCTTCAGCCTTTCAATGAGGGCCACCGTCACCGGATCGTAGCTGGTGATGATCACATGGTCTTTCGTATCCGGCGGCAACTGGCTGGGGGCCCGGTTCCTCGTCTCCGCTTCAATCCAGGGGGCATAAAAAAACTTGATGAAGACAAAGGGAAGCAGGGTGAGAAAGAGAAAAACCCCTGAAAGAAGCACGAGAATGGAAAAGGTCCGCCCCAGATCCGAATTGAAGGTGATGTCGCCGAATCCCAGGGTGGTCATTACGGTGAGCGTCCAGTAGAATCCTGTAATCCAGGAATGGTACCGCCCTTCATAGGCCATGAGGAAATGGAAGATGACGCTGTATAGAGTGACCAGGGCGACCAGCAGAAAAACGAACCGCAGGAGGAGCCGGATATTGCTTTTTGCGCTTTCGCCCTGAAAATAGGTTGTCAGTATGGCCGGGCTGAACTTCATGACGTAGTGTCTGTACTCCGTTTCATGGGCAGGAATCTCGGATGCCGCCACGGGCCGGAGGCACCCTGTTCAGATGCGTCGGTTTCGCTCTCCGGGCCCCCCATGGAAACACCCTTTATCATTAGGAATGACTATAGAAGAGGAACGGCACGCTGTCAAGGCGCAACGTCCGGGGGACATGGCTTGTCAGGAGGAATGGAAGAGAATGGCAAAAGACGCCGGGGGTGGGACCGGAAATGTCAAACGATGCGGGGTCCGGGGTGTGTTGTATCGAAAAAGACATGAACTTTCGTCTTGAAATATGCTAAAGATTTTCATGATGAAGATCAAATCCTTTGAATTCAACCTGCGCGAACTGGCCGGAGCGATGGGGGATTTTGGGACCCTCTTCCCCCTCGCCATCGGTTATATCTATGTTTGCGGTCTGAATCCCTCCGGCTTTCTGGTCATGATGGGGCTGGCCAACATCGTCACCGGTATTGTGTACCGCCTTCCCATGCCCATTGAACCCATGAAAGTGCTGGCCATTGTGGCCATTGCGCAGCACTGGACGCCTTCCATGGTGTACGCCTCGGGCTTCGGCATGGGGCTGGTCTGGATTCTTTTTGCGGCCACGGACCTGGTGGGCCGGCTGGAAAAATGGACGCCGCCCTCCGTTATTCGGGGCATCCAGGCGGCCCTCGGAGTGATGCTGGCTATTGAAGCGATCAAGCTGCTGTCAACCGGATGGATTCTTGCCCTGGTCTCACTCCTGATCGTTCTTGCCCTGAGGGAAAGCCGCCACGCTCCAGCTGCGGTGGTCCTGATGGCCCTTGGAATAGCCGTTATGTTTGCAAAGGGTCAGCTCCGGCACATTGCCGCTCCCGGGCTCACCCTGCCGACTTTGACGGCCTTCACACCCCGGGAGGTCTGGGATACGCTGCTGCTGGCGGGCTTTGCCCAGATCCCGTTGACCGTCACCAACGCCACGATCGCCACCGCCGCCCTCCTTTCAACCTATTGGCCGGATCGCCCGGTATCGGTCAGGATGCTTTCCTGGAGTCAGGGGATGATGAACACGATCGTGCCTGTTCTGGGGGGGATGCCGATGTGCCACGGTGCCGGCGGATTGGCCGGGCAGTACTACTTCGGCGCACGGACCGGTGGCGCCAACATCCTGGAAGGGATCATTGAAATATTCCTTGGCCTGTTTCTTTCGGTGTCCATCGCCGGGCTTTTCTCGGTCTTTCCAGGCGCCATCATCGGTGCCATGATGTTCATGGTCGGGATCGAGCTCATGAAGTTTGCAAAGGACGTCCGCGTTGGAAAGGATCTGATCCCCCTGGGCATTACCCTGGGGGTTTCCTTAGGTTCCAACATGGCTTGCGGTTTTCTGGCGGGTCTTGCAAGCCATTACCTGATGTCGACTGCCCAGAGAAAAAGAGCCGACCGGCGGTAACGTCGGCGTCGCTAAAAGCGTTCGCTCCGGCTCGCCATGGATACGCCTGGCTTCGTCTCCCGGGTCTGTGAGTTCAAAACCTTCCCGCACCCTGCCCGGAGGCCCGGTGCGGACGTATTATTGCCGCATCAGAACTGGACTACAGCTCGATGACGATGTTCCCCATGGCGGTTATGTCATAGCCCGGCAAATCGCTGATGGCTTTGCGCAGGACCGGACCGTGGATCAGGTCGAACAGCGGCTTCAACAGAGGGCTTTCGTAGTGAATGCGCGGAATGACCAAGTCGTATCTCTCCTTCTCAAAGGGGATGAAATCAAGCTCAAGGGCGTGCGCCGCGGCGGCAATACCAAGTCCGCAGTCCGCTGCGCCCGATTGAACGGCAACGGCAACCGCCAGGTGCGTGTACTCCTCGCGCCGATAGCCTTTTACCTCTTCATGTTTCATCCCCAGCCTGTTGAGGTGGTAGTCGAGCAGAACCCTGGTGCCGGCTCCGCGCTGGCGGTTGACAAAACGCACATCGTCCCGCGCCAGATCAGCCAGCCCTCTGATTCCCTTTGGATTGCCCGGTGCGACGATGAGCCCCTGCTCTCGATGCATGAACGTCATCACCACGACGGGGGTACTGGGCAGATACTGCCTGACATAGGCAATATTGTATTCGCCCGTTGACGGATCCAGGAGGTGTGAACCGGCCAGATGCGAATCGCCCCTCCGCAGGGCCGTCAGTCCGCCGAGACTGCCGGCGTTGGCACTTGAAAAGAGCAGTCCGTCGTCGGCCAGGTATTGGGCCAGGACGTCCAAGCAGAGATCGTGACTGCCGATGTGGACGATGGTGCGGTCGATATCGGCCGGATCACGGTACAGCTCCACGGTAACCTCCTGCCCGGCCTCGACGCCTTCCGAAAATCTGGGGATGCGGACGATCCCGTCCGCGCGGACAAGGGAGGTGATGACGCCTGCTCCACGGGACAGGGGCGCAGCCACGGTTCGTTTTCCAACCCGTCCGACAGTCACCCGCACCCATTCATCTTCACCCATGGGCGAGAGAAGCTTGCGGCTGATGACCGCTTTGAGCCCGGGCTTTTTCCGCTGCGGCAACCCGAGCCAATGGGATATCAAGGGCTCCACGAATATTTCCCCGGTGAGAGCGCAGGAGACGGGATAGCCGGGCACGCCGATGATCGGCGTCCGGCGGTCCGTCACGGTGCCGAGTACGACGGGATGTCCGGGGCGTATCGCCACGCCGTGAACGAGGAGGGTCCCCAGTTCCTCGACAATACTCGCCGTGAAGTCTTCGCTGCCTGCCGATGATCCGGCATTGACGAGGATAAGGTCGTGAGTGGCCGCCGCTTCTCTCACCTTATCCCTGATGCGTTCGTAATCGTCGACGACGATCGGGTAACGCGTTGGCTCACCGCCCCACTGGCGCACCTGTGAAGCCAGTACGAGGGAGTTGTATTCGATGATGTCGCCGGATTTGAGGCCTGACTGCGCGGCCTGTTCAACAGTCACCAGTTCGGTTCCCGTCGGGATGACCGCCACGCGCGGCCGCCGCCGGACGCTGACCGTGGCGTGCCCGCAACCGGAAAGGGCCCCCAGATCCACCGGTTTCAGCAGATGATTGGCCGGAAGCACCAGTTCGGTGGCGACCATATCCTCGCCCATGGGCCTGACGGCAGTCCATGGTGCGACGCTGGCCAGGATCTCGATGAATTTTCCGGCTGCGCCTTCGTCAACGTTCTGTGTATGCTCGATTTGGATGACGGCGTCTGCCCAGGAAGGGATCGGGTCCCCGGTATCGACGTATTCCGCCTGCCTTTCGGGGCCGATCCTGAGCCGCTTCGGCGCCGTTTCCGTAGCGCCGAGGGTGTCCGCCGAACGGACGGCGTAGCCGTCCATGGCGCTGGCGTGATATCCCGGCGATGAAAGGGCGGCCCATACTGGCGCCGCTGTTACGCGCCCAAGGGCTTTCTCCAGCGGCAGCTCCTCGCCGGGAACCCTGGCCCATGCTCCGGAGCTTTCCATGGCCGTGATAAATCGGCGCCAGGCCTCATCCAATGGAATATCTTCGAGATAAAATTTTCTGCTCTTGCTCATTCCTTTCTCCAATTTCCCATAGTCCATTCTTCAAAACAGCTCGACAGCAACGAGTTCACCCTTGTGCAATCCATTGGAATCAAGAGGCACGCATATCATCCCCTCAGCCTTGACCATGGTATAGATTAGATTCGATTTGCCGAAAACCGGCTCCGCCCAGAGATCGCCTTCACGCTCTTCCAGCCTCACCTGGATATAGTCTTCGCGCCCTGGAACCGAGGAGATGTTGTGGGTCAGCCTGGCCGTGATTCGCCCTCGGGCAGGTGGATTTTCCGCTCCCTGCATTCGCCGGAGCAGGGGCGTCAGGAAGAGCCCGGCAACCACCATGGCACTGACGGGGTTGCCGGGCAGTCCGATGGCCGGCTTGCCGTTGCAGACGCCCAGAATCGTCGGTTTCCCGGGCCGAACGGCGACTCCGTGCACCAGGACGCCCGGTTTGCCCAGCGCATTGATGACATCGGCCGTCAGATCGCGCGTGGAAACGGAGGACCCCGCGGAAATGACCAGAAGATCCGAAGCATTCAATGCGCTGCGCGCCGCGGAAAGCAGCGACTCGTAGGTGTCTTTGATGATCCCCTGCAGCAGCGGAATCCCCCCTGAGCGGGCGATAAGGCCGGCAATGGCGTAAGAGTTGACATCCCTTATCTGCCCTGGTCCCGGTATTTGTTCCGGAGAGACAACCTCATCGCCAGTGGAGAGAATCGCCGCCCGCAGAGCGGCTGCCACCCGCACGCGGGTGATGCCGAGGGCCATCAGTCCGCCGAGGTCCTGCGGCCGGAGGATATGTCCGGCGTCAAACAGGGACTCGCCCTCTTTCACATCCTCGCCGACTTGAATCATGTTCTCCCCCGGCGCAACGGCGCGCAGCACTTCGATGTTTGCCTCATCGAGCTTCTGGGTCCGTTCCACCATGACGACGGCATCAGCCCCGGGCGGGATCATGCCGCCTGTATAAACGACCACGGCCTGAGCCGGGCCGACGACCCCTTCGAATATACGGCCCATCGGCACTTCGCCGATTACGCTGAGATACGCAGGCAGCGATTCGGTGGCACCGAATGTGTCCTCGGCGCGGACGGCGTAACCGTCCATCGTACTGCGGGGAAATGACGGAAGGGAAGACGGAGCGGTCAATTTCTCGCAAAGTGTGCGGTCAAGCGCTTCAGCCGTTGCGAGATCCTCGCTCCTGACCTCGGGGCCAAGATGGTCAAGCAGCGCTTTAAGCGCCTCTCCAGGGGGAAACACCTTGAACATTTCCGGCATAACGGCTCCTTGCAAATCCATTTACGCCTAATCTATATGACATCTTCCACACATGTCAATCATTACTAAAAGGCCTTCCGGTCAGCTTAAAGACGTTCGAAAAGCCGGTGCATCAAAGAGCCGTTCCGCTCCTGAAGAAATGTTCCCGACAGCCTCTTTTCTCATTACTGGTATATATTTTGCGAAAGTTAAATAATTCTCAGAGAGCAGAGCATCATGAGGTGCAGGGATTTTTATCCCAGGGAATAGGGGGGACGCCTTGTCTGGGGGCTTGGATTTCACTAACTCTTCTTTCTCGCCACAGGTGATCCACCCAGCGGGAAACGGGATCGGATACTTTTCACCCGCCATGTTTGAAGCGCTTGGATTCGGTGTTGTCGTTGTGGATGCCGACACCCGCCGCATTGTTTATGCGAATCGAAAAATCCATGGCATTGGCGGGTATCCTGCTGGAATGCTCATCGGCCGCGCATGCCAAGGTTTGCTCTGTCCCGGGGCGGGCGGCAGGTGTCCGATCACCGACGAGGGGCAGTCCGTGGAGAACTCGGAAGAGATTCTGATCCGGGCTGACGGAACCAGGCTGCCCATCATAAAAACCGCGGTGCCGATAACCCTGAGGGATAGAAATTATCTTATTGCAAGCATCGTAGATAACTCACAGCGGAAGCAGATACAGTCAGAGCTTAGAAAGGCCAATGAATCCCTGCAGAAGGAGATGATACGGCGCAAGCGGATACAGGACAGAATCGAGCATCTGGCCTACCATGACCATTTGACGGGATTGGCCAACCGCCTTCTCTTCAGGGACGAACTGGACCATGCCGTGTCCCTGTCCCGGCGAATGGGGAAACAGCTCGCGATCATGTTTCTGGACCTGGACGGGTTTAAAACGATCAACGACACGATGGGTCATGCCACGGGAGATCAGCTGCTGAAGGGAGTCTCAAGCCGATTGGTCGCCATTGTGCGAAAATCCGATGTCGTCGCCAGGATAGGCGGAGATGAGTTCGTGATCATGATTACTAATCAAAGGCATGCTGAATCCATGAAGCTCGTCGCAGAAAAGATTTTGAACAGCTTCAGGGATCCCTTCAGGCTCAATGGCCGCGATTATTATTTGACGACCAGCATCGGGGTCGCCATATATCCGTCAGATGGTGAAAATGCGGAAACGCTTCTCAAAAATGCGGATATCGCCATGTATCAGGCAAAGCAAAAGGGCCGGAATCAATACTTCTTCTGTCCGTCCTTGACGAAGAACGAGGGGGCCGAGGGCATGGAATCAAGCGGCAGGGGGTATGAGATGATTGATCGAACGGAACGGAAATCCTGCTATCGTGCGGAGCGACATCGCCATGGTATGGAATCGTTGGTTTTCAAGCCTTGCCGGGAAGGAAGCATTCTATAACGTTTCATAGCGGGTGAAAAAACTTGGACACTCATTTGGAAGGCCGGTATACCGGAGGCATGGCGAACGAACCGATTCCCGGGGAAGGCCCTGGTTCCCCGGAGCATGGGGACAGCGGTCAGGCCGCTTGCGGGACCACCGATTTTCTGATGAAAATCATACACAGCAAGGGTGAACTCCCCGCCTTTTCCAGCCACATCGTCGAAATCAACACCAAACTTTCGTCCCTGACATCGGTCA
>MVRU01000072.1 GCA_002067745.1 Syntrophus sp. PtaU1.Bin005
GGAGCGCGAACTGTGCGCCTCTTATTCCGTTGTTTTCTTCAAGGGGATTCAGCAGGCCCTGGATTTTCTTTACACAAACGTGCCGGATCTGGTGTTGATCGAATGGCAGGAGAATGATGAGGCGACGGCGGATGTCCTTCGGACGTTCAAGGCTGAACCTCTTTTCCGACAGCTTCCCTTTCTTGCGATTCTGGGTGAACCAAACTCAGTCCTGAATTGGGATATCCTGCCCGTTGAGGATTATCTCCGCAGAAAGGATCTCGAAGCGGAGGTGCTCAACCGCGTTGAACTCTGCATCCTGCGATCCGAACGGCTGCTGGAGATCAATCCTCTCACCCGGCTGCCGGGAAATATCTCCATCAACCGTGAAATCCAGTCGCGCCTGGACCGGGGTGAGGAGTTTGACCTGGCCTATGCCGATCTGGATCACTTCAAGCCCTTCAACGACAAGTACGGTTTCAGCCGGGGCGACGAGGTCCTCCGCGTCATGGGGCGTCTCATCCTGAGCATTGTTCAAAGCCGGCAGCCCCGGGGCAGCTATATCGGGCATATCGGAGGCGATGATTTCATTTTTATCATGGATGTGGGCCTTGCGGAAGCCGTTTCGAAAGCCATTGTCGAAGCCTTCGATCAGATTATTCCGACCTTTTATGATCCCGATGACCGGGGACGGGGTTATATCGAATCCGTGGATCGGCAGGGGCAGATAAGGCATTTTCCCCTGATGACCGTCTCCATCGGAGGGGTGACCCATCGCCGCGCCCATGGGCTGTCGCACTATGGGGAGCTGACCGAGGCGGTCTCCCAGATGAAGTGCTACGCCAAATCACAGTCCGGCAGCTGCTTCCGCTCGGACCAGCGTGCACCCGTCCCTTCAGGTTCCCATGGTCCCCTGTCCTCCAAGATTTCCCTGCCCTGAAATTAGTGCATCCGGCATGAGCATACGTTCAAAAAATCGCTTTCCTTCCGAAGCCATTCCCTTTGGCTTGTGCGCCGGCCCTGAAGATTTCTAAAATCAAAGCGTTTCAGCAGATATTCGGGACATTTGATGGAATACCGGTTGAAAGTGGCACTATTGGCATGCCGGTCTTTCTAGAGACCCGCCTTGCTGTAGTCCTTCCTTGTTTTTCTCTTTTGCTTTCTTGTTTGAATGCAAGACTTCAAATACAAAGTCGGAGTCAGCTTTTTCCAAACGGATGATTGAATTCCAGTGAAATTTGCAACTCCTTAAGTGATTATCAACCAGAAGTTTATCAAAGAATACATATCGAGATTTACAGTTTGTTTGTAATATCTTTTTCGTCTGGCGCCTGATCATCCAGAATCGGTGCTTCCAGCAGATGGCTTGGCAGAAAATATCTGTTCGCGATTAAAGTGGGAATCACGGCACTGGCGATGACTGCCCCGACGATAAATGAATATTGTTCCTTGGTGATGATGTCGTGAGTTAAGCCGTACAGAGCGGAGATGGTTCCGAATGTCAGCCCGGTGGACATCAACAACGTGTAGTACCATTTTTCCTTGGTGTCCTCCCGGAAACGATGGATGGCCGGATACAGGCCAAATATCTTCGTAACAACTTTGCTTCCGAAAAGCGCCAGAAAGATACTGGGCATAGCGATCAACGCCGGTATGGATACCAGGGCGCCGGCTCTAAGAAAATAGAGAGGGGTTAGAAAGCCGATCGTCAGTGTCCTGAGTCTCCTGACAAAATGACCGTCTTCTTCCATGGTTTTCGCCAAGATCATCCCAAAGACATAGGCGGGCAGCACGGGTTCGCTGCCAGACCACAAAGCCAGGACCCCCATGGACAGCAAGATGAATAAAACCCACTTGGCTCGAATGGCGGCAGTCTTATAGGCGAATCGTTTGACGATGAAATCCGTCATCGGGCGTAGGGTAAAAATCAACAGGATCGTTACAGCAATGAATAGGATCGTTCTATAGGTAAAAGGCGCAAATATCAACCCCAGGGCGATGACTGTCCCCAGGTCATTGACGAAGCAGGCTCCCAGGATGCCCTTGCCGAAATCGGTTTTATTGAATCCGTATTCGAGCATCACGGCGTAGACGACAGCCATGGAGGTCGTCGATAAAGCGATGCCGCACAGCAAACTCGCTTCTAACCCCCACCCCATGAGGTAGTATGAAATCAGAAAACAGCCGATGAAGGGGGAGGAGAATCCAATCAATCCGATTATGGACACTTCCTTGATCTTGGATTTCATGACGTCAGGATTCAATTCCGCCCCGGCGAGAAATGTCAGCAACATGGCACCGGTTCCCGTGCAGAACTTCATCCAGTCTGCATTCAGATCAAGTTTGTCGAAGCAATCAAGATGAAAAGCCGCGAAACCGATGAGGGACCCGACGATGATTTCCATCAGGGCGATGGAGATTTTCAGGCGGTTGGCTAAAACGGTGGACAAGACGGCGGCAAAAAACCAGAATGCCGCGACGAGATAAATCGTTTCCATGCAGTGACTCCTTATTAAGAATTTTGCAGGAGTCATCAGCAATAAAAGCGGTTATAAGGTGAACCCCATCACCTGTTCAATAGAAGTGAAATCAAACAACGCGCGCCATTATGCAAACCCGAGTGTTTTTGTCAAGAGTAGATATCATGATCATCAATCGAGTCGCTCGCTATTATGAAGAGATGTAAGGAAGGGCCGTTAAGGATCCGCTACCAGTAACCCCGTGCCATGCAATTACTGATGAATGTCAAGGTATGCCGTGATTCTGCGGTGAAATAGGCATATAGCTGCTTGCCTACATCGGGATAAAGGGCAAGGTCGGGTAATTTCTTCACGGAAACCCAGGCCACATCCAGGGAACAGGTGGCTTCCTGTTGCACCCGTCGAATACCGTGGATTTCGGTAACCTCAAAAACGATGTGCAGTGTCCGTGGGTATTGTTTTCCGGCAGGGGCTTCTCCGATCAGGATGACGTCGCCAACGGCGACGTTTATCCCAGTCATAGGAGCCATCTTCATGCTGCATCTTCTGCAGGTACGCCGCCGTCTTTGAATCTTCCCGCGGAGCGCCGAGCCCGTTCAGGATGGATAAGGCAAAAAATGTGTCCGAACCGTTGGGCTCCTCCAGTTTGTAAAAACAGTACCCCCCCTCGCGACACCGCCGGTCCAGCACGTAATCCAATATTTTCCGTTGCATATGGAGCACCATTCTTAGGCATCCAGCTGAAGATTTGCCAAGGCAATCAAAAGGTTGTTGATCCGTTATCAGTGGATCCCATGACCAGCGGTCATTTTACGACCCGCGTTGAAAAGGATTTACAAAGAGAGCGGCTTTGCCCAGCTCTGTTTCAATTTCCAACAGTCGGTTATATTTGGCGATGCGTTCGCTGCGGCAGGCGGAACCGGTCTTGATCTGAGCGCCTCGCATAGCTACCGTAAAATCGGCAATAAAGGCGTCTTCCGTTTCACCGGAACGATGGGAAACGACATATCCCCAACCAGCCTTACGACAGAGATTGATTGCTTCGATGGTTTCCGTTACGGTGCCGATCTGGTTGAGCTTGATCAGGACGGCATTGGCTGTTTTCTCCTGAATGCCGCGGGCAATGTATTGGGTGTTGGTTACGAAAATATCGTCCCCGACAATCTGAATCTGATCCCCCTGTTCCGCCGTTTGCCTGCTGAAACCCTCCCAGTCGTTCTCGGCAAGGCCGTCTTCAATCGAGACAATGGGATATTTCTTGATCCAGTCTTTATAGATCGCAATCATTTCCTCGCTGTTTTTTGTCCCCTGGTTTGATTTTGTCAGCTGATAGGCGCCGTCCCCGAAAAAAGAACTGGCGGCAGGATCCAGGGCGATGGCAACATCCTGGCCTGGCTTGAAACCAGCCGCTTCAATGGCCTGAAGAATCAGCTCGCAGGCCTCTTCGTTGCTTTTCAGGTTTGGGGCAAATCCTCCTTCGTCGCCTACGCTCGTGGCATATCCCTTTTTCCCCAGGATGTCCTTCAGGGCGTGAAAGGTCTGGGCACCTTACCGTAAGGCCTCGGCAAATGGTGTCTGGTGGGTCTTGCAGGCTTCATGGAAGGCCGTCCCACCCTTTTCTCCTAAGATTCCAGGCGCTCCGACGCCTCCTTGAGTTCCTCCGTGATCCGTCGAATTTCCTCGCTCTGGCCTCCTGTTTTTGAAAGAAGGGCATCGATGGTTGTCAGTTCATCCCGCACGTAACCGACAGCCTGTTCCTTCATGGAATCAATGGCGGCATTGATTCGTTTTTCCCACTGGTATGCCAGGCGGGAGAGATTCATCTCCACCTCCCGCGGAAGGCACCGGACAAAGTGCCGTTCGAAGGCTTTGCGAAATAAAAACATGGGAATAAGAAACCAGATCAGATCGAGATGAATGTCAAAGGATTTCGTGGCGATAATATCGGGATGCTCCGGTTCCGCCACTTCGATGTTCCAGTCCACCTCGGCCAGGCGGATGCCCAGCACCTTCTGGATGTTCTCATCAAGGAACCTCCGGAAAGCGGCCAGGGAACGGGAAAAACTCGCGTGGGATTTCTTCAGGGTTCCAAAAAAATGTGGAGACTCGGATCGTGAGATTTTCCACATTTCTTCCGTCATGACTTCCGACGTCCACGCTTCAAAGTGCCGCGACAGTTGCCAGAGATTCCCCTTCCAGGAGGGGATGTCTTTTTCCAGTCTGGCTGTGGTCTTTTCTACAAGGGGTCCGTAAAACCGGTCCAGGTAGGCCTTGAGCATGGGGCGGGTCTGCAGTGCGTTTTCACGGGCGATAAGTCCAAGCTCCTCCCGCATGAGTTCCTCGTTGACCTGTTCATTGAGGATCTGGGCCCGCAGTCCCTCCCGATCCGAATCGGCCTGAAGAGCCGTCTGCAGGGCGATGTCCAGGTAGCCCAGGATGCTTCGCAGAAGGGACTTGGTCTTGTGCCGGAGGATCCGCTGGAATTCGCTGTCCCGGTTGCTCGACAGGCTCTGTAGTATTTCCCGCTCAATTCGCTGCTTATGATGTTCCGTATCGACTTGCGTGGAATAGAGGTAAAGGGGAAAATCCCGATTTAGTTCCCGCTGAAGGGTCTGGTGGAAAAAGGCGATCACTTCGTCCTGCTGCTCCGTCGAGAGCAGGTCCGTCTTGGTCAGCAACAGCAGGATGTTGGGGGTGTACTGGGTCAGCTCCCGAATCAGCTCCAGGTCGTTTTCCGAGAGGGGCCGGTCGGAACTGACGGCCATCAGGGCTGCACCCACTTCGGGGAGCCAGTTTTCCGAAGTCGATTTATGGTAGGCGAAAACACTTCCCAAACCCGGGGTATCCACCAGCCGGAGACCGGCATACGGCTTCAGAGAGGGAAGTTCGATGTCGACCACTTCGACGTTTCGCTGATTGTTTGGATTTTTCGCTTCCGATGTATAATCGGGAAGATCTGAAAGGGTCACCTCGGTAACGGACCCGTCAAAATGGCGGACTTGTACCCGCTCCTTTTCCCCGTATTGCAAGCGGGTAATTGCCGTCGTGACCGGGATGGCGCCCACGGGAAGGACTGCTTTGCCCAGAATACTGTTGAGAAAGGAACTTTTTCCTGCCTTGAACTGACCGAGGATGGCCACGTCGATGGGCCTGTTCTGGACTAGAAGGCTTTCGGCGGCCTCCAGCGGACGATTTAGTGAGGCGATTTGAAAATGGGTGCAGATCTGCCGGAGATAATGGAGGAGAGGCTCCACGGAATGAATGTGTCGGGGACGTTCGTCGGGCATCCGATCCATAAAAAACTCCTGCGGTTATTCCACGACAGGAGTTGTCTTGATAAATAGATCGTTCCCTGTTCAAATCTCCTGTCGTGGGATGGATCACTTCATCCACGTAGGAGTCATCAGCCCTAGGGTGGGCGGTTCATTACAGGTGAACTCCATCACCAAAATTTTTTGTATCCCAGAGTCGTCGAACGTGTCAAGACGGTATTTTCCAAAGCATTACTTCTGAACTCAACTTTCGCACAAGCTTAAATGCGTTTAACTAGTCGTTCTTTAAGAAGAGACGGCTCCATATTGCCGGTCAAGTAGCCAACGCGCCCCATAAATGGGCGGAAGTTCCTTAAGAAAACGTTCGAACAAGGATTGAATCAGCTCACTGGTCATTTCTGGAACATTTGCCAATGCCTGCTTCAATAGCATCAACATCATGGCCAAGGCTTCGGCAAAAGTCACCTGTTCGAGTTCTTCACAGCAGGCATGAAACAGGGTCCCAAGAGTTCGGGGGTCTTGGTTCGTCCGCTTGGCAAGGGCCAGCATGATGTATCGGCAGCAAACCACATGGGCCTGGGCAACAAGAGCGTCATAGGACCGACTCTCGCACTCCTTGGCGAGATTAAGAAATGATTTCGCCATTTTAAAAAACACCTCTATGTCCCAGCGGCGCTTATAGGTCGTGATGATCTCTTCGTCACTCAGGGTCGTATCGGTGGAAAGCAGGGCCAGCCACTTTTTGGCGCGGCGGTCCCGGACGAAGACAATCTTCGCCGGAATGGGAATCCCGTTGTCGTCTTTGCCGATCTCGACTCTGACTGAAGCAAGAATCTTCGCGCGGCCTCGCCGTTTGCGAATCTTTCGGTAGATGGCTGCAAGATGGAGATCCTCCCCTTGGCAGCGATAAAAGATCTTTTCCGTAACCTTGAGCATGCAGAGGGTATGCATCCCCTTGACAAGCAACTTCCTCATGATTGCGGGATAGGCAAACCAGCTGTCGAACAGAAGGTGACTGGCTTCAATCCCGGTTTCGGTGGCCTCGGCCACCATCTCGACCAGGACGTCCGTTGCTTTGCGGATCGCTGCCCGGCGTCGCTTCGCCCCATTGGTGCGACGGTCAAGATCGGATCGTACGGGAACCAGCCGATTCTTTTCCTTGCTGGAAGCCAGCAGGGTGTAGGAAATGGGCAGGAAACTGTTACCGTCAGACCAAGCCAGAGCGAGCATCCGGAATCCGCGATAATACCGATGTTCAGTATGGTCAAAGACCCGCGAAAGCAACTCGACTTGTTTGCTCCGATTACGCCGGTAGAGCGTATCGTCGGCGATGAGCACCTTCATGGTACTGGCATCAGTCAGTGGTTTCAGGTCCTGTCGGATCACCTGTGAACTCAACAGCAGAAGGAATCTTCTCCAATGGCTATGAACCGAATTAAGAAAGCGATACACTGTGTCCTTACCCATTCCACAGCTTCCCTCTGCTTCGAGAGTGCGGTACAGGCTCTTGCCGCTAAATACCAGGGTCCCGGGTAAACAGCATGCGGAACACGGCTACCGGAGAGATCCCCTTTTCCTTGCTGATGTTGCTGTGCTTCAACAGCTTGCCGATTCTCTGATTTTGAAAGAATTGATGAATCTGGTTTTCAAAGGAAACGTTGTCTGTTACTATCTGTCCCATGGCGTCACCTCGTGCGTAAAGGGTTCTTGTTGGGGAACAAAACCCATATATCACACTTTGTGACGCCATACCACTAATAATAACAGGCATTTACATATTTATCGCTCCTGCGAAAGTTGAGTTCTGAATGAAAATTCGAAGCTATTCTTCTCACATAGATTACTCAAAGGAGGCCTACCATTGTCCTTACCCAAAGAAATATGCTACAGATGTGCAGCCATCTTAAATCTTAACCTCAATAAATAACTGTCGAACTGGTGATGCAATGGGCGGTTCAGATTCGTCGATGTATCCCGCACTTTCCGCTGCCAGACATTTTTATGAAAAAACGTTCCGGCTAAATTCATCAAGTTCTTCCTCCTGAATGTATTGATTCTCTATGTTTTCGTTATATGCTACATTGCTGCTGATCATTATCGGCGAGTTTGCAGCACCATCTTTTAGGCCGGAATTTTTCTCCCCCAGGTTTCACACAACAATAAGGAGGAAATGAAACACATGATGACAAAAAAACTGATGAAGCTTTTTTCTCCTGACTCGGTTGTGGTCATAGGGGCATCAAACAGTTTTGACAAACTTGGTTGTCACGTGATGAAGAGCCTTGTCGGCCATTATGCGGGTAAAATATACCCCATAAATCCAAAAGGTGGAAAAGTGTGGAACCTTGATTCCTATCATTCTATAGGTGAAGTGCCGGGGGAAATCGACCTTGCGATCATTGTGGTGCCTGCCGCGCTCGTGCCCGAGACACTGCATCAGTGTGGAGAGAAGGGCGTCAAAGGGGCGGTGCTTATTACGGCGGGTTTCCGGGAAATTGAGGACTCGCAGGGAGCAGTCCTTCAGGAAAAGATTCGCAAAATATGCGATCAATACGAACTGCCGGTCATTGGCCCCAATACATCCGGTTTTGCCAATATTGCCTTCGGGATTGATGCATCTTTTACCTCTGAATTCTGTCAATTGGAAAAGGGCGGCGTAGCCATCATAAGCCAGAGCGGCGGACTATGCCACTTGTGTGGGTTCCTGGCCATTCATCAGAGAATGGGAGTATCGTCATTGATGAGCCTCGGAAACCGGCTCAACGTGGGTTTCCCGGAAGCCGTGCAGTTTTTTATTGAAGAAGACGAGGCCACTAAGGTCATTGCCCTTTACATAGAGGGCCTCGATGAACCGAGGAAACTCCTCGACATGGCCAGATTGTTGAGAGGAAAAAACCCTATCGTCGCCTATAAATCGGGGAAAAGCGTAAAAAGCGATAGCGCAAGTAAATTTCACACCGGTTCCCTTGCCGGCAATCACGAAATTTGGAGAGGCGCTTTTCGTCAGGCGGGAATTCTGGAGGTTACGTCCGCAGAAGAATTGATTGACACGGCAAAAGTGCTCGATTCCTGTGCTCTCGCCAGGGGAAATCACATTGCGGTTCTTTCCGGCCAGGCAGGTCCTGGAATCATAGCAGCAGATGCTCTGGAGGCATATGGATTAAGTCTCTCGCCGTTCTCTTCGGCAACGAAGGAAAAGATCAATGAGTACCTTCCACCCATCGTCATCCGCACCAATCCGGTTGACATGGGCCCTGTGTGGTATAATCCGAAAGCCATGTTCGATATCCTCAATGCAGTGCTCGAAGATGAAGGCATCGATGGCGCCATTTTCATCAACTTGTACGCGTCGGCGAATCTTTCCCTGGCCTCTGCGATGGCAGAGCATATTCAGAATATCGATGCGTTTAAAAAACCGGTAATCAGTGTTATTACATCGCCCCCCGGTGTTTGGGACGAAGGGATCAAAGGGCTCGACAGGAAAAAGGGTATCGCTATCCTTCCTACCCCTGAACGGGCCGCGAAAGCCATGAGCAATCTTTGGAAAGCCAATCTATTGTCAGCAAGGGAGAACTAACAATGGAACGATTATTACTCGGTGTTGAAGCTTTCGACTTTCTTGATAAGGAAGGGATTCCCATACTGAAAACCGTACTTGCAAAAGATGAAAATGAGGCCGTGATGATAGCTTCCCAAATAGGTTTTCCCGTCGCCCTCAAGGTCTCCTCTCCCGACATTGTGCACAAGACGGAAACCGGAGGAATTAAGGTCTTTCTCAAGGATGAGGATGATGTGAGGACAGCCTTTACGGACATCGTTCATACTTTTACCTCCAATCATCCTGGGAAAAGGCTGGAGGGCGTTATTGTCCAGAAGCTTGGCAAGGGGCTCGAACTGATCGTTGGGACCATGACGGACCAACAATTCGGCCCGGTGATCATGTTTGGATTGGGTGGAATCTTTGTTGAAGCCCTCAAGGATGTTTCATTCAGGCTCATTCCTCTTGAGGCACGGGATGCGAAGGAGATCATGGAAGATCTCCAGGGTTATAAAATCTTGAAGAATCCCAGAGGAGAAAAGGTCGACCTTGCGGCGGTGGAGAACTTTATCCTGCAAGGTTCCCATCTAGTGGAAAAACATCCGGAAATCCGGGAAATGGACTTGAACCCGATATTTGCATCCCCAAAAAGGCGTCGAAGTCTGCGATGCCCGGATCAAAATCGGGTAGAATTTGTGGGGAAATGTTCAACCATGCGGGGGCGCCTACTTGGGTGATCCCCGTTTTACTTCTTTGATTATCTACCCTACAGCAGAGCTCCAATGGATATCGGACATTACGCCAATCCACATCAATTATTTTCATTCCTTTGACTCGTAGATCCCACACGTTCCGGTGCCAAACATTTTATGAAAAAACATTCCGGCTAAATTCATCAAGTTCTTCCTGCAAGCGTTGAGCCGACGCATTTTGCTTATGTAGTAGATTTCAATACACAATAGACACAGAGGCTAATGGCGAACTGCCTTCAATGAAGTAGGTAAAACGCAGTGATCAGGCCTCCCCCAATGACGACAGACAAGAGAATCATCTGGGATAGCTTCTCAGCAACCCGATAGGCTGGCTTGATTGTTCCTGAGAAGACAAAGCCCAATATGACAAAAAGTCCAAGGATGATCATTCCATGGGTTATCCAGTGGTGGCCAGTGGCATCAGCCATGGCTTTCTTGAATGAAGGTGTCAGTTCCTTAAAAATCACCAGGAAGGCATTGAGAATATTTACAAAGCCGGCAGAAAGAACAAACCCGATAGTTGCTTTATCCAATGTATTTTTCATGGCCCTACCTTCCCCATACAGCCCATAAGAACCCCTCTGCTGATGACCGCTCCCGCGCCTTCCATGGCAAGGCCAATGAGAACGATCAGTGAAGTGACAATGAGAGTAAGTCTCCGGTTTTCAGGGATTAAGAGATTGTTTCGATAGGTAATGACAGGCAGAAGAATACTCAGAACGAGCAGGGAGAAGAAGAAATGTTCCTTCCACTCCATGAAAAATGAATGTGTCCATTCCCATGGTCCATTAAGGATGATGGCCTTATCATGGGCATAGTGAACAATATACCACCATCCTCCGATAACATAAGAAACGACCATGGACAAAGCCAAACAGAGGCTTAGCCCTCGAATTGTGGGGATATTTTTTTCACTCGCATTCAGGACGTAGACAAAAAGGGCCACCGCCAGGAGAATCCCCAAAACGCCGAAAAGGACGTGAACCATGACAGAAACCTGCACTCCAAATAGTGACATAGCGCCCTCCTTTTACGGAATTGACTGCCTCTATTATTAGCCTGGGAAACTGATTAAAAATATACGTTTATAATAGTCCTGATAATTTTTCTGAGCAAGTAACTTTTTTCTTTTGATAGATTTGGTAGAATTGGCCTCTATAATGGCTGCAGAAATTTGGCGTAATATGATAAATTTTCTTTAAGAGAAGCAAAGGAAGTGGTCCCATTTCGCAACGAGAAGCCTGGAATGGAAGTGAGGCCGTTTTTTATGCAAGGGTGAGTTCTTGGTCAGGTTCCATCAATTGACGACAGAAAGGAAAGGGCTGATGACACTGTATACTGCCGAAGAACTTAAACTGGGCGATGGAAAAAACGGACGGCCTATTCTTTTTGCTTACAGAGGTAATGTATACGAAGTATCTCCCGAAAGTAAGTTATGGAAGAATGGACTTCACATGGGCAGACATATGGCCGGAACGGATCTCACAAAAGACATGGAAATTTCTCCGCACGGTATAGATGCACTGTCCAAAGCTAAGTTGTTAGGAAAGATAGTCGCCAGTCCTTTGACTTCGATTGAACTTCCCCACGCATGGGTTGCCTTATTGCTTTCCAAACATCCCCATCCCATATCCTCTCATTTCCCTATTGCACTTTCTGTCACCGCTGCACTGTTTTCAATCGTCAGCATCTTATTTGATTTACGGATCACGGAGCTGGCTGGTGTCTTCAATCTGATTGTAGCTACAATTATAATGCCTTTTACTATTCTGACAGGCTATCTCAGCTGGCGTTATAATTATCAACGTAAAAATTCATTTGAATTCAAGGCAAAGATTCTCTTATCTATTCTTCTTCCATTTTCCATGCTGGGCGTCCTTTGTCTATTTGGATACCAATACTTTTTTACTGACTCATATCCTACAGGGCCGATTCATGGACTTTATCATGTACTGGTAGTAACTACGGCCCTGAATGTTGTCGCACTTGGCTATTTTGGCGGCCGCATTACATTTCCAGATAGACGGTGATAGAATACATCTGTTCAGCCTGACATAAAGGAAGGGTCAGAAATTTCCATGCCTTATCGTCCATATTTCAAATGGTAATAGATGCTTTTTTTAATTGCTCAGAGTGCATCCTCTGTAGATGTATCTCACACTTTCCGGTGCCAAACATTTTTAAAAAAACGTTCCGGCTAAATTCATCAACTTCTTCCTGAAAGCGATAGATCTTCAGCCTTGCTTGATATGAAAGATTTCAGGTTCATCCGGTCGATGCGTACATTCATATTGAAAAAAATGGACATACACCCCAAGAGGAAATTGTTCGAAGATTGGTAATGACAACCGAAAATTGACCACCTGTGATAATCGAATTTTGACCACCCAGAGCAGTGTTTATACTTTGGG
>MVRU01000073.1 GCA_002067745.1 Syntrophus sp. PtaU1.Bin005
GGCCATTTTCCGGAAGAAAAAATCGGTTCCGATGAAAATTCCTCTTTCCCTCTTCACATATCCGTCATGCCCGGAACCATGGGGATCTTTTCCATGCATCCCGCTTCGCTGATTCTACTGACCCTGATCGGGCTTTTTTCCGGAATCGCCGCCGGCTTGTTCGGAATCGGTGGTGGAGTGCTCATCGTTCCCGCTCTGATCTATCTGGCCGGGTTTTCCACCCATTCCGCGATCGGAACCAGCCTTGCCGTCCTGCTCCCCCCCGTGGGGCTTGCCGCCGTGCTGGAATATTACCGCCACGGGCAGGTCAACCTGAAGGCCGCCCTCATCGTTGCCGCCGCCCTGTTTGTGGGCGGCTGGCTCGGTGCGATCCTTTCCAACCGCCTCAGCGGCCCCCATCTGAAGCTGGCCTTCGGGGTTTTTGTCATGGGGTTGGGCGTCTATCTTGTATACAGTGCGGTGCGCCAGCTGCCCTGAAGGCGGTCATGGAAGGACTGGACAGAAGAAGATCCGGGCGACAGGTTGAGAGGCCGATCTCCCCTTCCGCCGCAGTCGACCCGATCTCTTCAAGGAGGAAACGTCATGGCTTTGAGGGATATTCGGAATGCTCTGGGCTGGTGCACCCTGATCAACCTGTGCCTTCTGCTCGTCTGGTTTCTGTTTTTTGCTCTAGCTCACGACTGGATGTATCGCCTTCATGGGCGATGGTTTCAAATATCTGTTGAGACGTTTGATGCGATTCACTATACTGGCATGGCCCTGTTCAAAGCAGGAACGTGGCTCTTCAACCTGGCTCCCTGGCTGGCCCTGCACATTGCCGGCGGCAAAAAATGAAATCAGCCCGGTGCAGTCAAAAGAGATGCGGGGTCGTGTTCAAGGCTCAAGTAAAGCGGAAGAAATCGATCCCCGGATCGTTGCGGATTTTGAAGTCCCTGAAAAGACCGCTTCCGCCGGCGGCAACCGGGGCACGGAATGCCTCAATGCCGGAAGGACCGCCGCTGACAGCCTCTTTAAATTCCTGCAGGATGCCGGAAAATGCGGATGGCCGCCATGCGGGGAATGAAGAAGAGACTGAAATTTTAGAAGGAAGTTGCATGCGTTCCGGAAAACGTCCCGATCTCGAAAGGAATGGCCTGCTCAACGCGATCATGGCCTGCCAGAATGAGGAATATCCCCTCCTGGAGAGCCTGTACCAGGATCTCCACCGTTTTCCGGAGCTTTCCGGAAAGGAGGAACAAACGTCGCGCCGGATGGCGGCCGAGATGGAAAAGGCCGGTTTCCGGACTTCGTCGCGGATTGGCGGTTATGGCGTGGTGGGGGTCCTGGAAAACGGTCCCGGGCCGGTGGTGATGATCCGGGCGGATCTCGACGCTCTGCCGGTTACGGAAAAAACCGGGCTTCCCTATGCGAGCCGGATCAGGACGCTTACGGAGGCGGGTCAGAACGTCGGCGTCATGCACGCCTGCGGCCATGATGTCCACATGACCGTTCTTATCGGAACGGCTCGATGGCTTGGGCAGGCCCGGGATCTCTGGCGGGGAACCCTGGTCCTGGTTGCCCAGCCGGCGGAAGAGAACGCCAGCGGCGCAGCGGCCATGATCGCCGATGGCCTCTTTTCCCGATTTCCCCGCCCCGCCTTTATCCTTGGTCTTCACGTACTGCCTGAACCGGTGGGAACCCTCTTTTACCGCGAAGGCTACTGGTTTGCCGGTTCGACAGCGGTGGAGCTCACCGTGTTCGGAAAGGGAGGGCATGCCGCCCGGCCCCATGAGGCCATTGATCCCATCGTCCTGTCGGCTCAGATGATCATGGCCTTTCAGACCCTGATCAGCCGCGAAACCGATCCCTCGGAACCGGTGGTCCTCACCGTCTCCTCCATTCACGCCGGCGCGAGGGACAATATCATCCCGGAAAAGGCCTTCTTCCAGATCAGCATCCGGGCCCTGAGCCGTGAACAGCACGACCGGATCATCAGCTCCATTAAACGGACCGCTGACGGAATTGCCTGGGCTGCCGGAATTCCAGAAAACCGTTTCCCACGGCTTTCTCTCCGGGGTTACACGCCGGCGCTTTACAACGATCCCAGGCTCACCCGCAGGCTTGCTCGCCGATTCCGGCGGACCTTCGGGCGTTCCAGGGTTCTTGAAATGCCCGTGTTAACGGTGTCGGAGGATTTCGCCCATTTCGGCCTGACAGAGCCGCGGATCCCCCTTTGCTTTTTCGGGCTGGGCATGGCGGATCCCAGGGGAAACATGCCCCCCCTGCACAGCCCCTATCTGGCGCCCGTTCCGAAACCGACGATTCAGAGCGGGATTGCCGCCATGACATCAGCTGTCCTGGAGTTAACAAAGGTTCCGGGCCAGGAGAAATAGCGGCGGCGGAAGGGTGGCGGAACTGGTGAAAAAACTCAAGGGATAGGTCAGGGCATGTTCATGGCCATTCGGCGCAGGGCATCCTGAAAAAGGACATCCATTCGGGTTTCGGAAATGACCTTTTCCACAAATCCAATTCCGAAGTTCGGATGGCGGATTGCCTCTCCAGGAGAATAGGATCCGCTGATGGAATAAGTTCGGATTCCTCCTGCATCCTTGAGATCTTCAAGCTTTTGAGCCCATTCCCTGAGCACCGGTTTTGCCTTTTCGGCCTTCGAAGAGGGGCTTGCAGATGTCCCCCGCCTTCCTTCAGCCCGTTTCAGAAGGCCGGCGCCGCGCTGGCTTTCCGGCTTCATTCCGCGATACTTGTGCTCCGCACCGCAGGTCCTGCATTTGACCTTGTCAATGGTTCCGCCCACCTCGTAGAGGATAACGTGGGAGAGGGTCAGTCTGCAGCGCAGACAATAGGCATCAATGAGATCGCCAACGGAAGGCATGGAAACTCCTTACAATCAGTCTATTTCCGGGATATGCCCGAAGGGGGGCGCCACTCTCGGGGGTTCTTTTTCTCAAGAAGACGAAAGGCCTCCGCTTAGGGAGAAGACCTCAGGGGGGAATGATTCCCCGGTTGCTGAAGGTCCATGCGATTCAACGCGGTCAGCGCGCCTCATCGGATCAGGATGCTGTGGACAACAGGCTGCACTCCGTCCCTTGATAGAACTGCGCTTATCACATCGGGAAGGTCAAAGAAAAGCATTTTTGCCTCGGGAGGGGAATGGATCCGTTGAGCCCATTCTTTTTCCCGACGGAGACGTGTCCTGCTTCCCCGATTCATAATCCGGTCTGTAAAGGGTTTATTCAACTTATCTTGCGAAAAAAACAACGACGTTTTACGGAGAAACAGGCACACGGAACGGTTAAAAAAGATTGACTTTCCGGAAGGTTTTTAATAAGGTCTGCCGTCGTTTTTATCTCCAGGAGGATGGCTCATCCTTTCAGGATATGTGATCTTGGTTTTCGGCTTGTGAATCGGATTGACCTGCTTTTTCCGACTATTGGCTGTGACCGGTCCGGGCCGTCTTTTTTTCCCAGTTAGCGCTGCTCTTGATGCCGGATGTTACCCTCATGAAACCAGCTGCCTTTTCCGATGACGGCCATGTTGATCAAAACCTTCAAGCCCTGCAACTTTTAAAAGGCCTCCCCCCGGCCCGGCATGATCCGGGACAGCGTCATGGAGCTTTGAAAAAAAAGGCGATCCCATGGCTGCGCGATCAAAACAATCCCAAAGCTGCTGATGAATGGACCGCCGCTCGTGTCGCGAACGCATGGGGCATTGCATCGGTGCAGGCCGGCCGCCCTCATCCTTATCAATACGTTCCGCTTTGCATCGGGCATTCGGGATGATGCTGTGGCCTGTCTTTTGCTGTGATCTGTCGGCGGATCCTCTATTGTGGACGGGAAGGCTGAACGGTCCCTCCGCATGTCCGGAGATAGGTCCTGAAGGGCATCCCTGAAAATGGATCGCTGTGAATCATGAAATCAATAAATTTCTGTTGAAGAAAGGAAGGTCTATGAATCCTGAGGAAAGATTGCTCTCAGTAAGCCCGGGCGGCGAAAGCTTCAGCCTGCCTCTGCCGGAAGACTATCCGGGAGAATTGGAACGACTGCAGCAGGTGGTGAATGCACAGCGGGACCTGGGTCGGGAAATCGTCGTCGTGATGGGGCTCGGTTTTGTCGGTGCGGTGATGGCCGGTGTCGTGGCCGACGCCGTCGACAAAGCGACAGGCAAACCCAACAAGTTCGTCATTGGCATGCAGAGGCCCTCGGTCCGGTCTTTCTGGAAGATCCCCTTGTTTAACCGGGGCATTTCCCCCGTGGAGGCGGAAGATCCAGAGGTCGTCCCGCTCATTCGCCGTTGCGTCACAGAGAAGAAGACGCTGATGGCGACCTTTTCCGAAGATGCCCTTTCCCTGGCCGATGTGGTCGTTGTGGACGTGCAGTGCGATTATTTCAAGGAAGACCTGGGGGACGTCCAGACAGGCCATGCGGAGATTGCCGCTCTGGAGGAGAGCCTGCGGATCATCGGCGACAAGATCCGGCCGGAATGCCTCGTCCTGATCGAAACGACCGTTCCCCCCGGCACAACGGAATACATCGCCTATCCCATCGTCAAGAAAGCCTTGGAAAGGCGGGGCCTGAATTCCGCCGAACCTCTGCTGGCACACTCCTTTGAGCGGGTCATGCCTGGCCGGGAATACGTGGCTTCCATCCGCGATTTCTGGCGCGTCTGCAGCGGGGTGAACGAAACGGCCCGCCAGCGTGTGACGCGATTCCTTTCAGACATCCTGAATGTGGAGAAATTCCCCCTGACGGTGCTGGACCGGCCTATTGAGAGTGAGACCTGCAAGATCGTAGAAAACTCCTTCCGGGCCACCCTGCTGGCTTTTCTCGACGAGTGGAGCCTCTTTGCCGAACGTAACGGCGTGGATCTCATCAAGGTGATCCAGGCGATCAAGGTGCGTCCCACCCACTCGAACATGATCTTCCCCGGTCCCGGCATCGGCGGTTACTGTCTTCCCAAGGACGGCGGACTGGGTGTCTGGGCCTACCGGACCCTCATGGGGTTTGACGATGAGATTTTCAAGCTGACGCCCATGGCCATCGACATCAACGACACCCGGGCGCTCCATGCTGCGGAACTGGTCCGCGATGCCCTGCGCAATATGGGAAAGATCGTTGCCGCATCAAAAATCGCCGTTCTGGGCGCTTCCTACCGCGAGGATGTGGGTGATACGCGCTACAGCGGTTCCGAAATGCTCGTGCGCAAACTGACGGAAATGGGGGGGGAAATTTCCGTCCACGATCCTTATGTCCAGCACTGGTGGGAGTTCGAAAAGCAGGACACCTATCCGGCGCCGGGGCATTCATGGTCGCGCTTTTTCCGGAATCAGGAAAAGCTCACGGAACTCCGCATTCAGCAGGATCTGGGGGAGGCGCTCAAGGGTGCCGACGCCGTGGTTCTGGCCGTCCGCCATCAAACGTACCTGTCTCTTTCACCGGATGAGCTGCTGGATAAAGTGGGGAAGCCCTGTGCCGTCGTGGATTGCTTCGGTATCCTCGATGACAGCCGGATCTGCCGCTACCTCTCTCTCGGCTGCGAGGTCAAGGGGTTGGGGCGCGGACATATCAAACGGCTGAAGGATCAGATACGAAAGATCTGAAGAAAGTTTGCGCTGCCGGCAGAAACGAGGTCGGTTGGATTCCCCAAACAGTTGAATTTTTCCGGAAGATCATGTATAAGCTCCGCTTGTTGTTTTTTGCCGAACCATTTTTTATAAACGGTATATAATTGAGTGGTCAAGGTAAAGAGCGCGGAAAGATATGCCGGAAGGCCTTGATTGGAGAGTTCGCAAAGATTGCTTTCTGTAATCGAGAATGCGGAGCTTTACCCTTACAATCATCGATTATTTAAACCATTTTAAAAAGAACCGGGGAAAGGTAGCTCATGGATTTTATTGATCTGGCTGCCCAGCAGCAGCGAATCCGCAACCTATTGGAAGAAAATGTCCTGAAAGTCATGGATCACGGTCAGTACATCATGGGGCCGGAAGTCAAGGCCCTGGAGGACAACCTGGCGGGCTTCACCGGGGTGAAGCATGCCATTTCCTGTTCATCGGGGACGGACGCTCTTTTGATGGCGCTGATGGCTTACGGGGTCGGTCCGGGGGATGCGATTTTCACATCCCCCTTTACGTTTATCGCGACGGCGGAAGTGGTTGCTTTGCTGGGTGCCACTCCGGTTTTTGTCGATATCGATCCCAGAACGTACAACATCGACCCGGAGAAGCTCGAAGCGGCCATTTCAGCCGTGAAACAGAACAATCCCCAACTCTACCCCCTGCCGGCAAACAAGCATGCGCAGCCACTGACACCCCGGGGAATTATTCCCGTCGATCTTTTCGGACTGCCGGCGGATTACGACCGGATAAAGGCCATCGCCAAGGAGCATGACCTTTTTGTCGTTGAGGATGCGGCTCAAGCCTTCGGCGCGGAATACCACGGGAAAAAGGCCGGCTCGCTGGCCGATATCGCCTGCACCTCTTTCTTTCCGGCAAAGCCCCTGGGGGGGTACGGCGACGGCGGCATGTGTTTTACCGATGACGACGCCCTGGCGGATTTCATGATTTCCGTCCGGATCCATGGAAAGGGCAGCGACAAATACGACAACATCAGGGTAGGGATCAACGGCCGGCTCGACACGTTTCAGGCAGCCGTGCTCCTGGCTAAATTTTCCCTCTTTCCCGAAGAAGTGACCCTCCGGCAGCAGGTTGCCGAGCGCTATTCGTCCCTGCTGGCGGGGAATGGGTCCATCGTGGTCCCCTATATCCCCCAAGGCTTCCTGTCCGTCTGGGCTCAATACTCTCTTCTGGCCCGCAACGGATCTCAGCGATCCGCCATTCAGGGTGCCCTGCAGAAGGAAGGAATCCCGACGGCGATTTATTATCCAAAACCCCTGCATGTCCAGACCGCTTTTGCCGCCCTGGACTACAGACCGGGGGATTTTCCGGTCAGCGCCGACTGTGCGGAGCGTATCTTCAGCCTTCCCATGCATCCTTACCTGAAGGAAGGGGATCAGAAAAAAATTGCCGATGTGATCAACAGGATATAGAGGAGGAAATCAGCAGGGATGACAAGGAATATCGCCGTTGTCGGCGCCGGTTATTGGGGAAAGAACCTCGTACGGAATTTTTCGCAGTTGGGAGTCTTGAAAACGGTCTGCGATGCGGAGCCGCAGACGCGTCAGCAGATCCTGGAGGATTACCCGGATGTGGCTGTCGCCGATGATTTTCGTGCCACCCTGAACGATCCGGATATTGAAGGGGTGGTTATCGCCGCACCGGCGGCGCAGCATTTTCATCTGGCCCGTGCGGCCCTCAATGCGGGGAAGCACGTCTTCGTGGAGAAGCCCCTGTCCCTGACTTACAACGACGGCGACGCCTTGGTCCGCCTTGCGGCGGAGCAAGGCAGGGCCCTTTTTGTGGGGCACATCCTGAACTACCACCCGGCCGTCATCCAGATGAAGGCCATGATCAATGAAGGAAAGATCGGCAGGCTGCAGTACATCTATTCCCGCCGGCTGAGCCTGGGAAAGATCCGGCGCGAGGAGAACATCCTCTGGTCCTTTGCCCCCCATGACATCTCCGTCGTTCTGGGTATTGTAGGCGAAGAGCCCGTCTATGTCGATTCCGTGGGAAACAATTTTCTCCATGCGCGGATCCCAGATGTGACCATGACCAATCTGAAATTTCCCTCCGGGATCGGGGCTCACATTTTTGTAAGCTGGTTGAATCCCTTTAAGGAGCAGCGCCTGGTCGTCGTGGGCAGCGAAGGGATGCTGGTTTTTGATGATACCCTTTCCGTCGAGGAAAAACTCGTTCTTTATCCCCACACGATCAACTGGAAGGACGGCGCACCGGTGCCGGTGAAGGCGGACAGTCAGTCCATCGACCTGTCCGCGATCTGGGAAGAGCCCCTGAGAGCGGAATGCCGGGCTTTCCTGAGCGCCATGGAGACCGGGCAGCCGCCCTTGACCTCCGGCGAAGAAGGGCTGCGGGTGCTCCGCATCCTGGAGATCAGCCAGCATTCCCTGGAGGAAAAGGAAAAAGCCGCCGACCAGGTGAAGCCGCCAGTCGAAGCCCCTCCTTCCCCTTCCTATTTTGTGCACCCGTCAGCGGTTGTCGATGACGGGACCTCGATTGGTGAGGGGACGAAGATCTGGCATTTTTCGCATATCATGAACGGGGCGAGGATCGGGGAAAAGTGCAACATCGGGCAGAACGTGGTGGTCTCGCCCGAGGTAACCGTCGGCAGCGGTGTAAAAATTCAAAATAACGTTTCCGTCTATGAAGGGGTCACCCTGGAAGATGACGTGTTCTGCGGCCCTTCCATGGTCTTTACGAATGTCTATAATCCCCGTTCCCCCATCTCCCGGATGAAGGAGGTCCGGCCGACGCTGGTTCGCAAGGGGGCCAGTCTGGGGGCTAACTGCACCGTTGTCTGCGGAAACACCGTGGGCCGCTATGCCTTTGTGGGGGCCGGTGCCGTGGTGAAGAAGGACGTGCCCGACTATGCCATGGTGGCGGGCAACCCGGCAAAGATCAAGGGGTGGATGTGCGAATGCGGTAACCGGATTGATTTTCACGACAGCAAGGGACAATGCCGCGAGTGCGGAAAACGGTACCGGTTGTCCAAGGAAAAGGAAGAGGGGACCCGGCGCGTTTCGCCCGTCGAATAGGGGGTGACGTCCATTTCAGCCATCAAAGATGCCCGTCCACCGGGCCGGGGAAGCGGATAAGCGCTATCTGCTTTAAGAACATCCGCTCCGCTTATGTCGAGAGCTTTTCAAGCAGGCCCTTTTCTCATCCGCCCTCGGTCCATGGCTTATGCCCGCAATGGGCAGCGACTATTCCAAAATTCAATTCCTACTGATCGTTATCCCTCCCCGATATGGTGCAGCGGTAAAGAAACAAGCCAGTGCATCCTCACCGATCCCGCCAGCATGGAAAAAGCGAGACAAGTCCCGCTAATTTTAATTGACAGGCAGCTTTTTTTATTGTCTACTATTATGGTAGAGAATTTGAGCGGCGGCGCCGGGTGAGCCGTCAGCGATTTCCGGAAGATGGTGATGTCTTTGGCATCGCATGGTTCCGGACAGGGCTTTCAGCCTTTTTTAGTGGAGATTGAGCGGTTTATCCTGAACGTTCCGCTTGATTTCCCCTCCTGACAGAGGTTTTTTCGGGAAGGCTTTCGGGGATTTTATGTTCCTGCAGGCCGCCATGACTTTTAAAAGCAATCGGTGAAGAAATGACCATGAGGCCCTTTGACTTAAAAAATGAGAATTATCCCGGCCACAGGGAAGGCGCAGGCCTTGAGACAGATCGTATTCCGGAAGACGCCGTTTTAAAAAAGCATGGGGAGTTCATCTCTTTTTTAAAGCGTTCAAAGACTTCGGTGGACGAGAAGGAGACATTCAGAAACTATCTGTCGGACCTCCCGGATGAGGAAGTGATTGGATTGTATGAGGCCCTTCGTGACGAAAAAATAGAATGGGAGGAAGGCTTTTTCTACCCCAACATTCAATACCTCTTCGGGACTGCCTTTGAAAGGGAGAAGGATTATCGGGAACAGCAGCTCTGGAGAGAAAACTCTCAGCAGCAACGGGAAGTGACCCGCTGGTATGAGGAGGCAAAAGAGAAATCATGCGTCTGGTGGATTGAAAATCACATTATTTCCCGGCATTCAATAAGCAGTTGCATGAGCTGCGGCGCCTGCACGGCCCTCTGCCCGGCGGCGGAGTTTTATGATTTCAGTCCACGGATGATCATGACGATCGTTCAGGAGAAAGATGAGGCGGAAATCATTGAATTGCTGAAATCGGACACCATCTGGTACTGCCACCAGTGCGGATCGTGCAAGCCCAAATGCCCACGGGGGAACAGCCCCTTCGGGATGATTTCCTCGCTGAGGCAGCTCAGCCAGATTAAAGGGTACCATGTGGAAAGCGTCCGGGGCAGGCAGCAGTTTGCCGCACGCCACCTGTGGGGGGGCAACCTCTGGAACCGCGCCTGCACGCTTTATTTCCGCAATCCGGAGCCCATTGCCCATCGAGATTTCGGGCCGCGGTTTGCCCTTTATTTCAAGCACAAGGAAGAGATGTTCAGACGGATTGGCGCCTGCCCGGATATGGACGGCTCCCTTTCGGGAAGAAAGGTTCATCCGGATACCCTCGATGAGGTGCGAAAATTGTGGCAGGCGGGGGGAGTGCTGTATTTGTGGGAACGCATCGAGGAGGCGGCCAGAAGGCAGGCCGAGGAGCTGGGAATCTCCCTGGACTCGTATCATGAAAAAGTGAAAAGCGAGGGTTAGAATCATGAACGTCATTCATCATGAGGGGCGCGAATCCGCATGGCAACGGTATGTCAAGGATATTCCGGACAATAATTATTTCCTGACATTGAGCTGTATTCTGGGGACTCTTTATCCCGGATCGGAGGCCATGGTTCCCAAACTTTATGACCTGCTCGGGCTCAACTGGGGGACAAGCACCGATGCGCAATCCGGATGGACCTGCTGCTCCGCGATTGGCTACCATGGCGACATTGTGCCCATCGAGGCAACCCTTCTGACTATCGCCCGGCTGTGGTCGATCGCACAGGAAGCGGGGATGGACGCTGTCACGCCCACCTGCGTAACCTCTTTCGGGGCTTACTGCGAATGCAAGGATCTCTATGAGCATGAACCGGGCTTGAAGAAAAAAATGGACAGGCTGCTTAAGGAATCCTGCGGGCGCGAATTCGAAATTCCGAAATACCTGGTGCATACCAGTGATGTCTACTACCGCTACCGAAACCGGCTCCGGGATGAATTCATGAAGTTTCAGCTCGTGGAGGAAAAAACGGGCCGTCCCCTGCGGGTGGTGGATCATGTCGGCTGCCATTACAGCAAATTGTTCCCGGAAAAGCATGCCATGGGTGGTGTCGATTATTGTGAGGTTCTGTCCGGGATGGCGAAGGCATGGGGCGGGGAAAACGTGGAATACCCGGAGAGGCGCCATTGCTGCGGCATGGGATTCCGCCAATGCATGATTTCTCCGAACAGGGGAGCTACGATGGCAAGTGTCTACAAGAAAATGAAAAGCATGGCTCCCTTTCAGCCGGATTTGATCCTTACAAACTGCCCCGGCTGCCAGGTTTTTCTCGATAAGGAGCAATGGGCCATTTATGAAATGACGGGGGAAGAATATTTTGTTCCGGTGCTTACCTATCAGGAATTGGCCGGTCTGCTGATGGGCTGGGATCCTTACAATACCGCGGGGATCCAATTTCATACGGTTCCCGTGGAGCCGCTTCTGGACAAGATCGGGATCCCCTATGACCCGTCAAAGGCCTGGGTCGGTCTGGACGGCCGGCCTCTGGAGGCTGCGGCAGAGATGGAACTGGTTTCCGCAGGTGAGAGCGGCAATGGATAAACGGGTGGCCATTATCGGAGGCGGAGTGGCCGGCCTGGGCGCTGCCCTTTCCCTGGATCGATACGGGATTGAATCCATCATCATCGAGAAATCGCCGAATCTCGGCGGCAAGGTGACAGGATACGCCCAGCTGTTTCCCGACTTCAAGGACGGCAAGGCGCTGGTTGCGGAATTGATCGACAAGGCCAGGAGGTCGCCGCGCATCAAGGTGTTGACGAATGCGTCCATCCGGACCATGGCGCGTCAAGACGGACGGTTTGAACTTGCCATGACGAGCGGTGATGCCGTCTGTGCGGACGCCGTGATCCTCACCTGCGGATTCGAGGTATTCGATGCACGAAAGCAGGGCGAGTACGGATACGGGGTGTATCCGAATGTCATCACCGCCCCGGAATTGGAGCTTTTTCTGGATCCGGAGGGGCCGACGAAGGGAAAGCTTCTTCGCCCGTCGGACGGCCAGCCGGCCCAGAGGGTGGCCATCGTTTTCTGCGTGGGGTCACGGAACAAGCGGCTGGGAAATCCCTACTGCTCCCGCATCTGCTGTTCATACAGCACCAAGCAGGCCATCGAAATCATGGAGAGACACCCGGACGCAAATGTAACCTGCTTTTACATGGATATCAGGACTTACGGCAGGGGATTCGAAGAGATGTACCAGTATGCCCAGGAACTGGGCGTGAAATACGTCCGGGGAAGGGTATCCGAGTGCAGTGCCCTGCCCAACGGGGACATTCAGGTTCGCGCGGAAAATACCCTCATGTGCAGGCCTGTTCAAGGGGCCTTTGATGTGGTTTCCTTGTCTGTGGGAATGGCCCCCTGTTCCGATGGGGCCCAGATTGCGGCCTGGCTCGGTCTGGAGCTCGATCCCTATGGATTTTTCCAGGCGAAGGACGACTATCTGTCCCCTTACGAAACCCATCAGGAAGGGGTTTTTCTGGCAGGCAGCATCTCGGGGCTGAAGCCGATCCGGGATTGCCTGTCAGACGGCTTCTCCGCCGGCGGAGA
>MVRU01000074.1 GCA_002067745.1 Syntrophus sp. PtaU1.Bin005
TGTGTATCTCCTGGCGCAGAAAGACCGGGTCATCAGCAGGCTTTCCCTTGACGAAGTCAAACTGGCCTGTCTCTCACGATTACCCGTCGTACACAAGATGGCCCTCCAGGGCGTTCCCTTTAAAAAAGTGGAGCACCCTTCCTTTCAGCACTCCTTCGGAGCAGAGGTGGAATTCTATCAGCTCAAGGAGGGAGAGGAATGGGACAATGCATTGAATGAAAAGGTCGTGGCTTTTTACAATCGGCCGGAACTGAAGGATACCGCCTTCTATATATTCTGGCGTATCGAATGACCGTTTCCTGGAGTTGCAGTCGAAGGCATCCCGATGGCCCTATTCAATAAATTCAGAGATCGCTCCGTCACCGGCAGAGAAGATGACATCAAGGATATCCTTGACAACCTCAATCACGTGCTCAATACCAAGAAGGGCTATGGCAGCTTCCTCTCCGATTTCGGCATACGGGACATGAACCAGTTCAGCTCCCGCGATCAGCTGGCCACGGTCATCATGGAGGAAGTTCAACACAACATCGAACAGTACGAGCCGAGGCTGCAGGTGGTGAAGATCTCCGTCGAGGACCATCCCGATCCTTTCCGCATTTCCTTTAAAATCGAATGCCTGGTCAAGGATACTCAGAAGGAGCTGTTCATGGAATTCAACTCGGTGCACCATGACTTTCACATCAAGAACTTATGAACCCGGAGCGGGAAATGTTCGAAGATAGCCTGAAAATGACGCTGGCCCTGACGATCGGCATGGACAGGATCAAGGTGCCGGGCGGTCAGATCAAGTTCCTGACGGCTTCCATACACCCTTACGGCTACACGGCACGCCTGGAGTTCTGGATTTCATCGGCAACGGCCAGGGGGAAGGAAAACGATCCCCTTTTCTCCAGGTTTGTGGAACAGGATCTGATCGAGGTCAAACTGGATATCGAGCCGCATTTGAAGCCCAGGGACACGAAGATTGAACCCCTGACTCTGCAGGGATTTGTAACGGACAAAGCGATTCTCACGGAGCTCACCATTGAGAATGTAAACCTGAAGGGCGATCCTGTTCTTTATCGGCATTACCAGATTGATTTTGCCGATCCTGCCCATGTCCTCTGGCGTCAGCATTTTCCCTGTGATCTGATGGTTGATGAAGACGTTAAGGAGCTCATCGAAGCCAACAAGGCGGACGGAGTGAATCTGACGTATGACTGGTCATTCTTGAATGAAAAATTTGCCGTCAGCACGCTTTCGCCGGGCTCCCCCGATGAACCAACCAGCTTTTATGACTTCATCATCTGGTACGCGGCGACTTACAACGGCGTCTTCACTTATGAAGGCAGGACAAACTCGTACACCCTGTCCGGATCAAAGGAACAGGATGGAAAAGTGACGGCCATGAGCGAACTGGAAGTCGCAGACCATCGGATCGATTTTCCTGAGACTTCCCGCTATAATGAACGGTTTCTCAATGCCGTGGCGGAAGATCCCCAGGAAATGGAAACAAGCCGAAGTACGGCGGAGAAAGACCTGAGGCGGGACGTTCTGGTGCTGGAATCAAACGCCGGGAATTTTGAAAAAGCGTTCCGGCTTGAATCAAGAAAGCGGAAAAGCCGGCAGCATGAGCTGTTGCTGACCCATCGGCGTTTTCCCCTCCTCACCTACCGGCCGGGCACCTTTGTCAAATTCGAAGGCGGCCTCTGGAGCAAAAGGATTTTTCTCAAGGGGAAGGAATACCGGGTAAGGGATATCTCCCTCGAGGCCCATGCCGTCCATGATGCCCCCGATGCCGATCACAATATGATGTCTGCGACCTACAGAATGGAGATGACTTCCCGGTTGGAGCTCAAGGGGGAACGGGCGTTGAATCTGCCACCCTTCAAGGCCCCGGCCTACCCCATCCAGGTGGAGGGAAAAATCGTCAGCGACGAGGGGCAGGAGAAGGAAGAAACCTATCAGCTCTATCAATATCCGGAGTACGATATCGATATCCCCTTTGTCGGCGAGGAAACGGAGGAGATGCTCGAGCAGCAGGCGGAAAAAATCCCCTTCGTCGGCGATAAGCTGGAGGCGGAGAAGAACCATTACAGGGTTAAAATTCCGATTTTTGACGACCTGCAGGTTGTCTGCCCCTTTGAGCCTCTCTTTGCACCAGGGCACTTTTATTTTCCGGCCTACAAGGACGAGCGGGTGCTCGTGGAGCTCGATTTTCACGGCGCACGGATTGTCCGATTTCTGGACTGGCGTCCGGGCGGCCAGCTGCCCCTGGACACGCAGGGAAATCAGATTCTGTTCGGGAAAAGCGAGGACAGCCAGACCTCCATTCGCCATGAGTATGTGGACAACAAACCCCAGCTCAACGTGAAGCGTTCTTCCAGCAATGATACGGAAATCATCCAGCTGCAGGAAGGAACCATTATTCTCCAGACCAAAGAGGAGAGTTCAGAAGAAAAATAGGATTGCGATTATGGGAAACCTGGTTTGCCGGGTAGAGCTCGACAAGAAGAAGGGGATCGTCCTGACGGTGGAGAACGGCGAGGGAAAGATCACCCAGACGGTGGTCATGGATGGAACGAAGATTACGGCGACCGTCAAGGGGGCGAATGAAACCAGCACGATCACCCAGCAGGAGGATGGGATTCACATTGACTGCAAGGCCTTTACGCTCCATGCGGAAACCATCACCTGCGTCTCCAAAAAGGAGACCACCCATGAAAGCGGTGAGGATTTCACGATCAAAAGCAAGGGCAATCTGAATGCCTCCGCCGTCAGCGACGCGACGTACAAGGCCATGAATTCCGCCATGGAGAGTTCCTCGGAAACGAAGATCGGCGGGATGAGCCTGAAGCTCTCCGGCACAACCAGCGCGGAAATGAAGGGGGCCATGATTACCGTTGACGCGTCGGCGACGCTGGATCTGAAATCGAAAATCGGAAACCTCAAAGGCTTCAATGTCAATATAGGTTGAAAACCGGAAAAGATAGCGAGCATGAGAATCGACGAAGGCCTGTATAAAATCTTCCTGGAAGAGATGAACGCCCTGGAAAATTTCCGCATCGCCTACGCATCCCTGCACCCCGGCGTTCCTCTGGACCGTGAGGACCCGGACGTGAGGCGATTGATCGAGGCGATGGCCCTTTTTTCGGCGCGCACCCGGCTGGCCGGTTCGCGCAGCATCAGCGCGGTCAGCCGAAGGATCTTCCAGCAGTTTTTCCCTCACCTGCTGGCCCCCATCCCCTCTATGGCCATCCTTCAGGCCCTCCCCAGCCGACAGTTTGTAGAGCCCGTGATCTTCCCCAGGGGATCGGAATGGATTCTTTCTCCGGAATCCGGTGGGGGGGCGGTCTTTCAAACCCTGGGAGACCTTCGCATCCTGCCGATAGAGCTTGCCAGATTCTCCATGCTGCTGCGGGACAAGGGATTCCGGATCGCCCTTCGCTTCGGCGCCTTCTTTGCCCGCAGTGAAGACATCGGACAGATGAGCTTTTTCATCAACCACCTCAACAATTATGAATCCTCCCAGATGGTTCTTTTTTCCCTCAAACGCCACCTCAGGAGGGTGTCCGTCCTCTTCAACGAAAAAGCCACCGAAACATCCTCCGGAGCCCCCTGCGGCGTATCCTTTGGAATGCCGCGGGCGGCTGATGATCATGCCCATCCCCTGCACAGGGAAAGGATTTTCTTCCACTTCCCCTGGCAGGAAACCTTCCTGAATGTTCAGGTCCCCCGGTCTCCGGGAAGCTGGAGCGATTTTACCCTCCTGCTCGACCTTGACCCCGGATGGCCGCGGAATCTTGTCTTGAACCGGGATGTGTTCCAGCTCTTTGCCATCCCCGCCATGAACCTCCGTCAGGGCACGGCCCAGCCGGTCATCTGCGACGGGACTCAGGAACGCTATGCGATTCGCCACCCGGAGAAGGATTACGGATTCGAAATCCATTCCGTAACGGGTGTCCATGAGGTCACCAGAGAGGGCATGGCCTTTGTCAAGCCGGGCATTCTTTCCGGATCGGCCCCGTCTTACGAGACCGAGGAATCGATGGACCCCCAGGGACGGAGGCGCCATTACCTCCACCTCCACTTCCCCAAGGCCTTCGAAAAGCCGAGAACCATCGTGACCGACGCCCTCTGGTTCCAGCCCTGGTTCAGTGCCAGAATCGCGGAAAGGCTGACGGCCACCCCCTACAGCCGCAGAACGACGGGGCTGAAGTGGGATCTCCTCGTCAACCCGGTCCCCCATGCCGAAAACCTCTTCCAGGACAGCATCGAGGGATTTCTCCATTTTCTCACCCTGACCAACCGGGAAACATTGAGCCGTGATGACCTGATCGACATCCTGCAGGTGATGGGCATTACGAGGCAGAAACAGTTCCAGGCCCTTTGCGACCTGCTGGCCGATGTCCGGGTTGAAAAATCCCCGCTGCCGGAAACCCGCTTTTCAGGGCTTTTGAAACATAGATATATCCTGCGCTTCAGAGAGTACGATCCCAGCAGGGAACCCCTGATGGAGATTTTCCTGACGCAGGTGGAACATATCCTTAACGCGTGGATTTCCGGCGCCACCGTCGAAGTCCGAAAGGAGATCGGGGACGCTGAAACCGGCATGCCTCAGATAAGGAAGAAAAATGAAGAATAAGTCATGGGAAGCCATACATGAACTCTATACCCGCATGGAAAAGCTCTGCGGGAGAAGCCTGTACGTTCCGGAAGAGCAGCTTTCCGCCGCCGGGGAAGAAAACCGCGAAGAGATGGAGAGAAAGCCGGAGGCGGCACCGGGGGCATTGAGCATCGACGACATGGTGCGCATCCGCGCGGAACTCAGGAATCAGCTGGACTTTCTTCAGGCGACGCTTGCCGAACACTATTCCGGAAGGGAAACCTACATGGTCCTGTTCGCCGTGGTGGCTCAAATTGACGAGCTGATCCAGACGAATGTTCTCCACAGTCTCAACACCAGCTGGCCGCTTCTCCAGAAGGAGCTCTTCGACCTCGAAGATGCCGGTGAAGTCTTTTACGAAATCCTGGATGACATCCTGTCGAAGCCGCAGACCAACACCTTTGTTTATGAGGTCTATTTCTTCTGCATCCGTTACGGATTCCGCGGGCGGTACGAAAACAATCCCGTGAAGATAACGGAATATCTCAAAAAGCTTCAGGCGAAGCTCAAGCAGGATGAGATCCCTCCGCCGCCTGCCGCAGGCGGCGAGAATGTGAAGCTGAAGCGGTTTTATTCGCCCTACTGGTACTACCTGATAGCGGTGGGCGTCATTGTGTTCGCCTATCTCTTTTTCTTGATCCTGGCGAATATCGACCAGCCGTAACCCGCCTGGCCGCCCCGGGCGCTTTTAAGGAAGCAGAGGAAGGTCATGCCCAACAAGATCGATGAACTATTTTCCCCGGAACGGTTGAGCCAACGCTGGCAGAAGGCCCCGAAGCCCGCAGGCCGATCCGCCACCGCCAAGGGGGAAGGACCGTCTCCCCTGGAGCTTTTTGAACACCTGAAAACGCTCGTTTCCGGACGCTTCTCCGGGGATGAGGCCGTCGTGGTCAATCGGATGCTTGAAGAGCTGCATCTTCACCTGTGCCGCGTGTTTCCGAAGGGCTCAAAAACGGAGCCCCGAGCGGAAGACATTGCCGCTCTTCACGAGGCCCTGAACCGGCTCGAGGATCTTCTGGACGCTTATGAAATCGACCGCCCCAACGGGAAGGGGAGATAAGATCTTCGCCGCCGTGCGCGCCCGGTGCAGGAAGAAAAGAGCGGGACATACCGTATCGGAGGATCGTGATCCATGACGGGCCTGAGGGAAAAAATATCCGGAGCAATCCATGAGTTCGATATCGTCTCGCTTCTGCATCTCCTGAAGACCATGGATTACGCCCCGGAAGACATCCGGTTCCGGAGTTCCAACAGCACCTGTTCACAGCCCGGCCTGATCCAGGGCATTCAGTTCTACTCCGAACCGGTTCGAGAGGCGGTCATTACGATGAACATGGGCCTTCTGAGCGCCCAGTCCCCGCTGCCCTCCTACTTCAGAAAAAAAATGGACCAGGAAGAATCCGGTCGGGCCTCGCTTGTGGATTTTATTCGATATTTTGATCACTGCCTGATCCGGAATTATCTCCTGAACATCTATCCCGAAATCAACGCCTTTTTCTTCCCGGACTGGGAGTTGACCAAAAGGCGCTATCTCCAGATTCTTAATATCAGATCCATCGGCACACTGCACTGGCTCTTCTCGAAGGTCTTTCCCGAGATCGGCGTCCAGGTTGAAAATGCCGTGTTAAGCAGTGACGTGCAGACGCGGCCGATCCGCCTAGGGGAAACCGCGCTCGGCTTTGATGCGGTCTTTGGCAGCAGAACCCGTGTCCCCATTAACGGCCGGAGAATCACCTTCTACAGCGACGAGGAGATGACCGATACCCGGGTGCCCTGGCCGAAGGAGATAAAAAACCGGCTCACCAACCTGGTCTTTCCAGTCCTGCGACCGGCTGGGATCGACCTGGAAATTCTCCTTGTTTTAAAATCCCAGAAAAGGTGGGTGCGCCTTCACGAGAAAACCTACCTGGGTTATGACCGGATTCAAAGTGACGAGGATACCTACCGGCGGGTTCGTATCTTCAGGGGGCATATCGGGCAGTCATTCGGAAATTCAGAATAATCCCGGCGCCCATCGCCGCGGGAAACATCAGGGGGGAGTGCTATGGAATGCAAAAAATGCGGCATCGACCTTTCCGGAAAAGAGTACAAAAAGGTCGCCTCATGGCCTTTCTGTTTGGAGTGTTTTCAAGCCCTGTTCGCCAGGGCCGAGGAGGAGAAAAAAACCCCGGACGCTGCGCCCGAGGCGGGGGCAGCGGAAAAACCGCAGCAATGCCTGATTTGCGAAAAGGAGCTTGAAGAAGGAGCCGCCCGCGAACTCCTCGGGATGATCCTCTGCCGCCAGTGTTATGAAAACCTGATCAAAAAACCGGAGATCCCCCCCGCGACAGAAACAGGGGAAAGGGAACAGGAAATGGCCGAGACGGAGAAGCCGCCGGTGATGCAGGTCCGCGTGGACTTCAGCACCCCCGTTCAGTGTTATGGCTGCGGCAGGCAAATCCCCTTCATCGGCAGCAAGCAGTTCGACGGCCATCCCTACTGTCCCGACTGCTACCACTGCCTTCAGGAGATCATCGCCCGGAAGCCCAAGCCATTTCCCACGGAGTATGCCGCACATCGCGCTGAAGCAGAAGAGGTCCCTGCCGGTGCGGGGGACCAGGCCGTCGGCCTGGTCTGCCAGGCCTGCCGGCGTCCTGTCCTGCCCGCCAATCTGAAGACCGTGGAAGGCTTTGAGATCTGTCTGGCCTGCCTGGCTACGGATCCGGAAACGGCCCTGGAAATTGCCCGTGCGCGGCACCGCAGCACCCTGGAAAAGATCAGAAAAGAGTTGCTTTAGCCAATTTTTTCATCTACGGGAGACCCCATGAAGATTGAACTGATACAAGGGACACTGGAAGTCGGAGAGAAACCCGGCCTGGACATCACCGATCCGAGGTTTACGGACATCGCCACCCTGGTGCAGGAGGGCAGCTATCTGGAGGCGGCGGCGGGGGCGGAGGCGATCCTGGAGGACCACATCTACGATATACGCATGATCGGCTATTTTCTCTACGGCCACTTCATGGAAGAGGGCATCCCGGCCCTGACCGACATCTATCGGAGCCTGGCAGACCTCCTGGGCGAAAACCTGGAGGCCCTCGGCCCGACGAGAAACCGGGCCAGGCATATCCAGACCATCCTGAACTGGCTGGTCCGACAGATTCTCAAAACGCTTCAGTACGAAGAGGGTAGGAAGAGCCGCCTTTACGAAGACTGGGTTTCGTCCGTTTCCAGCGATTCGGTCCGGGAGTCCCTGCAGTCGGGCGAAAAGCTGAGCCGCGTCCTGGGGGCGGCCCTGGAGGACGCGGCCGCTCCCGTCCTCGAAGGCCTGGGGAAGATCAGCGACTGGCTGAAGGCGTTTGAGCGCCTTGTCTACCGGGAACCTGAACCGGCACCCGAAGAGGCACACGAGGAATATCCACCGGAAGGAAATGAACCGTCCGCACCAAGAGAGGAAAAGCCGGGCGAAGGAAAGACGGGACAGGAGGAAGGCAGGCCGGCTTCCATTCCCGACTCTTCCAGAGGAGAAAAGGCGGATCATGCTGAAGGCTCTTATCATCTGACGGCCCTTCTACGCAAACTGGAAGTCTTCGACGAGCTGATTTCAAAAGGAAAATATCCCAGTGCCGCCATCGTCGCCGATGACGTCAACGCCATTATTGCCGACTTCGATCCCAGGATCTACTTCCCGAAGCTCTTCACCCCCTTTGTGAGACAGTCCGCCGCACATATCCATGAACTGACGGCTTTTGAAGAATACAAAACCTCTGCGGCATGGCAATCCCTGAAGGATTTATACCGGGTAGATCTGGAGAGCTTCGTCGACTTCGATCCGGCGCTCGTCGGCCTCGACGCCTGCGGTGGGAGCGGAGGGCACGAATACCCCGGTCCCCGCGGGGACAGCTCAGAGGACGAGGACCAGTACCGGGAAGATTCTTCGGACCAGGAATCCGATGAGACATGGTGAAGTCCTCTCAGAACGGTCCGCCCATGAACGCAAAAAAACACTTCAGTGCTTCCCCGAGGAAATGCTCCATGCTCCGCAGACTCCTTTCATACATCCTGCCGGTCGGCTGTCTTCTCGGCGCGCTGCTTTTCGGGTCCTCCGCTCTGGCGGCTGCAGGAGAACTGAAGACCGTGACCTTTCTCCCTCAGTGGCTGCCCCAGGCCCAATTCGCCGGATATTACGTGGCCTATGAAAAGGGCTTTTATAAAAAGCACGGCATCGATCTCAAAATTCTCCGGGGCGGGCCGGGATTTCCCTCCGATGTCATGCTCTCCCGGAAACAAGCGGACGTGACGACGCTCTTTCTTTCCGACGCCATCCAGCAGCGGGACCGGAACGTTCAACTCATCAATATCGGCCAGATCGTTCAACGCTCCGGCTACATGCTTGTGGCCAAAAAAGGCAGCGGAATTTCCAGGCCGGAAGACTTGAATTCCAGGAAGGTCAGCCTCTGGCAGAGTTTCAGCGTTCAGCCGCAGTCTTTTTTCCGCCGATACAAGATTACCGTCCGCCCCGTGGTTCAGGGGACGACGGTGAACCTCTTTCTTCGGGGCGGTGTGGATGCCGCTTCGGCCATGTGGTACAACGAATACCACGCCATTCTCAATGCGGGGTGGGATGAAAACGAGCTGACCCTTTTTTTCTTTCACCAGTACGGCCTGAATTTTCCCGAGGACGGGATCTATGTTCTCGAGGAAACCTTTCGTCGGGACCCGGCCCTGTGCTGCAGCTTCGTCAGGGCGTCGGTGGAGGGCTGGAACTACGCCTTTGAGCACCGCAAGGAGGCGCTTGACATCGTGATGAGATACGCAGCCGAAGCTCATACGGGAACCAACCGGACCCATCAGCAGTGGATGCTTGACCGGATGAAGGACCTGATCCTGCCGGAAGGTTCAAGGGTCCCCATGGGCGTCCTGGAGTCCGGGGGCTATCAGACGGTCGCGGAAGAGCTTCTCAAGGCAGGCCTTATTCGACAGATCCAGCCCTTCGACCGTTTTTACGTCGACTGCCTGCGTGACGGCTACCATGATTAAACACGGCCTCGCCTTTAAACTGACCCGCGTCATCCTGTCCTGCACAGCCTTCATTTTCCTTGCAGCCTTCGGCTACACCTACCTTTACTCACGGGACCAGCTTCTCAGGGATACCCAGGTCAATGCGGCAAACCTGACGCTGGCCGCCGTCAACAAGATTGAGACAACCCTCAACGGAATCGAGAAAGTCCCCACCTATGTCGCCCGTTCGCTGGCCACCCAGAATCTGGAGGATTTGCCCCTGCAGCGGGAGATGGAAAATTTTCTTTCGACCAATCCGGAAATATTCGGTTCCGCTGTCGCCTTTGAACCTTATGCCTTTGATGGGAAAACGCTCTATTACGCCCCCTACGTCTTCCGCGAACGCAACACGCTCAAAAGGATCGCCCTGGGAAGTTCGCAGTACGACTATTTTCATCTCGACTGGTATCAGATCCCCAGGGAGCTGGGGCGCGCCGTCTGGAGCGAACCGTACTTTGACGAGGGGGGTGGGAACATCCCCATGGCCACCTACTCCGTTCCCTTCTACCGGTACGTCGACAACAGGAGAACCTTTACGGGCGTCGTCACCGCGGATATTTCCCTGGATTGGCTTCTGGATATCGTCGCGAAACTCATCCCGGAACAGACGGGTTACGCGTTCCTCGTATCTCGAAACGGCGTTTTTGTGATCCATCCGAACAAGCACTATATTCTGCGGGAAAGCGTCTTCAGCATTGCCGAAGCCCTCGATAATCCAGAGCTGCGGCGGATCGGCCGCCACATGACCCGCGGAGGAGAAGGATTCGTCTCGATCACGCGCAATTATGCCAGCCAGAAGATCTGGATATATTACGCGCCGCTGCCCTCCCTGGGCTGGTCCATGGGCATCGTCTTTCCGGACGAGATCCTTTTTGCCGAGATCCAAAGGTTGAACCGGGTGAAGCTCGCCATCGGCGCCGCCGGTTTGTCGGTTCTCTTTTTCGCCATCATCTTCATTTCCGGAAAGGTGACCCGCCCCCTGCGGGTCCTTGCGGAAACGACAAAGGAAATTTCCAGGGGAAACCTCGACCTCGATATACCGCCCACGGCTTCGCAGGATGAAGTGGGGGAACTGACCCGGTCGTTCCGCGACATGCAGACCGCTTTGAAAGATTATATCAGCGACCTGGCTGAAACAACCGCGGCCAAGGAACGGATTGAAAGCGAGCTGAAGATTGCCCACACCATCCAGATGAGCTTCCTGCCTAAGAAGTTCCCCCCCTTCCCGGAAAAGCAGGAATTCGAAATATTTGCGGCTCTGGAACCGGCCAGGGAGGTGGGAGGGGATCTCTACGATTTTTTCCTGATCGATAACGAACACCTGTTCTTTTCCATCGGCGATGTTTCCGGGAAAGGCGTCCCCGCGGCCCTGTTCATGGCCGTTACCAAAACCCTGATCAAGGGCATCGGCTCAAGCCAGGGAATCCAGCCGTCGGAAATCCTCAACGCCGTCAATGCCGAGCTTTGCATAGACAATGAATCGTGCATGTTTGTCACCCTGTTCTGCGGGATCCTGAACTTCAGGACGGGGGATCTGCGCTTTACCAACGCAGGCCATAACCCCCCCGTGCTGGTGCCTGCGGAGGGCGCACCGCGCTGGCTGGAAGTTCCGCCGGGGTTAATTCTCGGAATCATGGAGGATGCCTCCTATGACACGAGCCTCATGACCCTGAAGCCTGGAGAGACGCTGCTCCTTTATACGGACGGCATTACCGAAGCCATGAACGAAGAAAAACAATTGTTTTCCGATGCGGCGCTCCTCGAAACGGTAAGTTCCTGCCAGAGTTCGACACTGGAGGAGTTGATCTCTTCCGTCCTGACATCCGTCAGGCATTTTGTCGGCCAGGAGCCGCAATCGGACGATATTACGATCCTGGCGCTCCGCTACCGAGGTCGGCCATGATGAGGACAAGCATTTTATTTTCCGCTCTTCTTCTGCTGACCATCCTGGGTTTGTCCGTTACAGGCTGCTCCGATCGTGGGGAACCCGTTCGAATCGGCGTCATAGCGGAGCTCACCGGTGATATGTCGGCAGTCGGGGCATCCTGCCGCAAGGCCGCCCAGATGGCGGCTGATGAAATCAATGAAGGCGGGGGTCTCTTGATCAATAAAAAGAGGCATCCCGTAGAACTGATTCTGGAGGATAACGGCGGCAGAGAGGATCTGTCTGAACAGGCCGCCGTTAACCTGATCCGCAAGCACTATGTGGTGGCCATCGTCGGACCGAACGCCAGCCGCTATGTGATGCGGGCGGGAGCCGTTGCCGAGAAGAATGAAACGTTGCTGATTTCACCCTGGTCCACATCTCCCTGGTCCACGCTTGACGAGACGTCGGGAAAACCGAAGAAATTCGTCTTTCGGGCCTGCTACAACGATTTGTTTCAAGGCCGTGTCCTTGCGGAATTTACTCTTGAAACACTGCGGCTGAAAAAAGGGGCTGTGCTTTACGAAAGCGGCAAATCGGTCATTGCCCATTTCTTTCGGGATGCCTTTGAAAAGAGCGGGGGGAAGGTGGTGGCCTTTGAAACTTACAAAATCGGCGATACGGCCCTTGCGGATCAGTTGAAAAGAATCAAGGCG
>MVRU01000075.1 GCA_002067745.1 Syntrophus sp. PtaU1.Bin005
ACCGCGTCGAAGGCGCCGACGCTGATCGACGGATCTCCCAATTTCGTATAGGCCGGATTGAACATCAGATCCCGCACCTTGGACTGCAGCTGGCGCAGCGTCCCTCCCCCCTTTGCGATGCGCGGCTGCGCCTTGGCGCAGAATCCCTTCATTTTCGCCATCTGCTCTTCGGGGCTGAGACCGGCCCGGATCTTGTTCTGGACGGCGATTTCCTCTGAACGCCAGCCGATCTTCTTCAGGTCGCTCTCAGAAGCTTCCCGCATCTCCTTCAGCAGCTTTTTCAGTTCGTCATCGGGCGACTGGAGAATCGCGGCAGGCTGAGAGCGGCGCCAGTCTTCCATCAGCCGCTCCAGGTCAAGAGTCTCGTCCAGGCTGACCATGCTCCCGGCGTTCAGGGCGATCAGTTCCTTTTTCACCCGGTTCACCTGCCCCCGCAACGCTTCCGAAAGCTCTCCACCCGCCTCGAGGGCCTCCAGGTCGGCCTTGTTCACCCGCCCCATCTTCGCGAGCATCTTGAGAATCCGGCCGGTGAGTTCGCCACCCTCATCCATCAGCCCCAGGTTCTTCAGGACAAAGCGCAGTGCGGCCTTGCCGGCATCGGTATCGCCGAATTTCGTCTTCAGTTTTTCCAGCAGCTGCTCCTGCAGGGCCTTGCCGTTGGGCGCGGTCTTCAGCTTGTTGAGTCCGGCCACGATCTCGTTGAGGTCCATGCTGCCCTTGGCCTCGCGCATGATTTTCTCGATATCGTCCAGGGAGCGGGCCGAGCTTGAACCCAGTTCGGCGACGATCCGTCCCATGTCCTTCATCATCTGGGACTCGGTCCAGCGGAAAAGCATATTGCTGATGCCGCGGTTGAAGTCATCCACATTGCCCATGCCCAGTTCGGCCAGGATCTGATTGGCGCGCGAGGGGTTGTTGCTCACCGCCTTGGCCGCCGCCAGGACCTTCAATTCCTCTTCGGTAAGATCCTGGATGGCGTTGAGCCCCATGTCCTTCCAGACGCGCATGGCGTATTTGGCGTTGTCCGAAGGGCCGCCGTGCATATGGGCAAAGAAGAGGGAATAGTCCGAGGCGATCTTGGTGAATTTGACCTGCCCGCCCCCCAGGCCTCCGAAGCCGATCCGCTCGACGATTTCGTCGGGCAGGGCCTGGATACCACCCTGCCGGAGCGTCCACTGGCCGTTGGCATCCTGGGCAAAGACGCGGGTCCTGCCGGGATCGTCCAGGTAGGTCTTCCGGAACCACTCCTGCCCCGTCGCGCCGCCATAGTAGTCGGGATTGGAGGCCGCAGCGAAATGCGCCTTGACGTTGTTGGTCATGGCATTACGGATTTCGTCGCGGAACATGCGGACGACGTCATCCTTCGAGTCTCCCCGTGACAGGGCATCCTTTGCCTTCTTGTAGGCGTCGTGGAGGTTGCGGTAGCCGTAATTGGGCAACTCCGTCGTGCAGACGGCCAGGGTGCCCGCGGAGAGCTTTTTCGGAACTTCCCCCGGATACTTGCTGAGAATGGGATCATTCCCGGCGTTTCTGAGAATCCTGCCCGTCACCGTGTCAAAACTCGACTCGATGGCGGATGCCGCGTTGTCGCCGTTCTTGCCGAGATAGAGGATGTCGGCGTCCCGTCCCGGTTTCCAGCTTCCCGTTGCCGCGAAAACCGATTCGGCTTCGCCCAGCGACCGGGCCGCCATCTGGGAGGACTCTCCGGCAACATTCACACGGATCTGCTGCACGCGGCTCTGCAGGGCCTCTGGCAGGCGGCTCATGTTCTGCTCGTACCACTTCAGATCCCGGGTCATGAGCAGCAGGGCCGAATCCGTCGGTTTATCTCCCTTGAGGATCGACATGAGAATATGCTCGCCAAGGTCATCAGCCCGGCTTATGGAAGCCGCGCCCAATAACAGCAGGCTTGCAAGAGCAATCCAGACTGACAAAAGAATGTTGAATCTTCCCCTTCGAGTGTTACTCATGAACGCCTCCTGAATCGATAACCCTTCTGTTTTCTTCGATACGGCGGACTGCCGCCGCCTTTGACCGGTGCGAAAAAAAGCCCCCCTCCGTCGAGCACGGGGGAGGGCCGTTTTTATCCTGATGACTCATCCATGATTATTTGACGATGAACACTTTATGAGCTTCCAGTATCTTCTTGAACTCCGGATGTTTGCGCAGGTTATTGAGGTCCGGATCCTTGCGCAGGGATTCATAGTCGCTGAATCCGTTTGCAAGAGCCGCATCCAGTTCATCCAGTCCGAAGTCCACATCCCCCTTCAGCGAATAGAGGCACGCCAGATTGTAGCGGATGGAAGGGCTGTCCGATTTGAGTTCCTTGGCTTTTTTCAGATCTTCCAGGGCCTTGTTGAATTTATGCTGCTGCATATAGGCGACGCCGCGGTTTGAGTAGGCATCGGCATAGTCCGGAGCCTTTTCTATGGCCAGAGAAAATTCCTTCAAGGCGTTCCCTATGTTTTCGTCAAAAAGGGCTTTGTTCTGTGCGTTCTTCGCCGTTGAAACATAACTCAGCCCCTGCTTGATGTGGCTCTTCACCTCAATGGACGCATCCGCAGACGCTGCGGGGGCCTGCTGTTCCACCGGAGCAGGCTGCGGAGCCGCTGGAGCGGCCGGGGCGGGAGCGGGTGCTTCCTGTTTCGGCATTTCGGCTTTTTCCTTGCCATCCTGGGCCTTTTCACATCCGGTTAGAGAAAGCGATGCGCAAAACAGGGCCGCTGCCGCGAAAACCATCGTGCTGTAATGAAACTTGCTGAGCATAAAAAATATCCTCCTTCGAAATGGTTAAATTGATTAACGCCGTCTCTGCCCGAGCGGCATGTTCCATTCGCTCTGTGACGCAACAACCTGTGGATTCTGGTCGATATCGCCTCCCTTTTCCTGCTTGACCCGCTGTGTGACACGAGGCTTTGCGTAGTAAAAGGCGTTCTGCACCGCTCCGTTGTTCCTGTTGAGCCCATCGAGAAAATAATAGGTAAAGATGCTGTTGTTCAACTGATCCGACTCCCAGGACTGTTCACCGGCCCCGCTGGCGCCGATAAGGACCTTGCCCCATCCGTCCTGGCCTCCCATGGATTTCGATCCTCCCGATGCCTTCCTTTTCGGACCTTCATCGTCAAGAACGATATCCTTGGCGCCGAGCAGTCGCCTTCCGTATTGGGGTGAAAGGCCATAGCCCTCATGATCGTCGGCACCCAGCGATTTGCCGCCTGGGGGAAGAAAGCCCGGCACCTTGCTGTAGGCGCCGTTGCTGTAGCAGGCGTCCAGAATCATCACCAGCCGCTTGGCCTGCAGATTGTCGATAAAGTCCCGCAGGATTCCTTCACTGATGGACGTGTGCCACACTCTCTCCCTGGGCTTGATTTCGGTATCGTAGGTGACGATGAACACACCGCCGAATTTTTCCGGCGGCGTACCGTGGCTGCTCATATAAACCGTGACGAGATCATCGGGGCCGGCCATCCTCTTGATGCGATCGAGGGCCGCCGCGATATTCTTTCTTGTGGCATTCGCATTCGTCAGGAAGGTCACGTTCGAGGGGGGGAATCCTCCCCGGTTCGGATCGACAAGAAACCGGTAAAAGGTGTTCGCGTCATGTACGGCAAAATGCAGTTTCGGGATGTTGCTCATGAACTCCCCGACACCGACGACCAGGGCGTAGCGGTTGCGGACGGGCCCCGGAGGAGCGTCACCCCTGACCGCGGGCTTCAGGACATTGGCCCGGGAAAAGAGGTTGCTGAGTCTTCGCTCCCATTCCTTTACCTTGATATGTTCCGGCGTCACCGGTGAAACCCACCGGATGCCGACGACGGTCTGAGCGATGGAGAAGGCACGGTCCACCTGTATCTCATCTTCATAGGAACCCTTCAGCTGCACCCGCCCAAAGGGGTCAAGTTCAACGAATCCGCCACTGATGCCGCCACGGAGAAGCAGTTCATTGATCTGGTCGATGTGGGAGCTTAAAACCGGTGTATCCGCGGAACGCGCCGGAATGGTCACCATGAGCGCGACGACCAGGCACAGCAGAAAGGAAGCGGTCAAACGCGCCTTCGAAGGGTGATGCGTGCTCCCCGCCCGGCTCCGACTGCAGGGGGCGGTTTTCATGTTGCACAAAATGCTCATAAGGTCTTCCTTTTGCTCTCCATCTATTTTTTCTTTTTCGCTTTCTTCTTGACGTCGCCCTTACCCAGTGATTTTGCACCACTGACGGTCCCTTCAACGGACTCCGACGGACCCATGGCCAATCCCTTTTCAACAGTGAGATTCTGCGTCAATTGATCGGTCTTTCCGAATGCGGACACCTTGAGGGTAATGCGGTAACGGCCCTCCGGTGCATCGGCGGGGATGTCAAAGTTTCCTTCGGCACGCCTCGTTCCAATGGCGGACGTGACCTCCTGATCCACCGAGCCCAGATCCTTCCACTCATTCTTTTCGGGATCAAAAAAAGCAAGGGCCCGGGTTTCGGTCACTTTGACCTCACGTTCGCCTTCCGGCGCCATGACGTAATAGGAGCCGTTCATCTGCACTTTTCCTCCCGGGGACACACCGGAGGGATTGAGGACATAATTCTCTATTTTAATGACTTCACCCTGCGAGGTATCGTATCCTGTCCGCTTCGCCGTCTCCGCCCCCCCGGCGACGGGATAGCTCGTCAGATCCGAATAGGCCGCGAGGCATCGCCCCCAGGCGATGGCGAAGGCCAGGGCGCCGCCCACGGCGGCACCCGCCGCGGCACCGATGAGTGCCCCCTTCCCCTTGCCGGACACGGCCCCAATAAAGGCGCCTCCAAGCGCCCCTCCGATTGCGCCTACCGCGGTATAGGTGGCAATGCACCGACGCTGTGCCGATGCCCGCTCTTCCGGTGTAAGGGGCGTACCGGGCGGCGGCAGCGGCGCACAGGCTGAGAAAAGAAAGACCACTAACAGAACAGGAATCAGTCGGCGGAAATGTTTCATCTTCACGGCTTTCATCCCTCTCAGTGGTGGCGCAGCTTAACCTGCATGGTCAGTATCCCGCCCTCGGACATGGCGGACGCCGGGACAACGCCGAAATTCTTTCCGCCTTCCGATTCAAGGATGATGTCTTTGGCCCCTCTGCCGGCGGGTTTCCACCCCGTTTTCGGCGAGATGACAGCATAAGTCGTCTGCATGTTGTCTTCGACCACAATATCCTTGGCTCCCCGCAGGCTCTTCGCTCCTTCCATATTTGATGCAATTTCGATCGGCGGAGGTGGCGGCAGATCCGCAACACCGGTGGACGCCGTGCTCATGCCCGGATCAGGCGAAGAATACGAAGGGGACGAGGACGACGGAGAAGGGCCGCCGGCGGTCACGGCACCCTGCTGGCCGCCCACGATGGGGCTGGGGTTGTCGGAAAGCATGATCATCAGGGTTTCCGTTCCCGGCCTCCCGACGAACCTGAAGGTCGTTGCTTTGGGGATCTCATGCATGGTGAACGCCTCGACATATTCATTGAAGAGAATGTTCGTATTACCGGATGACCCGATGTTGAGGATGGTCATATAACCCGGCCTGTTGGTCCTTACCAGCATCTTGATCCGCTCCCCGGAGCGGAATGTACGGGCTTTCGTCACCGATGTCATTTGACCGTCATCAGAGAGCAGCATCAGCTGATAGGAGATGCCGGTGTAACGTTCCCTTGACGGCGCGGCCTGCTTTACGGTCTTTTTTGCAACGCTCCGGACGGGCGTGCTCTTGGCGGGCGTGGAAGACATGGAGACGGAAGGCCCCTCGCCGCTGTCGAAAATCGCCTTTGCGCCTGTCGGCCCGGCGCCGATGGCAGGCAGCGCAATCAGCAGTGCCAGAGCGCAGTATCCTCCGATTGTGAGAAATCGTCTTTTTTTCATGTTTCATCCTCCTCTATGGTAATGTAACATTCTGAAACTGCATGAACCCATCAATAACCGTGCCCTTTATGGTGATGTCCTCTCCAGCCGGCATCGTGGCTGCAGAGAACCCATTCGGGCTTTTCCACATGATACTTCAATGGAAAAAGCAGGGGCACTTTTCTTTTGCTTGATAATATTTCAGAAAGATCCTAGACTGCTGGATCTTCCCGTGTGGGGCAAAACAGTCAACGTACCGTAAAGTTTCCTGAAATGACAAAGCACCTGAATCTCAATATCTTGCCGATCGCAGTGAGCTGGTCGTCAAACAGCACCAAGCTCATGAAGGTCCGGCGGACCCGCGCTGATGAAAACCATGCCATCTGTCATTTTTTATTTTCAACTGCATCAACCGTTCCGTCTTCATCCTGACAGGGACAAATTTCTTTGGGACGAGGAAAACAGGGAAGTCTTTCTGAAAGCTTCCCAACGGTCCTATCTCCCGTCGCTCCGGATGTTTGCCGATCTGATCCCGCAGCATCCCGGCTTCAGGATCGCCCTGAGCATCTCGGGAACATTTCTGGAGCAGGCCCAGAGTTATGATCCGGAGGTGATCAATGCCCTGCGGAATCTTCTCGATGTCGGGAAAAAGAACCATCAAGTCGAATTCCTTGATGAAACCTATTACCATTCCCTGACCTGCCTCTTTGCCGACCCGCATAAGCAGGAATTCCGGGACCAGGTCGCTCTGCACCGGGAAAGCATGAGAAGGCTTTTTGGCGTCTATCCCCTTTCCTTCAGGGATACCGAACTGATCTTCAACGCTTCCACAGCCGACATCGTCGCCGATATGGGTTATCTCGCCATCCTGTGCGAACCGAGGCAGCATCTGCGAACGGATCATGAAACCGGCGCCATGGCCCCCAACAGGATCTTTCACGCCGGAGGATCCAAGCTGATCGTGATTCCCAGGAACCGGTCTCTCAGCAACGATATCGCCTTCCGCTTTTCCGACCACCCGCTGACGCCGGAAGACTATGCCGCCTCGATTGCCCGAGCGGACGGCGAAGTGGTCCTGCTGGGCTATGACCTGGAACACATCGGCGGCCACATCCACGGAGACAAGGGGATCTTCGAATTCTGGCGCGGACTTCCCGCCGCGCTGGAGAGGCATCCCGAAATCAGGGTCGAAACGCCTTGCCAGGCCGCTGCCCACTATAAAGACGCGCACTGTCCAACCCTGGCCCCCCGGAGTGCATCGGCCTCCTCATGGCTGGATGCCGTCAGGATGACCTTCGGCTGGCTGGAAAGCTCGACGCAATATGACCTCTTTAAAAATCTGGAAGGAATGGAGGGAGTGGCGCGCCGGGCCGGCGGCGATCTGTTGACCCGCTGGCGCACCCTGACGGCATCGGATCACATTTACTTCCTCAACGACCGGGTCGATGCGGAACAGATCCTTCGCCGCTATGACAATCCCTATGAAAATTCCACGATCCGGGCCACGGAGATCCTGACGCGGAAGATCTGCGTTCTGGAGGGCTCCATCACCCGTTTTGAGATCCTCAAGAAGGCGGATAAAACACCCATTCTTCTCATCACGCCGGAAACGGGAAGGCTTCCCAGCGACATGGGGCTGCTGGCCAAATACATCTCCGGAAAAAGCGGCGGTCAGGGCGACGTGGTCTCCGCCTTGTGCGAGGGGCTTCTGGACAGAGGCATCGAAGTTCACCTGGCCACCCTGAATCTGAAGAAACGGTTCCAACTGGAGTCCCATATGACGGAGCATCAGTGGCGGGAACTTCGCTATAAGATCGATCCCGAAAACATCCATCTCATCAGTTCCGCCATTTTTGCCGATAATCTCAGCGCCTATTCCGGCGATGTCCTTTCAACCGCTGCCGAATTCCAGCGGCAGATCGTCAACAACGTCATCAAGACCGTCCGGGCAAAGCACGGGGGGCGGATCATCATCCACAGCCACGACTGGATGGCGGGTGGCGCCATAACCGCCTATGCCAAATCCGCCGACGTGCCCGTTCTGCATACCGTGCACAACGTATTTACGGAGAATCTTCCGCTGGAGCTGATGTCCGGGATCAATCTGAACCGCATTTCGGATCATCTCTACTACTCGGAATCCTATGGGAAAACCTGCATCGACTGCCAGGCCACGGCCATCAAAAATGCGACTCTGATCAATTTCGTGGGAGAGCATTTTCTCCGCGAGGTCGTGGAGGACTATTTTCTTGATCGGCCCATCGTTCCGACCAGTGTCCGGGACGAAGTCAAAGTGAAATATTTCGGCAACGCCGCCCAGGCGATCCTGAATGCCCCGGCCTCCGTCATGTACCCGGAAAACTGCCCGTTCCTGGTCCGGAAATACGGCCTCGACGACTCCATCATGAAGGCCAAGCGCGAAAACCTGGTGGTGTTCCAGGAAAAAACCGGATTGGACGTCAACCCTGAGGCCATTCTCTTCTTCTGGCCTTCCCGACTGGATCCGCTTCAGAAGGGCATCGAACTCCTCGAGGCAATCGCCCAGTCCTTCGTTTCAGCCCATCCGGAAGCCCAGATCGCCGTCGTGGGGGATGGAATCGGAGGCGACCGCACCCACATGGAGATTATGGGGCGCATCGCCTGCGCCTCCCAGGGGCGCATCGCCTATTATCCCTTCGATGAAGCCCTGTCGATGCTCGGATATGCCGCCGCAAGCGATGTCTTCGGAGCGTCCCTCTACGAGCCCTGCGGCCAGATTGACCAGGTGGGAAATCTCTTTGGTGCAACGGCCACCAACCGGGATACAGGCGGTTACCACGACAAGATCACGGAATTGAGGTTAAAAATGGACGGTGCTCCCCAGGATGAAGGCAACGGTTTTCTTTTCAAGAATTACGACCCGGGCGGACTGTGGTACGGCCTGGAAAGAAGCCTGAACTTTCACAAGAACCCCCTCGCCGTCCGTGAAGACCAGATCCGGCGGATCATGCGGGAAGCCCGGGAGAAATACAGCCTTCAGACAATGATCACCCAGTACCTCAGGATTTATGAAAGGCTCAACGGCGGAAGCCCCCTCTGATAAGCCTCCGTCCTCAATCTTCTTCCTTCTTTTCGCTCAGAACCGAACCGTCCGGGGGATAGTCCAGTGTACCGTCGAGCTGTGCAACCTTCCCGGGCGCATGCTCGGGGAAAGGCAGCTCGCTCCGGGTCCGCCAGCGCTGAACGGTCTCGGATGCTTCACCCTTCCTTTTTGCATCCAATCCACCGTCCCGGGTCATGTAAAGGGTCCGGGACGGGAAGGCGAAGCCGCTGCCGGCCGACTCGACAAGATCCATGACCCGCAGCAGCAGATCCTCCTGAACGGCCAGATAGGACCCATGCTCTGTTTCAAGGACATAGGCGAACATCTCCACATCGAGAGACGACTGTCCGAAGCCGATGAAACGAACGCGAACCGTTGCCGAATCCACCCGGGGATGCCGGTACAGAAGTTCACGCAGGCCTGCCAGGATGAAGCGGAGCTGATCCGCCGTCGTCTCGTAGCGAAGGTTCAACGTATGGCGGAGGAGGAAGCGGTCACGCAGAGTGAAGTTCTCGACAGCGATGGATGAAAGCTGGCCGTTTGGAACAAAGGTGACCGTGCGGTTCAGAGTCCGGATCTGAGTGGAGCGGAGGCCGATATGCTCGACGGTGCCCATGTACTCGCCGGCCTTACAGAAATCGCCAAGGCGGATGGGCTTGTCCCAGACAAGGAAGACTCCCCCGAAGAAATTCTCGATGGTCTTCTGGGCGGCAAAGGCCACGGCGATGCCGCCGATGCCGAGACCGGCCACCACGGCTGTGAGATTGATGCCGGCGAAGTAGTGGAAGCTGACCACAAACGCCGTGATGACGGCAAGCGCCTTGAGAAGCGTCGCTGAAAGGCGGATGACGGCACTGGCGGCCTCCGGCCTGCGCTTCTCCAGGATTTCCGCCGCAACATCAACCAGTTGGATGCAGATCCAGGTCAGGCCGGCAAGAGCCATGGTCGAGGAGAGAAACGTCCAGAAGAGCCGGTCCAGCAGCCAGAAACTGCCTAAGGAAAAAAGATAGATTACCCCCGCCGAAAAAAGAACAACCAGGGGCTTTCTGATCCGCCTGAGTGTTATCAGTCCCAGTTCGTCAACACGGTGGCGAATGGACTTCTGCAGCAAAGCGTAACATAACACCGTGAGAATCCAGCCGCAGAAAACGGCGGCAAGGAGCATCAGCAGAGGCAGGATCCACCGATACAGGGGAAGACCGGCCAGGCGGTTTTCCGTCAGCGCTGCGGGCAGACGCCCCTCCAACCAGGGGGCTTCGATTTCCTCATAGATCTGCGGCACGGATCGGAGCGTTTCCGAGGAAAACAGCCAGACCTTGGGGCTGTCATCCTTTTGAAGGCGCTCAAGAAGGATTTTATATTGCCCCCTTTTTGTTTTGACAGACGCCACCACCTCTTTTTGAGCGGGCAATCCGTCATCCAGATCCCCTTCGGGTTTCGTGCTCAACCTGGCCCTGGATGCGGAGCCCCTCTCATCGAGAACCCGCTGAAGTTCGAGGGCAAGTTGACGGGCGTTCTTCCCCCTCTGCCTCGTGTCGAGATATTCAATGGCCCGTTCATAGTCCTCCCTCTCCACCGCCCTCAGGAAACCGACGACCGTTCCCTGGGGTGTGCTCCGCCCCAGGGGATCGTCGAAGGATTCTTCCGCCTGTGGCACCGCCTTGCCGGCCTGGTCGCCCTCCCCCTTAACAGCGGCCCATGCACCCGATGTGATCATCAGGCAGGATATCACCGCCAGGATCAGTCCCATGGTGTGCTTTCGGATCGTTGACATGGTCTTTCTTCCTTTATTTCTTGATGTGCATTCTGTTCCCGATGTTCATAGCTTCTTACAGGAACAAAGTAAAGTCATTACGAAACCCTCTTTCCGCCATGCCGTCCCGTACCGGGCGGGGAGATGCGATGTCCCTTCGTGAGGAATACCTTTTGAATTTTGCACAGGGATGGTTTAGAAGGAGGATGATGGGATGTTCATAAGAGCATAAAAACATGACTCCGATTTTCAGAGGCCGACAATCGGTTGACCGCTGGAACGTGAGACTCCTGTAGATTAGAATACCATGGAAAATTTATGGCTCGCCTTCGGGCTGACCCTTTTTGCAGGCATGGCTACGGCGATCGGCAGCATCATCGCTTTCAAGGCGCGGAGGGCTGACTACAGGTTCCTGTCGGTATCAACCGGTTTCTCTGCCGGTGTGATGCTTTACCTGGCGTTTGTAGAGATCTTCTTCAAGGGATTGGAATCCCTCACCGACCATTATGGGGACGACTTGGGGCCCTGGATCAATGCCGCCTCCTTTTTCGGGGGGATGCTGCTGATCGGCCTGGTGGACAACCTCATCCCATCCGCCGAAAACCCCCATGAGACCCACTCTGAAGCGGAGATCATGCCGCTCCATGACGCGTCGGCTCCGATCCCGGACTCCGAGTCCTCCATAAAAATGAACCCGTCGGAAAAGGGGCTCCAGAATGACAGTGCCCATTCTCGAAAGCTCATGCGGACGGGGCTTTTTTTAGCGCTGGTGATCGGGATACACAATTTTCCCGAGGGGCTGGCCACCTTCATGGCCGCCCTGCAGAACCCGGGGCTGGGCGTGGCCATTGCGGCAGCGATTGCGCTGCACAACATCCCGGAGGGGATCAGCGTGTCCGTACCGATCTTCTATGCCACAGGTGACCGCAGGAGAGCCTTCCTGTATTCGGTTCTCAGCGGATTAGCCGAACCGCTCGGCGCCCTCACCGCATATGTCGCGATGCGGTTCTTTCTGGCAGACAGTTCCGGGGCGATCCCATCCCAGGTTCTTGGAATCTCCTTTGGAGTCGTGGCCGGCATCATGGTGTACATCAGCCTCGATGAGCTGCTCCCGACAAGCAGGGCCTACGGGAAAGGCCATGACAGCCTGTATGGCCTCGTCGCAGGCATGATGGTCATGGCGTTGAGCCTCCTGCTCATGAAGCCTTGACCAAGGAGAAAAGGGCTTCTTTCAGGATGGCCTCCGAAATACATCCCCCTCCTGAGCACGTCGGGCAGTTCACGGTCAATTGCCCTGAGAAACAACAAGGCCACGGGGAACGGCCATGATCCGAGGGAGCAATTCGCCGATCCGGACGGTTCCCCTTCCGCGGGGAGGTGTTCCACCCGGAAGGCCGGGACCTGCACCGCATAAACGGACGGAATTTCC
>MVRU01000076.1 GCA_002067745.1 Syntrophus sp. PtaU1.Bin005
ATGGGAAGGACCGCGGCCAGCATCCAGAGGATGGATCCAACAACAATTTTTTTCATCCGTTCGACTCCTTTCTTTCCATTTTTTATAGCGTTGACGCTGAGATCTCCGACGTCATCCCTTCCTGGACGAAAGCTGCTTCACCTGGTCCGGTCCAGATGTCCCGGAGGGGATGGTCTTTTGCCTGCTTCAGGGCATTTCCCGTGCCAGCCCGCAGTGCAGCAAACTTAACGAAGAAAGACGGTGGTTTACGGAACAAAGCTCACGCCGGGCACCTGAAATCGCTTTGGTTGGAGGAATAATTCTGAATAGAAAATACTCATCTTCGGTATCCAGATGGATACGAACTATCCGCTTGGGATGATGGGGGGATTTTTTTGCGGGCCTGGGGCAGAACACACGAAAGGCAAGGAGCTGCACGATCCCGCTCTATCGATGCTATTCGGAAAAAAGTTTTCTGTCGCTGACGATCAGTGGGAGTTCGCCTTCGTGCACAGCCACAGGATACGTGTTCTCTCTTCCGGCTTGAAGACGGAGCGGGAGAGACGCCCCAGCTCCTCCACGGACGCAAAAAGGCCGCTGTCAAAAAAACTCCTGTACGTGTCGTACGTCCCTCCGGGATGCGCCTCAAAGACAACGTATCTGCCGATGTTGCGTTCAGCGATCCGGGTCAGTCGTGCCGGATCAGAGAGATGGGCAAAAATGGAAAACATGAATCCGATGTCGAAGCGTTCGTCGTCTCCGAGGAGATCCTTGTCGATGTTGAATTGCCGGAATTGAACCTCGGGATAAGTCCCTTCAAACATGGAAAAGCGGCTGGCAAGATCGACCATGCTGCTTGAAATCTCAAGCCCCAGCACGGACAAAGCGCCGAATGAGCGGGCCAGAATGCTGCTCATCCCGAAATTGCTGGCGACATCCAGTATCCGTGCCCCCTCCAGCACCTGCGGCGGTATCATGGCGAGGCGCTCCGCCGTATCCTGCCGGCGTCCGGGGACAGCAATCCGCCGGCGGAAATAGATGCTCTGATAGGGGCGGTTGTTGTGCCTGGTGCCATAGAATTCCGTAAAAGGCGAAAATTTCATGAAGGCCAGTTCGAAGGGCCACCGCTCGATGGGGATTTCCAGCCCGAGAGCCAGCGCCATGGCAATGCGATGATTTCCATCGACGACGAAATACTCTCCCTCGGGGAGGATCTGCGTCACCACGACCGGCGCAACCTTCTGCGGGTGCTGCCGAATCCCGTTCAGTTCCTTTCTGAATTCCGCTAGGCTCAGCTCGGGCGGGGCGCTGTCGCTCGACTGCGAAGCAGCGGCCAGATAGGCTTCATAAAGGGCCGCTGCCGCCTTGATTTCCCCGGCGTTCCCGGCGGCCAGGGCACAGGCGAGGCGGTAATGCGGGGTATCGCCCACCTTGATGTCCGTCCGACCGATATTTCCGAAGAAAAATTCCGCGGTAGCCTTTTTGAACGGATAGAAACGAAGATCGGGATATTCTTCCAGAGGAAGGGCAAAAGGCCTGGACTCACGGGATCTGCGCAAAGCCAGCTCACGTGAACGCCTGACCTGCGTGAGCAGGGCGATGGGTTTGGATTCCCAGAACTGCCGGTTGATTTTTTTCTTGATGCGCTTGATTTTTTTCTTCAGTGTTTTCATGGATTCATCCAGGATTGACATCCCCGGGCTGTACCGCCTGATGATTGTCCGGGTCTCTTTTCTTTGCCGCTGCTGATCGGCCTTCCCAAGGATGCCTCGGGGTCACGGAAAACGTGTTTCCGTTACAGCCAAGGCCCATTGCCTGTCAGGCCCTGAAGTGCAGCCCGTCCAACCCGGCTTGAAGCTGTTCGATGGACGTCTGCAGAGGCCCTTTGTTCTCCACCCTGATGAGCGTGACCCCGCGCTTCTTCATCTCTCCTTCCGCCACATCCTGATAGGTCTGGCAGATTTCGAGAGACGCCATCACGTCCTGATCGCTCAAGCCACGCAATCGGCGCGGGAAGCTGCGCTGCTGCATCCTCGCCAGGCAGACTTCGGGCAGAACCCGCACAGAGATCAGGACCTCCGGAAGGGGGGTGAGCCCGAGATAATCCAGAAAATCATTCTCCCGCGTTTCAGTGCTGCGGTAGCCCAAAAGGGCGATTCCCCGCTGGATCAATCCGGGGTCCGTCAGGATGGCTTCGCTGCCAGCCATCACCTCCTGGACGATTTGAAAAAAGGCGAAGCTGTCAAGGTAACGCCCCAGAACGAGCTCCCGCTCCCAGGAAGGAAAGCCGCGCCTGATGAGAACCTTCAGGATCAACGCCATCAGTTCCATGTGCGAATCCAGGAAGGATCTCAAAAGAACGGCTTCAAGCCCCTTCGATCCCAAAAACGCGACACCGAGACGATCCCGCAGAGGACTCCACAAACTGCGCAGGCTCCCGCCCCATAGCAGCGGTTCATGCCTGCTCAGGTACAGCGAGAGGAGCCGCCGCTCCGGCCGTCCGTTCTGCCGGTGGAACACCCTCACGCCAATCCTTTCCAGGTGCTCCACGGCCGCTTTGAAAAACATGGACTTCCCCGATCCCGGAAGGCCGATGATTTCGAAATAGATACCCATTCAGTTCTTTTTCAGCATCCCTGAAAGTTCATCCCCGCCGCCAAAGACGGGCTGATTCAACACGCCCCTCTTCACCGCGCATTGCAGGAAAGGCGGCGGGGTTGGTCAAGGGGGAATTCCTTGTGCTTCCTGAAGGCAGGTCGGATCAGCCCAGGCTTCCGCCCTGCCGTCTCCGGGAAGGCCGCATCTGCCGATCACACACCTATCGCCGGAACCCTGGATAACGGATTCCGTGTTGAACAGCTTCCTTACGGAAAAGGTGCGTTGAGGTGACGAGAAAACCTTGAATTGTTTCGGAAATTTATTCATAACACGCTGAAACGGTTGCTATCTAGGACAGTTATAAAAAATGTCAACATAAATTCACCAGGGCCTCATCCCCGGCCGACCACTGGCTTCACAAGCCCCGTTCAGAAAACAGGCTCCAAGACATTTTCTTGACTTGCAGAAGGTATTTGTCCTAAGGTCAGCGCAATCATTTTATTATATTTCAGGAAAGTATCCAACCGGGCAAAGCATGCTGTCGGTCGCCATTATCACAAAAAACGAAGAAAACAACATCGCCCGCTGCATCGAGAGCGTTCGGGACATTGCCGATGAGGTCATCGTAGTGGACTCCGGCTCCAGCGATCGGACGGTCGAAATCGCCTCCAGCCTCGGGGCGAAGGTAACCCATCAGGATTGGCTGGGCTTCGCCCGGCAGAAAAATTTCGCGGCCGCTCTCGCTGAAATGGACTACGTTCTGATGCTCGATGCCGACGAGGAAGTCTCCGCAACGCTGAGCCGGTCCATCCTGGAGGCCCTGCGGGAAAAGCGCTTCGACGGATGGGAGCTCAACAGGAAGACCTATTACCTGGGGAATTTCCTGAACCATGTCTGGCACCCCGAATGGCGCCTCCGCCTCTACCGGAAGGGTAAGGGGGAATTTCAGGGGGAGATCCACGAAAAAGTCGTCTGCGAAGGCAACATCGGCAGGCTCCAGGGCGATCTCCATCACTACTCCTACAAGAGCCTGGAGGATCAGCTGCTTCGGCTTGTCCGCTATGCGGAACAATCGGCGAAACTCATGCAGAAGGACGGGAAGCGGTTCCGGTTTGTCAACCTGTTCTTCAACCCCTGCTGGGCCTTCGCCAAGGTCTTGATCCGGGGGGGCATCCGGGACGGATATCGCAGTTTCCTCATTGCCGCCTTCGAGGGCATCTACACCTTCTTGAAATACGCCTTTCTTCTTGAGGAAGAATTGAGGAAAAGGCAGGGAAAGCGCCTCTGGCAATGAAGATCGCCCTGATTCGAGAAAAATACACCGATTTCGGCGGGGCGGAACGCTATGTCGCCTCGCTGGCTGAAAACCTTGCCCTGCGGGGACATGAGATCGAAATTTTCGCCAGCACATGGAAAACCCGGAGCGAGGAAGGGCCTTCGGAAGCACTCGCCTTCCGGCCGGTTCTGCGCCGAGTGCCGGTTGTCAAAGGCCCCTCCTTCCTGCAGATCCTCAGCTTCGCCTTCAGCGTTCGAAAGATGCTTCAAGGGGGCCGTTACGACATCATCCACAGCTTCGAGCGGACCCTGTATCAGGACATTTACCGGGCCGGTGACGGCTGCCACAGGGAATGGCTCATCCAGCGCCGGAAAATCGATCCGCCCGGCAAAGGCCTTCTGCACCGGATCAACCCGCTGCACCGGACCCTCCTCTGGATTGAAAAGCAGATCTTCAGCGAAGAGGGCTGCAGGGCCGTCGTGGCCAATTCCCGGAGGGGAAAAAAGGAGATCATGACTCACTACGGCGTCCCGGACAACAAGATTTCCGTCATTTACAGCCCCGTCGAGAGAAATCGCTTTTCCTGCGGCAGAAAGCTGGAAAGCAGGGAAAAGCTTCTTTCGCAATTAGGCCTGAAACCGGAAAGCGCCCTTCTCCTCTTTGTCGGCTCCGGTTTTCAGCGAAAGGGATTGGCGGCGGCCCTGAGGGCCCTGGCCCTTCTTCGCTCCCCGGCACACCTCATAGCCGTAGGAAAGGACCGTCTTGCCCCCTACAGGCGCCTGGCAGAAAGCCTGGGGGTCGAAAACTCCGTTTCCTTCACGGGGCCCATTTCCGACGTGGCTCCGTACTACCAGGGGGCCGACCTCTTCATCTTCCCCACAATCTATGAACCATTCAGCAACGTGTGCATCGAAGCCATGGCGGCAGGCCTGCCCGTCGTCACCTCCCGGATCAACGGGGCCTCGGAGATGATTATCGAAGGGGAAAACGGCCATGTCATCGAAGATCCTCTCGACCCGGCGGAAATCGCGGCAAAGATCCGCGCGGGGCTGGAGATCTCCGGAAGCCGGATTGCCGATGCCAACCGGTCAATTCTGGAGCAGCTTACCTGGAAACATCATCTTGACCAGGTCCTGGATTTATACGAGGCCGTGCGGGACGAAAAAGGAGCGGACCGGAGGAGGATCACGCCATGACCGACGGTTCTCCCCGCATTCTCGTCATCAAATTGCGCTATCTGGGAGACGTCCTGCTCACCACCCCGGTCTTTGACGCCCTGAGATCCCGGTTTCCCGATGCCTTCATCGCAGCGGTCGTCAATAAGGGGACGGAAGACATGCTGACGGAAAATCCCGCCATCGACAGGATTTTTACCGTGGTCAGGGATTCCAGGCCCCTGGAGGATCTGCGGAAACAGTTCCAGCTGATCCGTGAGATTCGCGCCTCTCATTTCGATGTGGTTCTTGAACTGACCCATAACGACCGGGCGGCAGTGCTTGCTTTTTTGAGCGGCGCCGGAAAAAGGTTGGGCTACAAGCCCCAAAAAAGGAAACTATTCCGCCGTTCACGCCTGCTGACGGACTTGGTGCCTGTCGGGAAAAAGCTCCACGTCATTGATCTTCATCTGGAACTGGCAAAAGCCATGGGATGCTCCGTTCTCTCGACAAAACCGAGCCTTTACTGGACTTCTCAAGATCAAAGGACCTGCGGGGAGATCTTAACAAGCAGCGGCGTACCCGGAAAGGCCCCTTATGTCGTTCTTCATCCTTCGTCCGCGGCAACCCACAAAGTCTGGACCGCGGAAGGCTATGCCGAGCTCTGCGACTACCTGTCGGGGAAAAAGTCTCTCCGAACCATCCTGATCTGCGGAAAGGATAAGGAGGAACTCCGCTTGAACCGTGAGATATGCGCCCTGTCCGAAAGCCCCCCCCTGGATCTCGGTGGCCGGCTATCCCTGAAGCAGACCGCCGCCCTCCTTTCTGAAGCCCTTTTATTTATCGGCATCGACTCAGGGCCCATGCATATGGCCGCCGCCGTTGGCACGCCCGTCGTGGCAATTTTCGGCCCGTCACGGCCCTGGCGGTGGGGCCCCTGGGGAGAGGGGCAGATCATCGTTCAAAAAAAATGGGATTGCGTCCCCTGCGGCAAGAAAGGCTGCCGCGACAACGGCGGCGAAAGCCGGTGCCTGATGGAACTGACCCCCGATGAGGTCCTCCTGGCCGTTGAAAACAAGATGGACAAGATCTTCCGGACGCCCGCCCCTGCATCCCCAGCGGAAAAAGAGGCCCCATGACGGAAGAAATTCAGGATCTCGGAACGTTTGACGGTATGGAAGGCATGGAGCGGCTTCGCCGGGAAGCGGAAGATCTTCTTCTGCGCTCTCCCAAGATCGTCATTGCCGTTGCCGGACTGCCGGGCAGCGGGAAAACGGTTTTTGTGAAAGATTTTGCCCGGTTCGGCTTCGGCCGCCTCGGAAAAAGGGACCTCGTGGTTATCGACGACAACACCCTGTATTCGACGCCTTTCTGGAGGCTGACGTGGAAGAAGCTGACCCTTCGCAAGGGATCCTGGCGGGATTTTTTAGCTTCCCGGAACTGCAGGGCGGTGATCTTCTCGAACTGGGTCCCCAGCCGTTTTCTCGATTCTGCGGACATCCTGGTGAACCTTGCCGTTCCCGAACCCAGGAGGCTTTCGAGATTGAGGAAGAGAGAAAAAGGGCATCCGGAGAAGTTCGACATTCAGCAGAAAAAGACGACGCTCCCCGTCGAGCCGCCCTTTTCGGTCGGTCGGTCTATGACGATCATCAACGACACCCGCTTCTCTCTCCTCTGGTGCCTGTTCTGGATGCTGCGACGAGGCCTTTCCCTGTGAGGCGCGGAATGGAGAAAAACAAAAGGGTGCTCTTCTGCGGTCCCATCGATCAGCCGCTCAATTCGGGCAGGTACATGATCGCGGGAATGCAGCAGCTCGGATACGAGGTGATCGGCTATGATTACCGATCCCATGCGTCCTGTGAACAGGAGCTGATGGAGATCGTCGAGAGCAGAAAACCCGGGTACGTCCTCACCCTGAAAGGGGAGAAACTGCCCGCCCGGCTCATTGAGCATTTCAGGCGAAAGGGCTGCACGACGATCCTCTGGCTGACAACGAGCGTCCTGGAAGACTGGATGCTTCCTTTCGCCAAGGTCCATGATTTCGTCGTAACCAATACGGAAGACATCCAGATCTTTTTCGCCCGCAACGGGGTCAAAAACACCCGATGGATCCATCAGGGTTTCGCACCGGAATTCTTCGGCATTCCCGGTCAGGAATCGGTCAGAAGGGGCAGCCCCTACGCAGAAGCGGCCATGATCGGCTCCATGGGGCATCCGATCTATAAAAAGCGCAGTGAACGGGTGATCCTTTTAAGGAAAAAGCAGGTGGACATCAAGTGGTGGGGGCCCCGTCTCTCCAGGCAATGGAAAAACCTCCCCTATTTCTGCGGAGGGGTCCACCGGTCATGGGCAGGTAGAGAAGTCTATATGAGAGATTTTGCCGATGTGATCAAAAATATCAAGATTTTCATCGGACAGGATGCGGACATTCCCTTGACGGGTCTCGCTCTCAGCAACCGGATTTTTGCCGTTACTGGCTGCGGCGGTTTTTATCTCGGGAGGAAGACCCCGGGGATTGAAACGGCCTTTGAAATCGGCAGGGAGGTTGAGGTTTTCGAATCCGATGAGGAGCTGATCGAAAAGGTACGCTTTTATCTTGAACATGAAGAGGCCAGGGAGCGCATCGCCTCCGCGGGACAGAAGAAGGTCCTGTCGCACTATACGTACAGGCAGCAGATGGCCAAGATATTTGACTGGATTAAAGAAACGGGTCAGGAGTAAAGATGGGTAAGCTGGGCATTTCCGATTATGATGAGTACTGGGATGATCGTATTGAACGGAAGCATTATCAATATACGGATGTCCACCAAAAGATTGTCGAGGTCGCCCAAGGCGTCCTCGGAAACGAAAAAGCGCGCGTTCTGGACTGCGGCGTCGGTCCAGGCCACGTCTATCGCGAACTTTCAAAACTCTATGAAGCATACGGCCTGGAAATCTCGGAAAAAGTATTCGGTCTTTACAGATTCGACACCTCCCGCATCCAGATCTGGGACCTCAACAATGGACTGCCCCCCTTCGATCCTCCTCTGGACCTGATCATCGCCAGCAGAATCGTCCACCATCTGGACGATCCCATCGGCTTTCTGGGGCATGTACGGAAAAACTTAAGGGAAAAAGGCTGGTTTATCGGGGTGATCCCGAATATCTGTTATTATCATCACCGGATTAAATTTCTCCTCGGGAAATTTCCTCCGATTTCCGGAGCCCATGTCAACTTCCAGACGGGTCCAACCTTCGAAAAAATGGTCGTGGCGCAGGGATTCGAGCTCCGGCAGTTGATCACCCCCAAAAAAACGATTCGGGCCAAATTCTGGCCGACGGTATTTAGTCAGGATCTTCTCTATGTATTCCAGAAATCGGAAACGTGATTTTCTGAACCGGCTGGCGCCTTACGGCCTGAAATCCGTTCACAGCAACGAGGCCTTTCGCATCCCCGTCAACGATCAATTCGTGTTTGTGAAGGTTTATGGCCCCAAGAAACCGCGATTTTCATATGAAATCAGGAACATGCTGGACTGGATCGGTATTCGTCAACCCATCGAATACCTGGCTCCTCAAAAGCGAAAAGATTGGGAAGAATACTACCTGAGGCATTGGCGCGAAAAGGGATTCCTTGTCCCTGTCGTTCTCGCCTCTCCCTTTCCGGAATACAAAGAGATCCCGCATCTCTCCACAAAATTCGTTGAGGGTACCACTTTAAAAGTCGTTCTTAAGCAGGGTTACGTCTCATCCAGGGATGTCCTCGGAAATTTTTTTGAAGAGATTTCCAAACGCCATCAACAGGCACTTCGGACTCAGGACCATTATCTTTTTCACGTCGATGCCAATACCCAGAACATCCTTTTGGTGGAAAATCAATTCTATCATGTGGATTTTGAAATGGGACGTCCTTGGGAAAAACCCAGGGAAAGCGCCTGCCGGGAACTATCAAAACTTCTTATTTCCATTGGAGAAGACGTGGAGCCCGAGGAGAGAAATTTCGTGTATGCCCTTTTCAAAAAGTGCTACGGGAACAGCGATTTGCTTGATCGCCTTGATAGAAGCGTCAACGGGAGACCTTTTCAGAAACTGCATCGATGGCGGAACGAAAAGAAAAAAAGAATAAATCCCCGGTGCGTTACCCTGTATGACCTCGTTGATTCACTGAGAAACATTAGAGGGAATTTTTCAGGTGCCCCGATGGATAAGGATTGATCCGTGGGATTTATCCTGCAGGACTATAGCGAGGCACAATCCCCTTGACTCACAAAATCCTTCTTCATATACTCCTCCCACCCAAATGACCTATATAAATTCCAAAAATCGCATAACCGTTTCAGGAAAGCAGACATGATCGCCCTGTTCTGTCCAAAGTGCAAAAGTCAGCTGAATCCGGCAGGTCATGACCTATCCTGCCCCGCCTGCAAGCGGACCTGGAGCAAGAAATGTGGAATCATCTCATTCATTGACGATTCCTACTCCTACGGAAGCATCACGAAGGATCAGTGGGAAGAGATATTCCAAGACATCTCGGACAAGTCCAACGAAGAAATTCAAAGTTACTTTCTTGCACATAAAATGAAAGGGAGGTGGCCTTACATTCAGTCCTTCAGGACTAACAAGGCCGATGGAACCTTTTATCTTCCTGTAACTGCAAAGGATAAGGTCCTTGATATCGGCTGCGGGCCAGGATCTCTAAGTGTCCCTTTAGCCAAAAGGGCTGGAGAGGTTTATGCCGTTGACGCAACCCTGGCAAGGCTCCGGTTTCTTGAACTCAGGGCTAAGAACGAAGGGGTATCCAACATCCGTACCTTCCACGCCAGCGCTCTGGCCATGCCTTTCCAGGGATCGTCGTTTGACCACGTCCTGATGAATGGCGTCTTCGAGTACATGGGTGAATGGGATCAGAGTCGCCCCCCTGAAGTGGTACAAAAAGGGGTTTTAAAAAACATCCATGGGTTGCTGAAGCCAGAAGGACATCTCTTCATGGCCATCGAAAACCGATATGGTTTTGATTTCATTTACAGAAAGCGCGATCACAGCAAGCTTTACCTGACGAGCCTCATGCCAAGGCATCTTGCTGATCTGGTCACCCTTGCCCTGAGGAGAAGGCCCTACCGCACATATACATATTCCTATCGGGGATATCTCGATCTCTTTGCCAAAGAGGGTTTCAAAGACATCACAATCTATTACGCCTGGCCGAGTTATCAAGACCCGCGCTTCATCATTCCTTCACGCAACCGGAAAGCCTTCACCTATTTCCTGGAAAATTTCCTCCGATCTTCCGATCGGACCATGTATCTCTTTTACACGGCAGCTTTTGGGTTAGGGATGGAAGGACATTTTTTCTCCCATTTCATCATCACGGCAAAAAAGGGCTTAGAGCGCGGAGCCGATGCTCCATAAGCCCGAGGAAAATGTCCATGCTAAATGAAATCGCCAACACAATTATCAAGAGCCGCCATGCGTTCTCTTTGTCCGAGCAGGACTGCCGAAATCTTTCCTTCCTCAAGGTCGGCGGCAATCCCTGGGCTGAAGGAAGAATCAATTATCTTGTATTCACGGAAGGCTCCACCGCACCGGTTCTCTTTGTGAAGATGATCCGGGAACGCGCAAAGGGCGTCGCACTCCAAAGGGAATACGAGCTTCTGCAACAGCTGGCGAGTCACAATGCCGTTGCTCCCTTCCTTCCCCTACCTGCTGTTTTACTCTCGCCGGGGGACCATCCCATTCTGGTGCAGGGCGTCTGCCGGGGCCGGAGGCTCATTTCATCCCTGAGCAAAAGTCCTTTTCTCTTCCACCAGCAGAGCAGGATCGCCCGTAATTTTCATCAGGCTTCCCGCTTTCTGAAGGTCCTGAACGGCAATATTCAACAAACCCTGAGAATAGAAGATTTCCATCGGCTCTTCACAGAACCCCTTCTCTCCTTCGAAAGGACACTGATGGGTAAAAACGATCCCGTAATGGAAGCTTATCTGGAGGAAGTGGGGAAACAGGTTGTTACCTGCCTTTTCCTGACACCGCTCCATGGCGACTATTCCGCCACCAATATCTTTCTTGAGCCCCAGGGCGACCTGAAGATCATCGATTGGGAAACCGGTTCGTCCAATGGCTTACCCCTCTGTGATCTCTTCTACTTCATGACGAAGTACATTCATAATCTAAAGATATTGCCCAAAAATCGGTGGCGAAGGGTTGAAACGGCCTACTTTGGGAAGACACGCATATCCGGATTGATCGAAGAAACCGTCCTGGACTACTGTACATCAATGAAGATCCCCGTACATGCGGCCCGGTTGATACTCCCTTTCCACTTCCTCCTCAAGGCGAAAACGAAGTTTTCCATGAGGAGCAGGGAGATGACGGCTCCGTGGTACAGCTTGTTTCGTTCTGCCCTGAAGCATGAAAGGGATCTTTGCTTTTGATTTTAATAAGGCTATCTTTTTCTATTTTCCACAGAAAGAGACATACTACGGAAAAGCCCATAGGCGTAAAACAGGATAAAAAGGGCCAGGAAGCACTCCTTCAATTCCCCCGAGGCATTGCCCAGAACCAGCCATCTTGGTGTCTCCGCGAAGAGATGCTCCCCGATTCTTTCCGGAAGGGAAACCAGGTTGGCCACGGCGGCAACAAACAGGGTACCCCGGGGGGGGATCAGGCGGCGCAGGAACGGACGGTTCGGCCAGGATTCCCGGCGGTCAGCATACGCCCCCAGTAGTCCGCCCAGGACGACGCCGACCGAGAGGAGCTGCCTCGGAAGCTTGTCGAACACAATCTCCCAAGCCCCCGTAAGATTGTGGAAATTCGGCTCTTTCTGGTCATTCAGGGCCATCCATTCCTCATTGACGTCGTAGCCCAGCAGATGATA
>MVRU01000077.1 GCA_002067745.1 Syntrophus sp. PtaU1.Bin005
GTACCAGCCGCAGTAAAGGGCTGCATCAGGCGCCTCGCCGGGGCCGAAGAGAGTCGGCTTGTCATTGACGACCACATGCAGCTTCCCGCTTTTCCGAACCAAACGCGCCGTGTTGTGGATGGCCAGGTCGTACCGCTCGTAAGCCGACAACGTCTTGCCATCTTTCGGAGCAGCCTTCTCAGGCCGACGCGTGTCAAAATAGGCCCTGCCGGGAAGCCCGTGCACCTCGGCGTACATGCTGTCGTCGATGATGCGGCGGACAATCGAGGGATCCGGTCCGTCCAGGCGGCTTACCAGGACGGGACGCCGGGGCATATTCTTTATTTCCTTTCCCTGAAAATTGAAATAATACCTGTTGGGAAGCCATCCATCCAGCTCGGGGGATTTTTCCCTGACCAGGGCCAGTTCTGAATCGACGGAGGCCCCCCAGTTGGACTTGCTCAGAATCTGAATCTTTCTCATCAGATCAGCCAGTCTCTCCTGGATTTTCCGGGATTCCTCAGGCTGTTTCTTTCCGGCCAGATTCTTCCGCTGCGTCCATTCCTTCAGAGCAGTCTGAAGATCCTTGAGCTCGGAACCCTCCATCCGGGTTAAAGGCGGCGGCAAAACGCGCAGGGGCATGCCGTAGATGAGGGTGATGCACCTGAACCGCTTTCCCTCAGGGTCGTTTTTTTCCAGGAAGCTTCTCAGCGGCCCGGCGATCTGCTCATCATAGTCTCTCCTGCCCACCGTCTCGCGGGTGGATGTCCTGACCAGGAACAGGTTCGCAGATGGCACCGCACGCCTCTCCATGTAATAGCGGGCAAGCTCCAGACTCTCCGGAACGGCGCTGTTGGCTACGACGAGAAGTTCATCGGCCACGAGTGCATGGCTGTCAGGCCGGCCCAAAAAAAGGAGGAGGAAAAGCAGAAAGAGCTGAAAAAATAGTACTTTTCCAGTACTCCGGAATAATCCCGTGAAAAACGGCATGGCTCGCATGGTTTCCCCTCCGCCTGACTTTCTTTTCAGCGCCCTTCTCCAAAGTCCATCGCCCTTGCGTCCGGCTCCCGCCGCGAATCCCGGTAACGAATCCGGGCTCTTCAAGCCGATCCATGACATGCCTTATAAATCAATCCGCATCTCTTTACAATTGCCAATTCCCCTCTTCTGAATTTTTCTATTGACTATTTGAAACATTTATTTTAAATGTTCATTCTAACTTCAGCTCATGCGAGGACGGTCATGAAGATTTCGAGGGAAGGGGCTGCAAAGACCCGCCAGAGCCTCCTGACAACGGCCGGTGAAATTTTTGGTGAAAAGGGCTACCGGGAAACCACGATTGCAGAAATCTGCAGGCGGGCTGGAACCAACATTGCAGCGGTGAACTATCACTTCGGCAGCAAGCAGGCCCTGTACATCGAAGCCTGGCGGCATGCCTTTTCCGAATCCATCCAGACCTACCCCCCCTCCGGCGGGGTGAGCGGCGATGCGCCGCCGGAAGAACGCCTTCGAGGCCAGGTCAGGGCGATCCTGAGGCGGATCACGGACCGGAACAACAGGGAGTTTCTGTTCATGCAGCGGGAAATGGCCAATCCCACCGGGTTGCTGGAAGAGGTTCTCCGCGAGGAGATCTCCCCCCTGCAGCAGAGGACGGAAGCCCTTGTCCGCGAGCTTCTCGGCGTCATGATTCCTGAGCAGGAGGCAAAATTCTGCGAACTGAGCATCATCAGCCAGTGCATGAATCCCGTCGTGGCAGGCAGAGGCCTCGGGGGAAAAACCGGCGGGCGGAACGGCCCGCTGGACATTGAAGACCTGGAGGCTTATGCAGACCATGTCGTCAATTTCTCGCTGGCCGGGATTCGGGCCGTGCGTAAAGCATGGGAAGAAAGGAACAGAAGTAAAAAAGCCGGGAGACCGTCCGTCTCCCTCAAAGATGGAAGTCGCAGACCATGAACATCCCTCGGATAACAATCGGCCGCAAGGCGATGACCGCAGCCTTCCGGGCGGCGGTGGCGGGAATCCTCCTGATCCTGGCGGGCTGCGCCACGGTAGGACCCGACTATCTCCCTCCCGGGATGGATCTGCCGGAAAGCTGGAACAGCCCGCTTAAAGGCGGCCTGAGGGACGGGGAAGAACCTCCCGGATCGCTGGCCGGATGGTGGAAGACCCTGAACGATCCGGATCTCTCAAGCCTGACGGAGCGTGCGATGGCAGGCAACCGAGACCTGAAGCAGGCCCAGGCGCGTGTCCGCCAGGCGCGCGCCAACCGGGGCATTATCCGGGCCGGGCTCTTTCCAACGCTGGATGCGTCGGGATCCGCCACCCGAAGCCGCAGCAGCGAAGAGGCGGGAATGGGAACAACCCGGAACTTTTACATGGCGGGGCTTGACGCCGGGTGGGAACTGGACCTCTTCGGCGGCGTCCGGCGCTCCGTGGAGTCGGCTGATGCGGAGCTTGAAGCCAGTCGGGAGGATCTGCGCGACGTGCTGGTTTCCCTTCTCGCCGAGGTGGCTCTCAACTACGTGGATGTCCGCACCTATCAGGCCCGGCTGAGTGTGGCGGAAAGCAATCTGGCAACGCAGGGTGAAACCTTCGACCTGACCTCATGGCGGCAGCAGGCCGGCTTGAGCGACGAGGTGGCCGTTCAGCAGGCCCGCTACAATCTTGAAAGAACCCGTTCGCAGATACCGACCCTGCGGACAGGCCTTGAAGGGGCCAAAAACAACCTGGCCACCCTGCTCGGGGAAACGCCGGGAAAAATACATGCCGAGCTGGAAGAGCGCAAGCCGATCCCGGCCGCCTCTCCCTCCCTTGCCGTGGGCGTTCCGGCGGATGTATTGCGCCAGAGGCCTGACGTGCGCAGGTCTGAGCGTCAGCTGGCGGCTCAAACCGCACGCATCGGCGTGGCTGAGGCGGAGCTCTACCCAAGACTGACCTTGAGCGGCTCCATCGGCTTGGAGTCCCTTTCCTCCAGCAGCCTGTTCTCCTCTGGAAGCCGGACGGCCAGCGGAGGGATCGGGATTTCATGGCGGATCTTCGATGCCGGCGCGATACGGCAAGACATCGAGGTGCAGAGCGCCCTCCAGGAGCAGTCCCTGATGGCCTATGAAGCAGCGGTTCTCAACTCCCTCAAGGAAGTGGAAAACGCCCTCACCGCTTTTGCGGAAGAGGAGGAGCGCCGGCAGGCCCTGGAGGCGGCGGTCCAGGCGGCACGGAAGGCGGCGGAACAGGCCGGCTTCAAGTACCAGACCGGCCTCGCGGATTTCGACAGCGTTCTGGATGCCCAGCGCTCCCTTCTGACCTTTCAGGATGAGCTGGCCCAGAGCAATGGAACGGTTGTTTCGAATCTCATTCGCCTCTACAAGGCCCTGGGCGGCGGATGGATTTCTCTGGACCCCGACAACAAACATTGAAGCAGATTTAAGGAAGAAAGGAAATGAAAAAGTCCCCTGACTCAGCCGATAAGGCCACAGATACCACCGATATTTCAAAGGTCCTCGAGATTGACTCCTCTCCGGGGCGCTTTTCGGGATGGAAGAGATGGCGGATTCCGGTCCTGCTGATCGTATTGGTGGCGGCTGTCGCCCTCATCGCCTCCTGGAAGGGACGAAACGCGGCAGAATCGGTGCGCTACGAAACGCAGCAGGTACAACGCGGAAACCTCACCGTGCTTGTCACCGCCACGGGCACCCTCCAGCCCACCAATTCCGTTGAGGTGGGCAGCGAGCTGTCCGGAACCATTCGATCGGTGAAGGTCGACTTCAATGACCATGTAAAAGTCGGCCAGGTTCTGGCCATCCTGGACACCTCCAAGCTGGAGGCAACCATCACCCAGTACCGTGCCGCCCTGGAGTCGGAAAAGGCGAAAGTCCTCCAGGCCGACGCCACCGTTGCGGAAACCCGGGCCAAGCTGGCTCAGTTCAAGCGGGTCTGGGAGCTTAGCAACGGCAAGGTTCCTTCACAGACGGAGATGGATGCCGCCGAAGCGGCCTATTCCCGTGCCAGGGCCAATGCAGCCAGCAGCCGTGCGGCCGTTTCCCAGGCCCAGGCCTCACTTTCCGCCGGTGAAACGGACCTGTCCAAATCGGTGATCCGATCCCCCATCAACGGTATCGTCCTCAACCGCAGCGTCGAGCCCGGCCAGACGGTGGCCGCTTCCATGACCACGCCTGTTCTGTTCAAACTCGCCGAGGATCTGGCGGAAATGGAACTGCAGGTGAATGTCGATGAAGCCGATGTGGGAAAGATCCGGGAGGGGCAGAAGGCCACGTTTTCCGTAGACGCCTGGCCGGACCGCACCTTCCCGGCCCAGGTCGTTCAGGCCCGTTACGGCTCTACGACCACGGAAGGCGTCGTGACCTATACGACCATCCTCAAGGTGGACAATTCGGACCTGTCCCTCCGGCCGGGGATGACCGCTACGGCGAGCATCACGGTCAACAGCGTGGAGAGCGCCATCCTGATTCCCAACAATGCGCTCCGCTTTACGCCGCCAATCCAGGCGGAGAAGAGGCCTTCCGGAGGACTGGTGGGCATGCTGCTGCCGCGGCCGCCCCGTCTTTCGTCCACACCGCGCGAGAATTCCGCCGGCAAAAAGGGGCAGCAGGTCTGGGTTCTGCGGGATGGGCAGCTCAAGGCGGTCCCGGTCACCGTCGGGGCCACCGATGGCGTTATGACGGAAATGCGCTCCGGTGATCTGCGGCCGGGAATGGCGGTGGTAACCGATTCCGTGCTGGGGGTGAAGTGAAGGATCTTTCCGGACAGCCCCTGATCGTTCTGAAAGGGGTCACCAAAATCTTCGGTGAAGGGCAGGCGGCGGTAGAGGCCCTGCGCGGCGTTGATCTGCGCATCGATACGGGGGAATTCGTCGCGGTCATGGGGCCCAGCGGGTCCGGCAAGTCCACCTGCATGAACATCCTGGGCTGCCTGGATACGCCCACTGCGGGAAGCTTCCTGTTCAAAGGCGTTGACGTCGGGCAATTAAGCCGGAATTCGCGCGCCCTGCTGCGGCGCCATTACCAGGGCTTCGTCTTCCAGGGCTTCAATCTTCTGAACCGCACCTCTGCCCTGGAAAACGTTGAACTTCCGCTGATTTACCGCGGCATTTCCGCTGCACAGCGGAAGGAGCGCGCCTTGCGGGCCCTGGAAACGGTGGGGCTCAAGGGATGGGAGCGACTGACCCCCGGCGAGCTGTCGGGGGGCATGCAGCAGCGGGTCGCCATCGCCCGGGCCATAGTGACCGGACCGACGGTGCTGCTGGCCGACGAACCCACGGGAAACCTCGATACGGCCCGCAGCCGGGAGATCATGGACCTCCTCACCCTGCTGAACCGCGATTCGGGAATTACGATCATCATGGTGACCCATGAACCGGACATGGCCACCTATGCAAAGCGCATCATCCACTTTCTCGACGGAACGGTTGCTCTGGATGAAAAAACAGGAGGGAAAAACTGATGCTGGGAAACTCCATTCTGCTGGCCTTTCGTGAAATCCGGCGCAATGTCCTTCGATCCTTTTTAACCATTTTGGGGATTGTCATCGGAGTTGCCGCCGTCATCATCATGGTGACCATCGGCGGAGGGGCGACCGTTCAAGTCTCGCAGCAGATTTCCAACCTGGGGAGCAACCTGCTCATGGTGACGCCGGGGAAACGGCTGGGACCCGGCCAGACGTCCGAAACGGTCCCCTTCAAGATGAGCGATGTCGACGCCATCACCCGGGACGTCTCCTCCATTGCCGCCGTTGCCCCGGTTTCATCCCGGAGCCTGCAGGCCGTCGCCGGCAATTCGAACTGGTCAACAACCGTCACGGGAACGGAAAATTCGTATTTCAAGGTGACCAAACGGTCCATCCGTTCCGGCCGGACCTTCAGTGAAAGCGAACTGCGTTCAGGTTCGGCGGTCTGTATTCTGGGAGACACCGTCCGCAGAAAGCTCTTCGGAAACCAGGATCCCCTGGGTGAAAAGATCCGCCTGGAGAAGCTCTCCTGCAAGGTGATCGGCCTGATGGAGCCTAAAGGACAGAGTACCATGGGAACGGACCAGGACGACCTGGTGGTGATTCCCCTGCGGACCCTGCAGCGACGCGTCACAGGAAGCACGAACATCGGCCTGATCCAGGTTTCGGTCCGCGATGGGGCGTCGACGGAAAAGGTCCAGATGGAAATCGGACAGCTGATGCGGGAGCGTCGTCATCTCGCCCCCGAAGAGGACGATAACTTCAACGTCATGGACATGAAGGAGATCACGAAGATGCTGACCGGAACGACGCAGCTGCTGACGGCCCTGCTGAGCGCCGTGGCGGCGGTCAGCCTGCTCGTGGGCGGCATCGGCATCATGAACATCATGCTGGTGTCGGTCACAGAGCGCACCCATGAAATCGGCATCCGCCTTGCCATCGGCGCCCTGGAACGGGAAGTGCTGATGCAGTTTCTCGTGGAGGCGGTGGTCCTGTCGTCCTTCGGCGGTCTGCTCGGCATCGTGCTGGCCCTGGCCGGATCCGTCTGGCTTTCCGGCCTGCTCCGCGTGCCCTTCGTCTTCAACGCGGGGATCGTGATGATCGCCTTCCTCTTTTCGGCGGCCGTCGGAGTGATCTTCGGCTATTTCCCGGCCCTCAAGGCCGCCCGCCTCGATCCCATCGTGGCCCTGCGGCACGAGTAATTCCGCAGGGCCGGCCGGAACCGCCCCACAGGGCTTGCAGAGACAGCCGCCACGGCATTCTCCGCCGGCGACCCGGACGCTGCCGGCGAGGTAGCGGTTTTCTTCCCATCTGAACAATAGGGCCTTGACAACTGCGAATTGGTTGCCAATTTATCGGCGCAAAACCGTTTTATCCCCATGTCCCTGTGTCAGGGGATGATCAATTACGACGCCACGGAGGATTTATGGAAAGCCGCAAAGAAACGCACTCCTTCAAGACCGAAATCAACCAGCTGATGAATATCATCATTCATTCTCTTTACTCGCACCCTGAAATTTTTCTCAGGGAGCTGATTTCCAATGCATCCGACGCGATCGACAAACTCCGCTTCAAGGCACAGTTGGAGCCCGATATTCTCGGAACGGACACGGAATTCAAAATCGTCGTCAAACCCGACGCCGGCCGGAGAACCCTGGAAGTCTCCGACAACGGGATCGGCATGACCTATGATGAAGTTGCGGAAAATATCGGTACGATCGCCAAAAGCGGTACGGCGGTCTTTGCGGAGGCCATGAACGCCGCGAAAAAAAACGACGCCCTTCTCCCCGAGCTGATCGGTCAGTTCGGTGTGGGCTTCTACAGCTCATTCATCGTTGCCGAAAAGGTCACCCTGGTTACCAAAGCAGCCGGAAGCGACAGGGCCGTCCGTTGGGAATCTTCCGGAGACGGCTCCTACACGATTGAAGAAGCGGAAAAGGCCACCCGGGGAACGTCGGTGATCCTGAAGCTCAAGGAGGCGGAGGAAGACGGGCAGGACTTCACCTCGGAATGGGCCATCCGGGAGATCGTAAAAAAGCATTCGGATTTTGTCGCCTACCCGATTGTCATGGATGTGAAAAAAACAAAGCCCGTTCTTGACGCGGAGGGCAAACCCGATCCCGGCAGGACGGAAACAGTCGTCGAGGAGGAGACCCTGAACTCGATGAAGGCCATCTGGGCCAGGAACAAGTCCGAGGTTTCAGAAGAGGAGTACAACGAATTCTACAGCCACATCAGCCATGACTGGAACCCTCCCCACTCCCGCCTCCATCTCAAGCTTGAAGGCACGACGGAATACAGTGCTCTCCTGTACATCCCCACCAAGCTGCCTTTCGATTTCTTTCTCCACGAAAGGAAGCACGGCATCCATCTATACAGCCGGCGCGTCTTCATCATGGAAAACTGCACCGACCTGATGCCGCCTTATCTGGGCTTCATCAAGGGCGTCGTCGATGCGCCGGATCTCAACCTGAACGTGAGCCGTGAAATTCTGCAGCAGAATGCCCTGGTGCGGAACATCCGGACGAATCTCGTGAAGAGGCTGCTGGACATGCTCGCCGGCATGGAGAAGGAGAAATACGAATCCTTCTACGGAGAATTCGGCCACGTCCTCAAAAGCGGAATCTCCGCCGATTTCGAAAACCGGGAGAAGATCGCTTCGCTGCTGCGGTACAAGACGACAAAATCCGACGGGCAGTGGATCTCCCTGCGGGAGTACGTCAGCCGGATGATGCCGGATCAGAAGGAGATTTACTACATGACCGGAGAGAATCTGACGGTGCTCCTCAACAGCCCCCACCTTGAACAGCTCAAGGAGAAAGGCTACGAGGTCCTGCTGATGACCGACCCCGTCGATGAATGGGTCATCCGTGATCTGCATGAGTTCGAGAAGAAGGGCTTCCGGAGCGCCGAGAAGGGGGACCTGGACATCGGCGAGATCGACGAAAAGAAGAAGGATGTCTATAACGCCCTGTTCGGCTGCATTCAATCCTCCCTGGATGACGTGGTAAAGGACGTGAAACCGTCTACACACCTGAAAGAATCCATCGCCTGCCTTTCGGGCGACCCACACGACATGAGCGCCTTCCTGGAGAAAATCCTCCGTGCAAACGGCCAGGAGGTGCCCCGGACCAAGCGGGTGCTTGAATTGAACATGGACCATCCCCTGCTTTCAAAAATGAGGAAAATCTATGAAAAAGACCGGAAGGCGCCGGTGCTGAAAGACTACAGCCAGTTCCTCTATGACATGGCCGTCATCTCCGAGGGCGGCAGGCTGGACAATCCCTCCCGCTTCAGCAAAATGATCGGGGACCTGGCGACAGGCACCGTTGCCGATTGAAAAAGGCGCCTCAACTCCCTGATGGCTCGAATTCCAGCCCCGGCCGCTGGGAAAACCATGATGAATCACAGGGGCCTTCCTTTCCTCATTATCCCCGCGGATCATGAGGAAAGGAAGAAACAGCCCCTGAACAGCAAATGAATTCTCGCCATTTAAGAACATATTCCATACTGTGCCTGCCAAACTCTCCACCACCTCCAGCACAGCAGCCTGGTTCGATCTCTACCGGATGAGAAGATTTCAAGGAGGCCTTGACCGGAAACGAAAAACCATGGAACAAAAAGATTACTACAGCATATTGGGACTGGAGAACAATGCCACTCAGAAGGAGATCCGGGACGCCTACCGGAGGCTGGCCCTGCTGCACCATCCGGACAGGAACAGGGACAATCCGGAGGCGGCGGACCGGATGAAGGAGATCAACGAGTCTTACGCCGTGCTTTCCGAACCCCGGAAGAGAAGCGAATACGATGCGCTCAGGCAGACCTATGGATCATCGGCTTACGGCCACTTTCGGCAGACCCATTCCGATCAGGATATCTTCAGGGGCTCGGATATCCAGCAGATCTTCGAGGAGTTCAGCCGTGCCTTCGGATTCAGGGGCTTCGACGACATCTTCCGGGAATCCTACGGCGCGGGATATCGAACCTTTGAATTCAGAAAGCCGGGGGTATTCGGCCGGGTCATTGTGGGCGGCGTCGGAAACAGACAGGGCGCCGGAGGCATTGCCTACCCTGGTGGATACCTGGAGAAGCTGATCCGATACGGCCTGAAAAAGAAATGGGGCATTGAACTGCCTGAAAGGGGCAAGGACTTACAGGATTCCATCGTTCTTTCCCCTGAACAGGCCCGGCTTGGCGGAAGGGTGCGATATTCTTCCCAAAGGACGGGAAGGGAGCTTGTCGTAACCATCCCCGCAAACATGAGGACGGGGCAGCAACTGCGCCTCAAGAGAATGGGCGAGGCCGGCCGCGCCGGCGGAGAGGCCGGAGACCTCTATCTGAACATCCGCATTCGAAACCTCTTGATACAGAAGGTAAAAGATTTTATCGCCACCCTCTGGTCTTTTATGAAGCCCGGATAAGGAGTTTAACAGCAGCGTCCTGATTCCGGGTTGAAAAATTTTAGAATCAAGGCCTTCCATGGCATCGATCCCGCGTGCAGTAAGCGCAGGCAGGCATTGCCGGGGAGGGATCCAAACCTGTCGTCACACCCACCGGGATGCAAAACGACCACGTCCAACACCAATCTCTATTCCCAGGTCTTTCCAGGAGACAAACGGTTGCAAGGTGGGCAATTCTGAAAAGTAAGCAGCCTAATTTCTTTCAAACCGCCCCTCGCATCACAAATGATAAGTCTTGACAGGGCCAGCTTCAGACACCTGCCATAATCTCCCTCAGTGCATCGACAAACCGACGGTTGTCTTCGGGCAATGCCGTGGTGATGCGCATATACCCAGGGCCAAGGGCAGGATCATTAAGCGGCTTGATCAGGATGTTACGGTCGCGAAGTCGGTCCGCAAGTCCTGATGCGTCATAGGGTGAGAAGTCAGCCAGAAAGAAATAGGTCTCGGTGGGAAATGTGCTTACCCCCATACTTCGCAACTGGGCGGCGAGTTCCTCCGTCCAGGCATGCAATTGCGAAGCGCGGGCTTTAATCTTGTCTTCATGCTGAAGAGTGGCCATGGCTGCCGCCTGACTGGGACGAGCAAGCGGATAGGCATCGTTATGACTGTTCAGGTCATCGGCGACAGCCTCGGGAAATATTCCGTAACCCACACGAAAACCCGCGAGGCTGTGTGCTTTGGACAGGGTGCGGGTCACGAGTAGATTAGGATATTTGGGAACCAGGTGCACAGCAGATTCACCAGCCAAGCCTATGAATGCTTCATCAATAAGGAAAAGCGTCTCAGGGTGGCGGCACAGCAGATCGGGCAGAGGAGCCATATCGAAGGTGCCTCCATTTGGATTGTTTGGGTTTACAATAACTGCGAGAGTAGTGCCTGTGGGTATCGCCAGGTTGGCCAGGTCATAGGCAAAACCTTTTTCGGGAGAGAGTCTGGTTTCCGTGTAACGCCCTGCGATTTCGGGAAAAAGGACATAGGTCGGAGTCAGCAGGTGGACCTGCCTGCCAAAGCGGTCGAAGAGCTGACGGAGGATGAGTTCGGAGCCGGCATTGATATGAATAAGGCGTTCGGAAATGCCGAGCTGTTCGCTGATGAGCCGGCGCAGCGGCGCCGAATAAGCTTCTGTGTAGTAATTGCTTTGCGCCAACTCTGCCCCGGCTGCCGCGACGGCCTCGTCAATCGGCGGCAGCGGGTTTTCGCAAAGCAGGAGTTTAATGCCATGGAACGTTCCCCCGCCTTTTTCCATTATGATCGTCATGATGGGCCTCCTTCTGAAAAGGCCGCGCTGATTGCCGGCCTCATTTGTCCCGTTTTGTTGCCGGACACACCTTGGTCATCGAAGTGGTGGGCGCCGAAACCTTCTAGAGGGGGCATCAGCGCCGTTCGTAATATTTTTTCCAAGGTTCCCTGCGGCGATTCAGATGGTCGCTGATGGCAAGTTTGAGAGTCGTAGCAGCCAGCAGAGCACAATGTTGATCTTCCTCGGGAAGGCCGCCAAGTTCTCGTAGAACATCGACATCGCTTATTTCCAAGGCCTCCGACCATTTTCTTCCC
>MVRU01000078.1 GCA_002067745.1 Syntrophus sp. PtaU1.Bin005
GCGGAAGAGAGAAAAATCCCTCCCATGGATGTTTCCGCGGCCTGCGAGCATCTTGGGATCCGGATCAAACCCTGCCTGTTCGGCATCTTTTAGGGAAGGAAAACGCCATGGACCAACCTCTGAAGACAAACGGCCGCGCTGCCGCCGCACAATGGATCAAGGAAGCCCTGGCCTCAGGGAAACCGGCCCTGGATGAATGGCAATCAAAGGCGCTCTTCGCGGCCTATGGCATCCCGGTTCCAGCCGGCGTGCTGGTAAGAAGCGAGATGGAGGCTGCTGCCGCCGCCCGGCGGAGCGGGGGCAGGCTTGTCATGAAAGGAATCGGCGCAGAGATTCACCACAAGACCGAAGCCGGGCTCGTGGTGCTCGGCGTCGAGGGGGCCGAGGCCGCCGCCGCGACATACAGCCTGCTGGCAGGGCGGGCGGCAGGCTTTCTCGAGGCGGTGCTGGTGGAAGAGATGATCGCCGGAAACAGGGAATTGATGGTTGGAATGAAACGCGACCCGGTGTTCGGACCGGCTGTGGCCTTCGGACTGGGCGGCGTGCTGACGGAGGCCCTGGGCGACGTGGTCCTGGCCATTGCACCCGTTGACGAACGGGACGCGGCGGAACTGCCGGACCTGATCAGGGCCAGGCGCCTGCTCGGCTCCTTCCGCGGCTATCCCCCGGTGGACCGGGCGGCCCTCACGAAGATGATCCGGGCGATCGGTCAAATGGCCCTGGATCATCCCGAAATCGCCGAGATCGATGCCAACCCGGTTCTCGTGCAAGGCGATCAGCCGATCGCAGCCGATGCCCTGATCATCCTGTCACCGGCCCCTTCATCGGATCAGGGGCAGCGGACATTCAAGAGCAATGTGCGGGCGCTTCTCGCCCCCCGTTCGATAGCCGTCGTGGGAGCATCGGAAGATGTGACGAAATGGGGCGGATCGGCCCTGCGCAACATCCTGGACGGAGGCTATTCGGGAAAGGTGTATCCCGTCAATGCGCGGGGAGGCGTTTTCTTCGGTCTCCAGGCATCTGAGAGCCTGGAGGCTCTGCCAGAGGCTCCCGACATGGCCCTGCTGGCCGTTGGAAGCCAACAGGGGGCCCCCATGCTGGAACAGTGCGCCCGTAAAGGGATACCGGCAGCGATCCTCATCGCCGCAGGATTTTCCGAAACGGGGGCCTCAGGAGCCGAAGCGGAGCGGGAGATTGCCCGGATCGCCAGCGAGGGCGGGATCACCCTCATGGGGCCGAACTGCATGGGCCTGATCTCCAACGAGGTTCAACTGCATGCCGTGGGCTTTGTCTCGCTTCACCCGCCCAGGGGAAAGCTGAGCTTTGTGTCGCAGTCGGGCAACATCGGCGTCATGACGACGAACAACTGCCAGCGCCGCGGCATCGGCATCGACAAGTTCGCCAGCGTGGGGAATGAAGCCCAGATCGGCGCGGTGGACGTTCTCGAATACCTGCGCGACGATCCCAACACGGCGTGCATCATGATGTACGTCGAGGGCATCGACGACGGACGGCGCTTCCTGGAGGTCGCCCGGCGCACCTCAGCGGTCAAGCCCGTGGTGGTTCTGCGCGCCGGCCTGACCGAATTCGGCGGCAAAGCGGCGGCATCTCACACCGGCGCCCTGGCCGGTTCCGCGGCCGTATGGGAGGCGGCCGCCCGGCAGGCGGGAGTCGTCACCTGCACCACGGCGCAGGAGGTGGTTGATCTCGGAAGCTGCCTGGCCTGCCTGCCGCTGCCCGAGGGACGGAGGATTGCGGTGGTGACCCAGGGGGGCGGAGCCGGCGTCATGGCGGCGGATGAAGTCGCCCGTCATGGATTGAACCTGGCCGAACTCCCCGCCCAGCTCTATGCCTCTCTCGATGCGATGCTTCCCCCGTTCTGGAGCCGGCGGAACCCGCTGGATCTGGTGGCCTCCGCCGGGGGGGATGTGGGCCCGCGTGTTATCAAGGCGGTGGCCGAGTGCGACGCCGTGGATGCGGTCATCGTGCTTTCCTTCCTGGGCGTTCCCACAAGCGCCACAGATGACCGCGCCATGACCGCCGATGGCGAGTTTGCCGGGCTCATCCCCTGGGAGAGTTCATTCCTGCTGTCCGTGGCGGAGCTCATGGAGTCGACGGGCAAACCGATCCTCAACGTGCCCGACTCCCCGATTCGGGGTTCGGTGTTCGATTTCGGCAGGCGCTACAGCCCGATTGTCCTCTCGTCGCCCCAGGCTGCGGCGCTCGCGCTCGACCGAATGGAATGGTACGGCTCCCGCCGGCGCAACCGCAGTTGATGGCCCTTTGGGTTTGCCGTCCCTACCACCAGCCGTCCAGTTCCTCGATCACCCGCCAGGCGACCTTTTCCCCCTCTTGGCTGCTGCCCCAGAGGGAAAAGACCGTGCGGGGCGAACGGTACCTGCGGATCACATCCCTGAGGGAATTTTTCAGGATATCCTCCGAATCGGTTTCCAGGGAGATGACGGTCTGACTGATGCTTTCGATATTCTTGTCAAGGGTTTTCTCTCCCTTGGGCGTCATTTCCCCCTCAATGTTCTCAAGATTCACCTGCAGCGACCACTTGGCGGCAATGGCCTGAAGGTCCTCTTTCCGGATCGCCTGGAGGGCGTCTCCGGGGTAGTATCTCAGCTTGACTCGATATTGCATGGTTCGCCTCCTCGATCCTCTTTTTCAGGACTTCTTCAGATAATCCTTGTATTTCTGGGCCATCTCCTTTCGCTGCTCCTTCGTCTTGATGAAGAAATCCTTGGACGGCTTCAGATGGTAGGAGAAATGGCGCTGAAGGTTTTCCACGGTCCAGCGGTGCCTGGCAATGGCCTCGGGAGTAAAGACGACACTGATCTTGCCGTCCTCGATTTTCAGGCTGCCCCTCACCGCGCAGACAGGGCACTCGACGGTTTCCATGTCCTTCAGGATCCGGATATTCCGGTCATGGCAGATGGGGCAGATCCCTTCTTCCCCCTGGAAGGAGGTATCGCCGGTCTGTATGGCCCGGACGACCTGCTTTCCCAGGTTGCGGGACTTCTCCAGGGCATCCTGGATCAGAGGCGCTTCACTGAGACCCTGAACATGGATCAACAGCTGATCGACAACGTGGATCCCCATGGCAAGCATCCAGGTGTTGGTCTGCTGAAAGGCGTTCTGGGTCCAGCCCCGGGTGGCGTAAGGCACGATCACGCCGCCCACCTTTCCCCGGAGGGTATTCTGCTGCATGGGGGCGAATCCGCGATCGATGAGCTGTTTGACAATGGCCGTGGCCTCCAGGATATAGCAGGGAACGCCTACGATGATGCCGTCGCTTTCGGCCATTTTGGCGAAAATAAAATTGGCATCGTCCTTGATGACGCAGTCCCTTTCCTGAAGAAGGCAGGCAGCGCATCCCGTGCAGGGTTCCACGCGATAATCGGTCAGGCGCAGAATTTCGACCTGGGCGCCCTCTTCTTCAGCCCCCATCAGCGCTTCCTTGGTCAGAATTTCCGAATTGCCACTCTTTCGAACACTCCCAACAAGCCCCAGTATCTTCATGCCGTTTCCCTCGTTTTTTTGAACATTTCTATAGCATGAACGGGATGTTGAGTCCATGCTTAAGCGCTTTTCCCCGGATCACCCGGCCGCCTCGCCCTTCCCGTCATGGAAAAACGCAGAGATCTTTTCCGCCAAGTCCCTGCCGATTCCCTTGACGGCCGCCAACTCGTCGACGGAAGCTTCCCTGATTGTTTGAAGATCTCCGAAAGACAGGAGAAGGGCCTTTTTGCGGACTTCCCCCACCCCCGGTATTTCATCCAGCAGGGACAGGAAGTCACGCTTCGTCCTCAGACGGCGATGATAGGAAACGGCAAAGCGGTGGGCTTCATCCCGGATGCGCTGGAGCAGGAAGAGGGTTGAAGGCCAGCGGCTCAGGTACAGCGCCTCTTTCCTGTGAGGGAGGTACACCCTGTCCTCACTCCTGTTGACTCCCCCCCCCGGCGGCAGGTCCTCGGCCCGTTCCTTGGCCAGGCCGATGACATCCAATCCCGGAAGAGACAGGTCCTTCAGCACAGAAAGGGCCACGGCAAGCTGACCCTTCCCGCCGTCCACGACGATCAGGTCCGGCAGATTCTCCCCTTTTGAATACCTTCTCTTCAGGGCCTCGTACATCATGGCGTAATCATCAGCCCCTTCGACCGTGCGGATGCGGAAGCGCCGATAGCCCGATTTCCAGGGTCGGCCTTCAAGAAAGGTCACCATGGAGGCAACGGCCAGCCGGCCACCGATGTTGGAGATATCAAAGGCCTCGATCCTCTTTGGAAAGCGGCGAAGCTGCAGTTTATCCGCCATCAGGGAAAGAGACTCCGCGGGATCTTCCAGAGACTTCCGCTCCATCTTCAGACGGTGCTCGGCATTCTGCCCGGCCATCCGGAGTAACTCCAGATTCCGGCCCCGGCGGGGAGCGAGAAGCGACAAGGCCCTGCCCCGCTTTTCCTCAAGGTACTCCCTCATGAGTTCCTGGTCTTCAAAAAGATCGGGAATCAGAATTTCCCGGGGAATTTCCGCGGTGGAATCGTAATACTGCATGAGAAGGGAAGAAAGCATGTCCTTTGTTTCGCCTTCAAATTTCAGCATCGGCAGGGGCTGGCTTCCCAGAATTTTCCCGGAGCGGATCAGGAGAACGCAGACCTGGATGAGCGCCCCTTCCCGGTAAAGGCCGAAGATGTCCTGATCCCTGGCCGTCCTTGAGACCATGTGCTGCTTTTCCAGCGTCCTTTCGATCGCTGCGATCCGGTCACGCAACAGGGCCGCCTCTTCAAAATTCAGCTCCTGTGCCGCCTTCATCATCCTCGCTTTCAGCTCGCCGAGGAGCCTTTTTCCGCAGCCATCGAGAAAGGCGATCCCATCGCGAACCAGTCGCAGATACTCTTCAGGATGAACGCGGCCGACGCAGGGGGCAAGACATCGCCGGATCTGGTATTCGAGGCAGGGGCGGGTGCGCCCGCTGAGCTCCCCATTCCGGCATGTCCGGAGCGGAAAGAGGGTCTGAAGGAACTGGAGGGTTTCACGGGCCGAGGCGCTGGAAGGGTATGGTCCGAAATATTTCGCCCCATCCTTCCGGGGGCGCCGCACCATCTGGAAACGCGGGAAGGGTTCGTTCAGATCCACACGAATGTTGAAATAGGCCTTGTCGTCGCGAAAATAGACGTTGTACCTGGGGCGGTGTTCCTTGATGAGGTTGTTTTCAAGAAGAAGGGCCTCTTTTTCTGTTTCCGTCACGATAAACTCGAGATCGGAAATCCGCGAAACGAGGAAGGGAATCATCGCGCGGGAATCGGTCCCGCCGAAGTAGGCGCGGATCCGGCTTCTGAGATCCTTGGCCTTTCCCACGTAGAGGATTCTGCCGGAAGAATCCTTCATGAGATAGACGCCGGGGGCTCTTGGTGCAGAGGAAATGCGGCTCTCCAATTCCCTGTTCATAGACGGCTTTCGAAAAGGTGCGAGCTTTTTCAGGCTTTGATGCAGGAGGCAAACATCCACATGCTGCCATAGGAGGGGATAAATTTCTTTGCCAGTTTCACGGAATCAAAATGCCGCTTGAGCAGACTGTCCACCAGTTCAATCGTCCTGTGGTCATATTCGGAAGCGCACTGGAGAGAAAGGACTCCCCGGGGTTTCAGATCCGCCTTCATCTTCGTGAAGAGCTGGTCCAGGTAGGCTTTCCGGTCCATGACGATAAAGGACTCCGGGTGCATGGTGAGGTCGTAGATCATGGCGTCAAAGCAGTGGCTTCCGTCAAGGAAATCGAACACATCGCCGATGACAATCTCGACCCTTTCGTCCTCGAAGGCGGAATGACAGATGCTCCTGAGGTAGGTTTTCGCCACGTGGATGACCTCTTCATCGATGTCGATGACAGAAACGCGGCCTGGATTCAATTTCAAGACGTCATAAAGGACGCCGCCGTCGCCTCCTCCCAGAATCGCCACGGAGGCGAACCCTTCCCCTCTTTCCCGGAGAGGATTCACCATGGCTTCGTTGTAGAGATGGGCATCCCGTTCGGCAATCTGCAGATCGTTGTCAAGAAAGAGCATCCGTCCGAAATCCTGGTTTTCGATGACCTTGATGTCCTGGTACCTTGAAATCCCGGAATACAGTTCCCGATCGATGCGGTACCGCACATCAAAACCGGCCGAACTGTTATCATCGGTGATCCAGTTGGTCCTGGCCACCTCGATGGGATTTCCACGGGACACCTCAACGACCCGCGTGGTCCCCGGCAGAAGTTTCTCTTCGAGATAGTGCAGCAGGTCCATCGATTTGTGGCTGACCCGGGAGCAGGTAAATACGTCCACAGAGGCATGGCGGGCTTCCGGGTAGGTGTGGATGGCAACGTGGGATTCTTGAATAACGGCGATGGAGGTAACACCGATAGGATCGTAACAGTGGCTGTTGATGCCGACCAGCCCGAGATTGCAGGCTTCGATGCCTTCCGCGAGGATTGTCTCCAGCGCACCGGGATCGTTCAGGATATTGACAGAACAATCAAAAAATTCTGCAAGGATTTGGGTACCCGTGGGTTTCATGGCTGTCCCTTCATTACTCAATGAATCCCCACGTCACATTTGTGACACGGCAATCAGCTCAGATATACATCAAGAAATTCAAATAGTTATACAGAGGATTCTCACGTAGAAGGCTATCTATATAAAAAACGATTTGCCCTGTCAATAGAAAAACGGGAGCCTGATGGGCGGAAGCCTGCGGGCTGGCTGTGGCCTCGAAATGGATTTTGAAGAAAAGAGTCTCCTTACGCGCGGGATGAAAGAACCGTGGCGCAGACCCCCTTTCGAATTACAGGGAGATGGGTTGCAGCCACTTGTTCGTGCTCCCGTCGTAGAACCACTTGTCCGGAAAACCGCGGCGCTTGACGAAGGTTGGATTTTTAGCCCAGAGAATCAGCGATTCATAGGCTGTCTGTATTCTCCGGAACATCTCCGCGTCGCCCCCGAGATCGGGATGATGAATTTTAACCTGCCGGCGGTAGGCATTGCGAATGATCAGCTCGGGATCACCGCTGCTGAGCTGCCTGGAATCCAGCTTGAGGTGCAGAAGGGACTTTTTCTGGATGGACGGCGTCCGGACTTCATATGGCTTTACAAAGAGAGCCGGACCGCTGTTCCGAACGGCCCGGTCCAGCAGGAGCTTCGAAGCCAGGTACTTTTTGTTGGTCCGCCTCTGTTCCGCCCACCATATCTCGCCCAGATGGTCTGCCATCCGGCTGAAATCATCGGCGGGAGTTTTACCCAGGGTGCGGGGGAATGAAAAGCTGTAAATCTGCCGGGAGCTGTAGGGGATCATGTCCATCATGACCGCCAGTTCGGAAAAGTAAAAGGTCGCGTACTGGGCATTGAGGGCCTGAACCAGGCCTGTCCGCAGATCCAGCTTATCCCGCAAGCGTTGCCGGCACGCCACAGAACAATACTTCCGCCTGCCCCGTTCGATGGTCTCCCCGCAGGACAGGCAGATCTTCTTTCTTTTTTCTTTTATGGTGGTAAGGTCATTCACTTTGCGTTACAGCCTGCCGCCGTGCTACACGTTTCGATTTCTGCGGCCTGAAAGAGACATTCACCGCCTCTTTTCTATCTCTGCCTCGAATAGGTTCCCATCAGCTGCGTTTCGGCAAGGACATGGCCCCTCATTGCCTGCAGCAACTGTTCCTTGGTCGCGCCCGGCTTCAGGCCTGATTCCGCATCCAGCGCGTAGAGTTTGAAATAATAGCGGTGTGAGCCGCTGGGAGGGCAAGGTCCTCCATAACCAATTCTCGACCATCCATTCTTTCCCTGCCGCATGCCGCTGGCAAATTCCCGCTCCGGTGCGGTGCTCTCTCCGAGCTTCCTCGCATCCGGCGGGATGTCATAAACAACCCAGTGCACCCAGGTCCCCATCGGGGCATCCGGATCATCGCAGATCAGGGATAAACTCCGTGTTCCGTCGGGAACCGATTCCCATTCCAGAGGCGGTGAAATATCCTCTCCGTCACAGGTATACTTTGACGGAATCTTCTGGCCGTCCTTGAAAGCGGAACTGAAGATCTTCATCGCTCTCCCTCCTTTCGTTGCGGACAGGGCATGATCATGGAATCCTAGACAAACCAGGCTCATGACCCCGATCAACATCCAGCCAATCCCTCTTCTCATCCCCTCATCCTGCCCCCTTTTTCCCCGGATGCCGGTTCTCCTCCGGCCAGAGGCGGAAAATGCATCGTTTCCTCCGGCAAGGATGGAGGCGACGCCGGCATCCGCAGAACATGGAGCACGCGGCAACACAGCAGACGTTGATTGCCTTCCCGATGCGGTGTCGCAATGAGACTTTAAGATACGAAGGCAGAGTTCCGTTGTCAAATGTTTTCATCAGACAGGCGCCCCGGCGGCCGGTCCGGCACAGGGATGAACTTTCCATTTGACACTCCTTTGTGTTTTCTATATCTTATATCGCAATGAAAGAATGTGGCCGTTGTTGCCCTTTGGTTTCCTGGCAGAATTGGTCGTGACGTTGCAGATTTTCATAACTTCAGAAATCCATCAACAGGAGAGAGTGGAATGAAAATACAGGAAATTAGGAAGATCGCGAAATATTGGGGGATTGACACAAAGGTCGGCCGGTCGAAGCAGGAACTCATCCGGGATATCCAGGTGAGGGAAGGAAACGAACCCTGCTTCCAAACCAGGCAGGAGTGTGAGAACGACTGCCTCTGGAAGGAAGACTGCCTTAAAAAGACAAAAAAATAGCGCACCCTTCCGCCTTTTTTTTCACGGGAAAGGGACAACGATCCGCGCCAAGCCGGTTTCATAGAGATGCAGATGCCAGATTACAGTGAATTTGACAAGAATCCAGACGTATTGTCCCTGATTTTTTATCCCCGGGGGAGTGCCGATCCCTGCCCATCTTACGCTTCTGACGCCATGATTCCCGTGGACGATGGCATTTTTGTCTCCTGTCGCCTTTTTTCCATGGAGCCCTCCAATCCATGGATTCTTTATTTTCATGGCAACGGCGAGATTGCCGGCGATTATGACGAGATTGCGCCGTACTATCTGCAGCGGAAGATCAATCTGGCCGTGGTGGATTATCGCGGCTACGGCCAGAGTTCCGGATCTCCTTCTCTCACAGGCATGCTGAAGGATTGCCATTCTGTCTTTGCCTCGCTCCGCCAGGAAATTGCCCGGCGGGGGTATGCCGGAAAGCTCTGGCTGATGGGAAGATCGCTGGGCAGCCTTTCCGCTCTTGAACTTGCCGCATCCCACCCTAGTGAGATCAACGGCATCATCCTTGAGAGTGGCTTCACCAGTGTCATTCCCGTCTGGCGGAATTTCTTTCTCTTCCTGCTTCCGGACAAAGGGCTCCTGGAAAAAATTGAGCAGGACGCCCTGGCGCTGGTCGGAAGCATCACACTGCCCGCTCTCGTGATTCACGGGGAGCAGGACACGATCGTCCCTCTTTCCGTAGCCCGAACTCTTTATGACGGCCTGGGATCCCCTGAAAAGCAGCTCCTGACAATCCCGGATGCGGATCACAACACGATCATCTTTGCCCACCCTCAACTTTATTTCGGTGCAATCTCAGAATTCATTGCGCAAACAGCCCGATAAACCAGCAGTTTGAACCACCTCACCGTTTTATCGGACATTCATACTCCATCCCTGGATTCCGCCAACCTTATGTAAACCATTTTCCTCCTTGTTCAGACAACTGGAATCGCTTCTTGACAAGGTCGTAAAGTTGAAATAAGAGTTTTCTATCTTTGCGATCTGAAGGATAAGATCCGCATTTGAAAAGAGTTACATGGAGATACGTAATGAAAGAAATAACTAAGATGTACAGGACAAGGCCGTCTTTCTTCACCACGGTCAGTTCCTGCTTTATATTCGCTTCAGCTTTTCTTTGTTTTTTCCTTCTCCTGCCCGCCGCCGGCCACACAGCGATCACCACAACAACCATCACCTTGATGTGGGACCCGCCAAACGAGAGCAACGAAATCACAGGTTATAAGATTTACAGTGGAACGTCCCCTGGAAAATACGGAACGACCCCCATTAAGATTATCAGCAGCGGCACCGCATACAGCTGCGCCGTTACAGTTTCCCGTGATAACAGCATGCACTACTACGCCGCAACGGCTTATAATGAGGCGGGTTTGGAAAGCGATTTCTCCAACGAGGTCAGCTACCAAGCTCCACCTGCACTCTACAAGGTCACTACTGTGCTGAGAGGCTGCGGAACGGGTTCAATGATTAGAGATGTAGATGCTTCCGTCTTCAATAAATACAGTACCATTACGCCCTCTTATCCTTCCGGTAAGTATTTCACGGCAGGATCCGGTATCAGCTTCCAAATGAACCCCGCCTCCTATTGCATAGTTACCGGGGTTAAAGTCAATGGGAATTTGACGTTGCAGAGCTCAAATACGTTCCTTCTTCCCGGTGTTAGGGGAGATTCCTATGTCGAGTTTCTATTTTCTTTCCAATAAATTCCCTCCTGTACTTGGAACGATCCCCAGAGCCATAACGATGTCTTCCGGGACCGTTCAAGCATTTCGTTATTGATCCCGTCTCACCCTTGGAAGATTGTCGGCCGGATCCCCTCACCTCAAAATCCTAACCAGAGATTTATCACATACCGATCCTTTTCCGGCGGACCGGGTCATGATCCCGGCGGTATTTATTTTGCAGGATGACCCTTAATCAAGTCCAGCGCCTTCTGCCGACTTTTTGGGGAAGTTGTCAAAAGGCAAAAAACTTATCAAGGAGTCCTGTCATGAAAAGGAAGAAGATTTATAAACCTTCGGGCAAGCAGAGCGTTTTTTCACGAATCCCGTTTCTCGGTCTTTTCGCGGTCTTGTTTCTTTGTCTGTTCCTGGCCGGCCCCGTTCCAGGCCATGCGGCGGCCAATATCACGTTGACATGGGATAAAAATACTGAAACAGACCTGGCTGGATATGTCGTATACACCGGTACTGCTTCCGGCAGCTATACCGAAACCCTGGATGTCGGCAACATGAACAGCGTCGACATCTCCGGCCTTCAGGAGGGAGCAACCTATTATTATGCGGCCAAGGCCTACAACACCTCGGGCCTGTACAGCGAGTATTCCAATGAAGTAAGCTACAATGTTCCGGTCACGACGTATACTCTGACGGCGTCCGGCGGCCCCAACGGCACCATCTCCCCGTCCGGAGCGATTTCCATTTCTTCCGGCGCCAGCCAGACCTTCACCGTGACACCGGCCAGCGGCTACACGATTTCCGGCGTATCGGTCGACGGCGTCAGTGTGGGCGCACCGGCCTCCTACACCTTCAGCAATGTCACAGCGAATCACACCATCTCGGCCACCTTCGAAGCCGTTGCCCAGTACACCATTACCGCATCTCCCGGATCCGGCGGCACCATCTCCCCTTCGGGAACCATTACCCTTTCTTCCGGAG
>MVRU01000079.1 GCA_002067745.1 Syntrophus sp. PtaU1.Bin005
TCCGGGTTGGAGTTGACCATCAGGCTTTCGTACCCCTCTTCCCGGAGGGCGAAGGAGGCATGGACGCAGCAGTAATCGAATTCGATGCCCTGCCCGATGCGATTGGGGCCGCCGCCGATGATCAGGACCTTGCGTTTATCCGAGGGCCGCGCCTCCGTCTCTTCCTCATAAGTCGCGTAATAATAGGGGGTATAGGCTTCGAATTCGGCGGCGCAGGTATCGACGAGCTTATAGACGGGCAGCAGATTTTCGGAAAATCGCCGGGAGCGGATTTCACCTTCCGGAACACCCCAGAGCTCCCCCAGCCTGCGGTCCGAAAAGCCCCATCGCTTCGCCTCCCGAAGCATTTCCCCCGATGGCCCTTCCAGCTGCAGGACGGCCTCTGCCTGGACAATCTGACGGATCTGATCGAGAAACCAGGGATCGATGCGTGTGAGCTGATGGATCTTCTCGAGGGTCATCCCGTATTTCAGGGCCGCAGCCAGGTAGAACAGCCTCAGGGAGTTGGGGGTGATCAGTTTGGCCTTTATCTGCTCCTCCAGGCCCGGGGCCTCCTGCAGGGGTTCGAGTAGCCCGAACCGGCCGATCTCCAGGGAGCGGACCGCTTTCTGGAGGGCTTCCTTGAAGGTCCGGCCAATGGCCATGGTCTCTCCCACGGATTTCATGGAGGTGGTCAGGAAATCCTCCGTCTCGGGAAACTTCTCGAAGGTCCAGCGGGGAATCTTCACCACGCAGTAATCCAGGGTCGGCTCAAAGGAAGCCAGGGTCTCCCGGGTAATGTCGTTGGGGATCTCATCGAGGGTATAGCCGATGGCCAGCTTGGCGGCGATCCTGGCGATGGGAAAACCCGTCGCCTTTGAGGCCAGGGCTGAGGAGCGGGAAACCCTGGGGTTCATTTCAATCACGATCACCTCCCCCGTTTGGGGATGAACGGCGAACTGGACATTGGATCCGCCCGTTTCCACGCCTATTTCCCGCATGATGGCCATGGCGGCATTCCGCAAACGCTGGTATTCGGCGTCGGTCAGGGTCTGGGCCGGCGCCACCGTGATGGATTCGCCCGTGTGCACCCCCATGGGATCGAGATTCTCGATGGAGCAGATGATGACGACGTTGTCCGCCCGGTCCCGCATGACCTCGAGTTCATATTCCTTCCAGCCCAGCGCCGACTCCTCCAGCATGATTTCATGGATCATGCTGGCCTCGAGGCCCGCCCGGGCATGCTCCATCAACTCCTCCCAATTGTAGGCCACACCGCTTCCCGTGCCGCCCAGGGTAAATGACGGGCGGACAATAACGGGAAATCCGACCTCCTCCGCGGCGGCCAGGGCCTCTTCCACCGTCCGGGCAAAGCGGCTTCCGGGAACCCGGAGGCCGATGTTCTCCATGGCCCTGCGGAACAGCTCCCGGTCCTCGGCCTTGTGAATGACGGGCAGGGAGGCCCCGATCATCTCCACCCCGTAACGATCCAGGATGCCGCTTTCAGCGACGGCCACGGCGGTGTTCAGCCCCGTCTGGCCGCCCAGGGTGGGCAGCAGTGCATCGGGCCGTTCTCGAACGATGATCTTTTCAACGGCCTCGGGGGTAATGGGTTCGATGTAGGTCCGGTCGGCCGTTTCCGGGTCGGTCATGATCGTGGCCGGATTGCTGTTGATCAGGACCACGGAACAGCCTTCCTCCCGCAGGGCCTTGCAGGCCTGTGTGCCGGAATAGTCGAATTCGCAGGCCTGGCTGATGATGATCGGCCCGGAACCGATGATCAGGATCTTTTTAAGGTCTTTCCGCTTCGGCATAAAATGTCTTCTTGATTATTCCCATTCAATCGTGCTTGGAGGTTTGGAGCTGATGTCGTAGACGACCCGGTTGATCCCGCGGACTTCATTGATGATCCGATTGGCGATGCTTCCCAGCAGTTCATGGGGCAGCCGCGCCCAGTCCGCCGTCATGGCGTCATCGCTGGTGACGGCCCGGATGGCCGCAATGTTTTCGTAGGTCCGCTGATCCCCCATGATCCCCACGCTTTTCAGGGGCAGCAGGATCACAAAAGACTGCCAGAGTCGGCGATAGTAATCGGCGGCCTTGATCTCCTCCAGGAGAATGGCGTCGGCCTTGCGGAGGAGGGCCAGCCGCCTGGATGTGACTTCGCCGATGATCCGGATGCCGAGACCGGGACCGGGAAAGGGATGCCTCCAGATCATCTCGTCGGGAAGGCCCAGTTCCCTTCCCAGGAGGCGCACTTCGTCCTTGAAGAGGTGCTTCAGGGGCTCGATGAGCTTCATTTTCATCCGCCGGGGAAGGCCACCCACATTGTGGTGGGACTTGATCACGGCGCTGGGGCCTCCAAAGGCCGAGCGGGATTCGATGACGTCCGGGTAGAGGGTCCCCTGGGCCAGATAGTCCACATCCCGGATTTTTTGTGCCTCGCTGTCGAAGACCTCGACAAAGACCCGCCCGATGATCTTGCGCTTCCGTTCCGGATCCTCGACGCCCTTCAAGGCGGCAAGAAACTGGGCCCTGGCCCGGACGAACCGGATGTTCATGCGAAAATGCCTTTTGAACAGAGAAAGGACCTTTTCCGCTTCCCCCTGGCGCAGCAGGCCGTTGTCGACAAAGACGCTGGTCAACTGGTTTCCGATGGCCTGGTGGAGAAGCAGCGCCGCGACGGAAGAGTCCACTCCGCCGCTCAATCCCAGGACGACGCGTCGGTCTCCCACTGTGGCGCGGATCTCCTCCACGGAATTCCGGACAAAGGAGGCCATGGTCCAGCTTTTCCCGCAGCCGCAGATGAGAAAGAGAAAGTTTTCCAGCATCTTCTTCCCTTCCGGGGTGTGCACGACTTCAGGATGGAACTGGAGTCCGTAAAAGCGCCGCTTCGAATCCTCAACGGCGGCAACCCGGGTATTGGCCGTTTCCGCGGTGATTTCAAATCCTGCAGGCAACCGGTCGATCGTGTCCCCGTGGCTCATCCAGCAGCGGGTGTTCTCGGCGACGCCCGAAAAGATTCCGTCCCCCTCCCGCCGGATCACGTGCAGTTCGGCAAAACCGTACTCCCGCTTGGCCGACCGGATTACCTTGCCGCCCAGGCAGTCCACCATGTACTGCAGCCCGTAGCAGATGCCGAGAGTGGGAATGCCCAACTCGAAGATGCCTTTGTCCACCCGTGGGCTGTCGGGTTCGTAAATGCTTGCCGGCCCTCCGGAGAGAATGATCCCCTCCGGATTGAGCGCCTTGATCGCCTCCAGGGAAATGTCCGGGGGCTCGATCTGGCAGTACACCTCCAGCTCCCGGACCCGGCGGGCGATCAACTGGTTGTATTGGGATCCGAAATCGATAATAAGAATCATGATAGATGCCTCGCGGCCTTCAGGAAGGGTTCCGCGGCGCGCGCTTCTTCTCTGAAGACATGGTTTCAATAAAGGATTTAAAAAGATAAGACGCATCCTGCGGTCCCGGCGCCGCTTCGGGATGATACTGGACGCTCAAGGCACGAAGGGATGGATAGGCAATCCCCTCGGAGGTTCCGTCGTTCAGGTTTTCATGGGTCTGTTCCAGCTCGGAGGGAAGGGATTCCGGCAGGACGACAAAACCGTGATTCTGGGAAGTGATCTCCACCCTTCCCGTCCGCTTCTGCCGAACCGGCTGATTGATCCCGTGATGGCCGAACTTCAGTTTTTCCGTGCGGCCGCCCACGGCCTGTCCGAGAATCTGATGCCCGAGGCAGATGCCGAAGATCGGAAGTTTTCCCAAAAGCTCCCGGACGGTGGCCACAATATGAGGCAGCGCGGCCGGATCACCCGGCCCGTTGGACAGGAGCAGCCCGTCGGGAGACCAGGACAGGATCTCTGTGGAAGACAAGCCGGCGGGCACGACGACCACCTCGCATCCGGCCTCTTCCAGACAGCGGAGGATGTTGTATTTGACCCCGCAATCCAGAACGACCACCCTCGGATGTCCAACCTGTTCCGCCAGCCGGTCCGGATCCGCCTTTTCGGCACATCCCTGCACCCAGCGGTAAGGCTGCCGGCAGCCGACAGTCCGGACCAGATCCCGCCCCACGAGACCGGGATAGGCCCGCACCTTCTGCAGCAGAAGTTCGATGTCCGAAGTTTCCGAGCTCAATACGCCGCGCATGGCCCCGTTAACACGCAGACGCCTGGTCAGGGCGCGGCAGTCCATCCCCTCCACTCCCAGCGTCCCCTGGGACTCCAGGAAGGCCTTGAGGGTCTGCCTGGATTGCCAGTTGCTGGGAAAATCCGAGTACTCGCGGACAATCAACCCTTCCAGGCAAATTCCGGCAGACTCCATGTCCCTGGGATTGATCCCGTAATTGCCGATCAGCGGATAGGTCATGGTCACGATCTGCCCCTTGTAGGACGGATCGGTCAGGATTTCCTGGTACCCTGTCATTCCCGTATTGAAGACGACTTCCCCCAGAACTTCACCGCCCCCTGCAAAGACCTCCCCCCGGAAGACGCTACCGTCTTCCAGAACCAGCAAGGCTGCTTTCTGCTTTCGCAACAGGGTCACCCGGTTTTCCCCCAATTCTCTGACCGCCTTTGAATCTCCCGCAGGAGAGCAAGGCGAATGCCGTTTGACATTCCGGCCGCCGATGACCGGCCGCCGCTGCTTGGCTATGAACTATCTACCTGGAATCATTAACTATTAAATAATTTTGTTCCGCTTCTTATATCAGCACCCGTCCGGATAATGCAACACCATAATGACGGAGCAGCCGTTTCTGCAGATCGTTAAAGCATCGGCAGATAGCGGTCAATTTCATAGCGGCTCACGTGCGTACGGAATCGATCCCATTCCAGCTTCTTGTTTTCCACGAATTTCTCGAAGATGTGGTCTCCCAGGGTCTCCCGGACCAGTTCGCTCGCGGACACCGCAACAATCGCCTCATAGAGGCTGCCGGGCAGAGAGCGGATGCCGGCCTCCTCCCTGGCTTTTTCCTTCATTTCAAAGATGTCCTCTTCAATCGGCTCCGGCAGCTCATAGCCCTTCTCCACCCCCTTCAATCCGGCAGCCAGCATCACGGCGAAGGCCAGGTAGGGGTTGCACGCCGGGTCGGGGGAACGGAACTCGATGCGGGTCGCCTGCTCTTTTCCCGGTTTATACATGGGAACGCGAATCATGGCGGAACGGTTGCGCCGCGCCCAGGACACATAGACCGGCGCTTCGTAGCCCGGCACCAAGCGCTTGTAGGAATTGACCCACTGATTGCAGATCGCCGTAATTTCAGGGGCGTGCCTCATCAGTCCGGCAATGTAGTGCTTTGCCATGGCGGAGAGATGATACGCGTCGTTTCCGTCAAAGAAGGCATTTTTATCCCCGACAAAGAGAGACTGGTGGGTGTGCATCCCGCTGCCGTTTTCCCCGAAGACCGGCTTGGGCATGAAGGTGGCGTAAAATCCGTTCTGGCGGGCGATCTCCTTTACCGTCGTCCGGTAGGTCATCACTTTATCCGCCATGCGGAGGGACTCATCGTAACGGAGATCGATTTCATGCTGGCTCGGCGCCACTTCATGATGGGAGTATTCGACGCGGATTCCCATCTCCTGGAGGGCGAATATGGTCTGCCTGCGCAGATCCGTGGCCACATCCACGGGCAGGCCGTCGAAGTATCCGCCTCTGTCAAGAAATTCCGGGGATTTGTCGCTGATGAAGTAGAAAAACTCAAGTTCCGGACCGACGTAGAAGGTGTATCCCTGATCCGCGATTTTCTTCAGAGCCCGCTTCAGGACATAGCGGGGATCCCCCTGGTAGGGCGTTCCATCCGGATTCAGAATATCGCAGATCATGCGGGCCACCGGGCGTTCCGACGGCCGCCAGGAGATCATCTGAAAGGTGGTCGGATCCGGCATGGCAATCATGTCGCTTTCCTCAATGCGGCAGAAGCCTTCGATGGAAGACCCGTCAAACCCCATCCCTTCCGTCATGCCCTCCTCGAGTTCCGAAGGGGTCACGCTGAAGACTTTCTGCACCCCCAGGACATCGGTAAACCAGAACTGTATGAAACTCACGTTTTGTTGCCTGACGATCTTATGAACTTCTTCCTTCGTTTGGCAGTTGAACATTGAAGCCTCCTTTCTTCATACGTCAGCGGGCAAAAATCCCATTTCACCTCAAAACGCGGCTTGCATCGGCTTCGTTGGAACAGGACACGATAGAAAAGGCCAAAAGCGTGCCATAGAGGCTCAAGCATGGGATCTGTCCCGGCTCCCGATGAACCCCCGACACGCGGGCACCTCGCCTTACCCTCGCCAGGCCTGTCAGCTTATGAAATGCAACCTGATATCAATGGATAAAATCTCTGGCGGCAACAGGAAGTTCTTTTTTTTTTCAAGAAAAGAAATGCCAGGAACGAACAAAACAAAATTGTATATAACATCTCAAAGAGAACAAATTTGTCCGAAAATTCCCGGTTGTCCCGGATCACCTCTTGTCCTCCTGCCTCAATCCCGGGGTGAGGAGGGGCTTGCATATTTCGCCTTGAATCTCCGGGGATCGATTCCGAGCTTCTGGATTTTATATTGAATGATCCGCTTTGTCGTCCCAAGGATTCGGGCGGCCTGGCTCTGGTTTCCCCGGCTTTCCTTCAGGGCGTCCACAATCATCCCCCGCTCCTGGGCTTCAATCATGGCATTGAGCTTGCCGGACTCTTTTCGTTCCCCTTCGCGGCTCCGAGTCTGAAGCGAGGGGGGCAGGTGGACCGTTTCGATGGAAGATCCCGTTGCCAGAAGTACCGCCCGCTCGATGCAGTTTTCCAGCTCCCGGACATTGCCGGGCCAGGAATGGCTCAAAAAGGCTTCCAGGACGGCATTGGAAATGGTCTTGATGGATTTTCCCAGCTCTTTATTGTACTTCATGATAAAGTGGTCCGCCAGGAGGATGATGTCGCTGCCCCGTTCTCGAAGGGGCGGAAGGTAAAGGGGAAAGACATTCAGCCGGTAATAGAGATCGGCCCGGAACTGGCCCGAGGCCACATCCTGCTCCAGGTTCCGGTTGGTGGCGGCGATAATGCGGACATCCACGGAGACGACCCGGGACCCACCCAGAGGCTGAAATTTCTTCTCCTGGATCACCCGGAGCAGCTTTGCCTGCGCCGCTGCGGACAGTTCGCCGACCTCATCGAGGAAAATAGTCCCTCCGTGGGCCTCCTCAAAACGGCCCCGGCGGTGATGAAAGGCCCCTGTAAAAGACCCCTTCTCGTGGCCGAAGAGCTCGCTTTCGATGAGAGTATCCGGCATGGCGGCGCAATTGACCTGGATGAGCGGCCCCTTGCGCCGAGGGCTGCGGTTATGAATCGCCCGGGCGACCAGTTCCTTCCCCGTTCCCGTTTCCCCGTTGATCAATACGGTCGCATTGGAATCGGCCACCTGGACAATCAGGCCGAAAACTTCCTGCATGACCTTGGAATGGCCTATAATCTCGGAATGGGTGATGGTCGAACGCCCCAGCATATCCCGAAGACGCCGGTTATCCTCTTCCAGGGCGCGGCTGTGAACGCTTTTGGCGATGAGTTCGGCGATGGAGGAAAGCATGGCCAGTTCCCGGTCGAGGTCCTCCACCTGGAGGACGGCCTTATCCGCCGATAAGACTCCGACAACCCGTTCGTCATAGACAATCGGCACGCAGAGAAAAGAAAGGTCCGAACGGTTGATAAAGCGCCGCGCACCGGTACGGTCGAGAAAGTGCGCCTCCTGTCCGAGATTGGCTACGGCCATTGGGCGGCCCGTCTGGGCCACCTTCCCGGTAATGCCCTCTCCGGGCGCGTACGAGACCTCCATCCCCTGGATATCGACCCCATGGGCCACATCGAGCCAGACTTCACCCGTTTCGCGGTCCAGCAGAGAGATCATCCCCCGCTGCATGCCGACCCGCTGGTTCATGGCCTGAAGAACCAGTTCCAGCTGATCCCGAAGTTCCCCCGGCTGGGCAAGGGTTCTGGCAATGGCGTGCAGTGCCGCCAGTTCTTCATAATTATGACTGCTCACGTTCCATCACCATCATCAGAATCGTTTCAGGACATCGATACATTTTTGTAGCAGCATCGCGAAGCATCCGCAAGATTATTTCCAGGAATGGCGCCAAAAATTTTTATCCGATGTTCATCCCGGCATAAAGGGACCTGTGCTCGATAAACTGCCTGAATGCATGTCTTTTAAATGTACCGGGATTCCATGAACGTTGAGGCCGAGCGGAAGCCGCCTCCTTCTCATCAGGCCGTCCGGGAGATTTGAACGGCGTCCCGGAACGGACTTTTCGCGCATGGCGCCTGTTTCAGCGAAGATAACGCAATTATGAAGCCAAAGCGGCCGCCGGGAAAAAGAATGTGAACGCCGGGACCATACGGGAAACGACGGGGACAGGGAGGGGATGGAATCAGTCTGACTGGGGAGGAGCAGGAGCCGGTCCTCTCATCTCCTGCTCCCTTTTCTTGATCATGATCAGAACAGCAGCCAGGGCGGCCTGGGTCATCCCGGTGATGCGCCGGGCCTGCCCGAGCGTCTCCGGCTCTATCCTGGAAAGCTTCATCTTCAATTCATTGGACAGTCCCGGAACGGCCGAATAATCGAATCCTTCAGGAATCCTTCGGCTTTCCAGGTTCTTCATCCGGGCGACGGCTTCCCGCTGGCGGGAGATGTATCCCTCGTATTTCGCTTCAATTTCGATCTGCTTCCGGACGTGCCTGTCGGAGTCCGCGAAAACATCCTCCGGAAAATCCGGAACATCCCGAAAAAGATCAAGATCCTCCCAGGAGAAATCGGTGCGCTTGAGAAGCTGAAACAGGGAAAGGGGGTTTTTGATGGCCGGGCTCCCCTTTTTCTCCAGCTTTGAATTCACATCTGCACCGGGATAGATCCGCAGCGAGGAAAGCCGCTTTATTCCTTTCGAAATCCTCTGAATCCGATCGGAAATCCGCCCGAAATGTTCAGGTGGGATCAGGCCCAGTTCGAAGCCTCTGGGGGTCAGTCGGAGGGCGGCATTGTCCTCCCGGAGGATCAGCCGGTACTCCGCCCGCGAGGTAAACATCCGATAAGGCTCATCCACGCCCTGGGTTACAAGATCATCGATCAGGACGCCCATATACGCCTCCGAGCGATCCAGAACAAAAGGCGGACGGCCCTGCACCGCCAGGGCGGCATTGATTCCCGCCCACATCCCCTGTGCGGCGGCCTCCTCGTATCCCGACGTGCCGTTGATCTGTCCGGCCAGGTAAAGCCCCCGGATTTTCTTCGTTTCCAGCGTATGGTGAAGCTGCGTCGGCTGAACGAAATCGTATTCAATGGCATAGGCTGAGCGCATAATTTCCGCCTCCTCCAGACCCGGCACGCTGTGGACGATTTGTTCCTGGAGGTCGAGGGGCAGGCTATTGCCCAATCCCTTGGCATAAACCTCTTCCGTGTCCAGTCCCTCCAGCTCCAGAACCACGGGATGGCGCCCCCGGTCGGCAAAGCGCATCACCTTATCCTCCAGGGACGGGCAGTAGCGGGCGCTGACTCCTTTGATGGCCCCGGAATAGAGAGGGGAACATGAAATATTTTCCCGGATCAGTCGGTGGGTTTCCGAAGTCGTGTACCCGAAATAGGAGGGAAGCCGATTTTCTCCCAGGCGTTCCGTGGACAGAGAGAAGGGTTCAAAGGCGGGATCGCTGTCCTGCCGCTCCAGACGGGAGAAATCGATCGTCGAGGCCTTCAGGCGCGGCGGCGTTCCGGTCTTCATCCGGCCCATTTCAAAGCCGAGATCACAGAGGCACTGAGCCAGGGGCAAGGAAGCCATCTCTCCGGCCCTTCCCGCCGAATAGTGCGCTGTGCCGACATGGATCAGCCCGTTGAGAAAGGTCCCGGGCGTGATGACCACCGCCCTGGCGCCGTAGCAAACGCCCGTGTGGTCCACCACGCCGGTGACCCGCCCATCCTCGATGAGGAGGCGATCGATGAGGGTCTGATGGAGATGAAGCCGCGGCTGCCGTTCCACGATGGATTTCATGGTCAGCCGGTAAAGCTGCTTGTCGCACTGGACCCGGGATGACTGGACGGCCGGCCCTTTGGAGGCGTTGAGGATGCGGAAATGAACGGCGGTTCTGTCCGCCACCCTGCCCATCTCGCCGCCCAGGGCGTCGATTTCCTTGACGAGCTGCCCCTTGGCCAGTCCGCCGATGGCGGGGTTGCAGGACATCAGGGCGATGGAATCGAGATTGATGTTGAGCAGGAGGGTTTCGCACCCCATCCGGGACGCCGCCAGCGCCGCCTCGCAGCCGGCATGGCCGGCCCCTACGACTATCACGTCAAATTGCTTCATCGGTGTCTCTTTCTGGAACTATCGAAGCGATTCTTCGCTTTGACAATGCCCCCTTGAAAAGGGGAGGCCTATAATAGTATAAAGCGTAAAAATTACAAGAGGGAGACCGCATTTCGTGTCCGCATCGCAGCCGGAAAACCGCCTGAAACGCTATTGTGACCTGAAGACCTACTGGAGAAACCGCTTCGGATGCACGGTGTATAAACTGCCCGTGGACGCCGGCTTCACCTGCCCGAACCGGGACGGCTCACGGGGGACGGGGGGATGCACTTACTGCGACGGGCGGGGATCGCGCCTCCGCCGGGAAGGCCCGTTACCCTCCGTCAGCGAACAGATCCGGCGGGGAAGGGAATTCTATCGGAACCGCAAGGGGGCAAAAAAGTTCATCGCCTATTTCCAGACCTTCACCAATACCTACGCCCCCTGCGACCGCTTGAAGCGCCTCTATGACGAGGCCCTGGCCCAGGAAGACGTTATCGGCCTTTCGGTGGGAACCCGCCCCGACTGTGTACCCGACGATGTCCTGGATCTCTTGAAGGGCTACGCCCGGAATGCTCATGTCTGGCTGGAATACGGACTGCAGTCGATTTCCGACCCAACGCTGCTGCGGATCAACCGGGGCCATACGGCGGCTGAATTTCTTGATGCCGTAAAGCGGGCCGCCGATGAAAATCTGCTGATCTGCACCCACATCATCGTCGGCCTGCCCGGCGAAACTCCCGACGATGTCCTGGGGACGGCGCAAACCCTGGCCTCTTTGCCGATTGCAGGCATCAAGATCCATTCCCTGCTGGTTCTGGAGGGTACGTCCCTTGGGGAAGAGTATCAGAAGGGAGGCTTCAGCCTCTGGAGCCAGGAGGAGTATGTCCGGACGGTCTGCGATGTCCTGGAAATCCTGCCGCCGGAGATGGTGATTCAGCGCCTGACGGCCGACGGCTATGCCGATATCTACCTGGCCCCCGCCTGGGCCACCAACAAGATGGTCGTTCTCAACGCCATCGACCGGGAGATGGAGCGGCGGGATGCCCGGCAGGGATGCCGCTATCGC
>MVRU01000080.1 GCA_002067745.1 Syntrophus sp. PtaU1.Bin005
CGGTCGGGCATTGCCTGCGAGGCGGATCTCTACGCAGAGGAGGTGCCCCTGGAAAAGGACCTGGCCACGGCGATTTTCCGCATCTTTCAGGAAACCCTGACCAACGTGGCCCGTCATGCCGGCGCCACCAAGATCTTTGTCCGTCTGGAGGCGAAAGACGGCCAGGTGATCCTGGAGGTGACGGACAACGGCCGAGGCATTTCACGAAAGCAGATCAACGATCCGAAATCATTTGGAATCATGGGGATGCGGGAGCGGGCCCTGCTCTGGGGGGGAAATGTCCAGGTGACCGGCAGCCGCTATAAGGGAACGACGGTGACGGTCAGCATCCCCATGAAGTCGAGAGGCGAGGAATGATCAGAATCCTGGTGGCGGATGACCATACGATTGTCCGGGAGGGGTTGAAGCAGATTGTCGGCGAAGTCGACGATATGACCGTGGCTGACGAGGCCGGCAACGGGCAGGAGGCGCTTTCAAAAATCCGGGAGGGGGACTATGACGTGGTTCTCCTCGATATCTCCATGCCCGGCCAGAGCGGATTGGAAGTCCTGAAAGACATCCGGGCTGAAAAGCCGAAACTGCCCGTATTGATTCTCAGCATGCATTCCGAGGAGCAGTATGCGGTCCGGGCGCTCCGGGCCGGCGCCTCGGGCTATCTGACGAAGGCCAGTGCGCCCGATGAGCTGATCGGCGCGATTCGCAAGGTTTCCCGGGGGCGGAAATACGTGACGGCGTCCCTGGCGGAAAAACTGGCCCTGGAGCTGGGCGCCGACACCAGCAAGCCTCCCCATGAGATGCTCTCCGATCGGGAATATCAGGTGATGCTGATGCTGGCCGCCGGAAAATCCGTGACGGAGATCGCCGACGAACTGTGCCTCAGCGTCAAGACCATCAGCACCTATCGTTCGAGGGTCCTCGAAAAAATGAACATGAAAAAAAACGCGGAACTGACGCTCTACGCCGTTCAAAATCACCTTGTGGGCTGACATTTCCTGCGTCTTTTCAGCCTGTCCGGAAAGCCGTTTCTAATCCCGGGCGGGTGCTTCCGCCCTGAACCTGTTTACGGCCAGATGGGCCTGGCGGACAGGTTCCGGAAGGCGGTATCCCTTGCCGCATGCCAGAACAACCTCGATGGCCCGCTTCAGGCCGATCCGGTGCCCCTGGGACACGAAAACAGGCTTAACCCTGCTTTTGGTCCTCACGACGGCGCCGATGACGGAATCCCCGTGGTACAGATCCGTGAAGCTGCCCCTCTCCGCTCCCACTTCGCCGTAACTTCCGACCAGCTTCGTTTTTGCGCAGCCGATCGTCGGGAGATCCAGGAACAGCCCCATGTGGGAAGCCAGGCCGATGCCTCGCGGGTGAGCAATGCCCTGACCGTCGAACAAGGCGATATCGGGACGCTGTTTCAGCTTTTCAAAGGCCTTCAGCAGTATCGGCCCCTCACGGAAACTCAGCAAACCGGGGACATAGGGAAAAGAGACGCGAGCGGAGAAGGACGACATTTCAGTCATCTCCATCGCGGGGTAAGAAAGCATCACGACCACCCCGAAAAAACGGTCATCGCCCCTGGAATACGAAATGTCCGCCCCGGCAATCCAACAGACGGGTGCAGGGATTTCATCGTCGCAAAGGATCAGCTTTTCCCGAAGCACCTGCTGGATGGCCACGGCTTCCCGGCAGGTTACATCCCAGGAATGCAGAGGTTTCGTCGTCAACATCCATGCTCCTCCGGTAAACGCCATCTAACGGCGGCCACAAATCGCCGCAATATCTTATACATCACCTCCGAGTACAGATTGGTCCTCTTGTCCAATCTCTTGAGCCACCCGGTCATGATCCTTGATGTTGCTATCGGTAGTGATCCGAATCTGATTAAGCTCGTTCTTCTGCCCTTGAAGTAATTGCGATTCAGTAACGGTAGATCGCAGCTATTCCAGTCTTCGTGGGCATCCGTTCGGTGGGGACTACAATGACTTGGCCGCTCATTTTCAACGCTAACGTTCCCAGGTCGTCGAGCAAGTCATCCACCTCCGGGTGTGTCAAGTTGTCCAACTCGATGTCGCCGTTTGCAGTATTCAAGCGGCCGGGAATTTCGCGGTCGGCTTCGATCAGCAGTTTGGAGACCCGCCCATCCACTACTGCCTTGGCTACATGTGCAATCTCTCCGTCACCGAGCCCCTTGGATCTCGCATTGCCGAACTCATCAACCAGTGCCGCCAGGCGCGCCAGATAGCGAGGCTCCATAATCTGCCAGGCGCGTAACCGGAGTTCGTCGATCGACGACAGAGCATCCGGGTGGATATCGATGCTTTCATCTATCAGAAAAGGATTTTGGCTGGCATCGTGAAATATATGATGATGCTGCGGCAGTGCCGCTAGGATCAGCGGCAGCCCCGATGGTTGAGAGTGGTGTTTCATGATTGCGCGGTCAACGGCGCGGAAGAAGCGTTTCGCATCGATGTCCAGCTCAGACTCTTTGCCGCCGTGACCGTGACGCATGGGCGAGCATCCGGCACCCACACCTCCGTATGAAGCGACGGTCTGGTGTGGTTCGGTCAACTCTTCTCCCAACGCCTCGTTGATCGTCCGTGGGACATCCTGGGCTGGTTCGATCTCGTCTAAAACATCACGGTTACCCTCGAATAATTTGATCTCCTTTCGGTTCAGGCCGAGAACGTGGTAGCGGTCGGCTGACTGACGGATGCGCATCAGGGGCTTGGTGTGGAAGCTATCCGCCACGACGGCCAATTCGGCGATCGGCCTCTGTAGCTTGTAAACCCGGAACATGCCCCTTGCACTCAGCACTGCCAAGCCGTCGAGGGAGTGATTCCAGAAGTCGAAATTATTGGTCAGTGCCAGAAGTGGTTTCAGCAATGGCCATATCTCATCCTTCCGGAACTGTTTCAGGAGCGATTCCTCAAGCGCCTTCACAAGATTCCTGAACCGTATCGGATCTTGCTGATTGTCCGGGTAGTGTCGATGCGTCGGTTGGTAAAGCGAAAGGCAAGGGGGATCACAATTTTCCAAGAGTCCTGCTGCAAAGTCATTATCCAACGTATTCATTCTGTTCCCTCTCTGTGACTTAATGCGTCCCATTCGGCGGGTGCACTCCATAAAGACAGTCGGACTTCCGACAACAAATCCTCCTCACGATGCCTTTTAGCCCCGGGTCTTTGATAGAGCCGGATATTGTTAATGCTCTTGTTGCCGGTAAACAATTCAAATCGTTCTGTTTCGGGGAATTCCTTTCCCATGCTTTTCATGACCCGGGAATCACCAAAAGTCATCCCCGTCCGTATGGCGTTGAGGTCAGCCGTTTAGCGCTGGCGGTGCTTGTACTCTGCGAGGGCAGACCCAAACAGCAGCCAGAATCCACCGACAAGGAATCCCGCAGCAACATCACTGGCATAGTGCAGGCCCAGCAACATTCGGCTGAAGCCGATCAGGCCAATGAGAACAGCTGTCCAATAGATCAGTTCGAAGCGCTGCCGCGTCGTCATAAGATCCCTGGCAACAATATAGGCGATGAAACCATATACCGCCATTGCGCTCGTAGCATGGCCGCTGGGAAACGAAGGTGTAATGGCGGCAACCTCCGTCACGAACTCCGGCCGTTGTCGTGCCAGCACGAACTTCCCTGCATACGTGGTGATCTGCGATCCGAGAATGGTCAGCCATAGCGGAGCAATCATGTGTCTACGGTAGTGCGCCCACAACAGACCGGTGGTCACAAGCGCCACGGCTACCAGGGTGGCTGATCCGCCAATATCAGTGATCCAGATGAAAACGGTGATCATGCCATCTGTGCGAATTGGGCCAATTCGTTGATTAATATATTCATCGAGGCGGACGAGTTTGTCCGCTTCCAGCAGCTCCTCGACCAGCCCCCCAAGCAAGGCGGCGATGTAAAGCGCGGCGATGACAATGAGCGTCAAGGGAAGCCCGGTATACCGGCTCGGCGTCAGCCGCGCAAGTAACAACCTTGTCGTCCCAGGAAAAGACACTCTGATCCTCGAACCAATTCCAGAAATGTCTTTGATAACCCGGACTTGCTTGAGAGCCGTCTTCCACTTACCGAAAAGGCGGATAACCAGGCGCAACCCCCACCAAGCAGTGAGCCGGAGCACGATGATCATCGCGGCCATTGCCAGTATGGTTATCAGTGTCCAGGTCATGCGTATCTCCCCGCTGAGGTATACGATGGCGACGGCGTAGCCGCGCTACTATTCGATTTCCTGGCTGACGCTCAGCATAACCGGCTGGCAAAGAAGCGCAACGGTTTTGGCCACCCGTGTTAATGCGGTTGTGTAAGTCCGGCATGGGCGTGAACTTATGGGATGAAAGTCCCCTGTATGTGAGTCCTGTCAATGATTTATATATTGACACAGACCCTGGCCGAAGGCAAGGGCGGAACAGTGAGGCCCCTTCGAAGGAAGCCGGAGCGCAAAGCTATGCGCCGATGAATAGAAACGGCACAAAAGTCCGAGTCTCCGGGTAAGTCAGCACAACATGCAAAGGATCAAAGAGCTGACCTGGATGTTCCCCGTACCGGGTGGGGTATATTTGTCCTTGGAAACCGTCTGAACAAAGAAAAAAAGAATTACATTTAGGGCGTTTCTGTTTATGTAATCTATTCTGGGTAAGCATCCCCAAAAAAACAAGAAAGCTGGAAGAATAATCGGGGACCAAGTTTGGGACCGCTCAGGTTCACCGCTTGGATCGGTCTTTCCCGTCACACCGCAAACCTGGCTGCCTTTCTTACGGCTGCGAGATCCTCGGGAACCTTCAGTACCTTCTCGGCGCGAACCTGCGCGAGACGGGCATGCCGCAACGCGTTGTCGCGCATTGCAGGGTCCTCGGTCGCGGCAAGCGCTTCGAGGGCCTTGAGCAGCCGTATGACCACTTCTACAGCACCCGCACCGTCTCGGGCGATTCCGGTAAAAGCGTCGTCGAACATATCTGCCACGGACAATTCCGGCACTGCAACGCGGTCGAACTGTACCGTGGAAACGTCATCCTCCTTGCCACACTCGTCCCACATGACGAACAGGCGGACAAGTGTGCCCGTGACGTCGATAGCGGTCCCCGGATCATTGACCGCGGGCGAAAGCGCGCGGCTGGCGATCTCCGAAAGGGCCACCAGTCCAAACCGCGGATCCTGATCAAAAACCCTCGAGCCACCAATCACGAACGTGGCAGCGATTGCTTCGGCGTCCTCGTCGGACACACTGCCTGATGTTTCCCGGATGACCCACGCAACAGGGCGGTTTGGCGTGCAAAAGGTGCCGGGCAACGCCGCCACAACAATTCTCAGTTGCGACTCCACCGCCCGCGCCTGCAGCGCGGCGGTGTCAACACGCTGTACGTAACCGATGGCTTTTCCGAAGACCGCCCGGCCCCCATCTGGGAGACTGAACGACGCGACCCCCCCAAGGCGCGGTGCCGACTGCCGCTTCCGAATCGCCTCCACGGCTGCCGCTTCCACCTTGTCAATCGTATGTCCCAGCCGGCCGAGCCGGGCGATGTTGTCGACCCACCAGATGAAGGTGATAATGATGACTGCGAGCACAACTATGGTCAGGGAAAACAGGATAAACTGACTGGTCCTTCCACCATAAAGCCCGTTCATTAGCGCAACGAGCGCGATCACGCTGTAGATAAACGCGCCGATAAACACCGAGAGCGCATTCTGCGAAACGTCATCGGAGATGATCAGCGGAAAGGATCGGGGCGTCGCGGTACTACTTGCCGATGCATAAGCGGCTACCATCGAGGCCACGGCGAACGTGGCCATCATCAACATGCTTGACGCCATGATCTTGAGTAAAGTTTCGGCCGATTCCTTCGTGATCTCTGGCAGCAAATGGCCGAGTTCGGCCATGTCCATGAGATTGGCAAGAAAAACTGCGCCAATGGAAAGCACACATACGATGAGCGGCTTGATCCATAATCGCTCACGGAGACGCTTGATGACGAAGCTCAGGTTATCCCACATCTTCGGTCCTCCTGGCACATTAGCCGCTGCGTCGCTGAAAGCGGACGTCATCGATTCCCATACGCATTCAGCACCCTCTTTGATCGACCCCACGCTCCTTCAACTGTCATCCGTAGACGACGATAGAGTTAAGAGATTCTCACCAGGGGTCCAAGATCTGCGCGCCTGTTCTTTGATTTCCTCTGCTTCGCTTTGCAGGCTAGCTTCCGCCTTGGTCGCGACTGTTTCGGGCTCGGCGGTCGGCTTCGCCGTGGCTGATTCCACAGCCCCTTCGTCTTCTATCATGCGCACAGGCACCCCGTGGGGGAAGGTGACTTCGCGAGCCTCATCCGGCAGCGAGATTCCCGAATCCTGGAAGGCCCGTTTTACGAGCCGAATGACGGACGATTTCACCTTCAACCAGCTGTGTTGACCTCCATCGAGCCAGAAATAAACACGTAGGTTTACCGTGGACGGTCCAAGGCTTTCCACAAGTACCAAAGGTTCGGGTTCACTCAAAACGGCCGGATGTTCAGCGAGCACCTTCAAGGCGACTTCCTGGGCAAAAGGGATGGAATCGTCGTAGCCGATACCCACGATGAAATCATCGCGGCGATTGGGATTGCTTGTGAAATTCCGGATCGTGCTTTTGAAGACGGTCGAATTGGGGACTTGCACTTGATTGCCGTCGAGTGTCATCAGAACAGTCGTGCGAGAGGTCAGCCGCTGAACGTAACCCGTCACGCCAGCCACTTCTACGAGATCGCCTTCACGAAACGGTTGCTGCAAGCTTAGAAAGAGACTGGCGAGAAAATTCTCAGTGATTTCACGGAATGCGATGCCCAACACCAAGCCAATCAGACCTGTGCCGCCCACCACCGTAAGCGCGAGTTGCGTGAGCCCCGCGATACGGAGCACAAGGTACAGGCCGGCGAGCATTACAAGCATGCCGCCAGTCCGGGCCATTACTTCGCGCAAAAGGTGGCTGAGGGATCGAGCCAGAAGCCCGCGACGCAGTAAGTAAACCGTTAACCTGGCGAGGATCCATGAAATAGTGATCACGATCAGCGCCACCACGATCATGGGCAGCAATCGAACAAATCCGCGTGCAAGATCATTCAGTTCCTGAAAGGTTGGATCGAAATCCCAAATCGTGGCAGGGGCCACTTCGATTTGATTGACGACTGCAACCACGCCTTCCGTATTTTTCGCTAAATCACCGGCCCATTGCTTGAATTCATCGTTTTCCGTCGTTCCTTTCAGGAAAACGATTCCTTCCTGGACCGCGACCCTGGGCTCGCCGAACCAGCTTGTCGTTATAAGAATATCAGCGATTCGCTTCCTGATCTCGTTATCCTTGGCGACGGGTTGGACTTCGACTTTGCCTGGGGACTCGGGTTTGCCGTCAGGCGCTATCGATGGCATCGGCTTATCCTCTCTACCGTCTAACGGTTGGGCAGCAACTGAGGTGAACGTGAAGATAGTGCAGCAAAGGAATGTGGCGTAGATGAGTCGAGCCGGACGAGACCAGGCAAGGCCCCAAATTCGAATCACGAAGGGCCTCCGATGTCGAGGAGTCCCTCCGTGATCGATTGTTGACGCTGCCGGTGGTCTCCGGTGGCAAGTCCGGCCGGATGATTCTGGATGTTCATGTCCGTGGCCTGCATGTAGGCGAGGCGGCTGCCAAACGGAGCGTCGCGGCTTCCTTTCTTTACTGGCGGGCCGTGAGCGATTCTCTTGGGCTTCGCTGTTCGACTTATCCTCACTGCTGTCTCGGATTACTCGACCAGATGTGTTGTCCGCTTGCGCTTGCCCATCTCTTCGAGGATTTGATGACGAAACGGTGGAGATCCCACATCTTTGGCTCTGCTCGCACAAGAACTTGCCCGGTAAGAAATAGACCATTCAGATACCCCCCTTCCGCGAGGCCCAGCTCTGACTACCCCCAGCGTAAGCTCCTGTTCTTGAATGAAATATATAATTCTGTATGTGTCTTGGCGAATACGATACTTCTCTTGTCCCGTAAGTTTTTCATGGCCCGGCGGTCTCGGATCTTTCGTTCTGTCTTCAAATGCCGCGATGTCTTCCGCGTCTTCTGCAAGAGACTCCCTAATAGCATCATTAACCAACTTCGATAAAGACAGAGCTGTTTCAGTAGCTTTTTCAATCGAAGGGCTTTGTGTAATTCCGGGTCTAAATATACCGTCGCTCTCTCATAAGATTACCTTCTTAACATTATGTCACTATATCGCCGTAGCGTTTATTGTGGCAACTGTTTTATAGCGGACGAAAAGTTCACGGCAGTCCAAAGCTTTTTTTATACGCCCCCTTGACAGGACGGGACCAAGGTTCATCTCGTTTCGGCCTTTATCCACCAGCAGGGAATCACGATTGCCCAGCCTGTATCGAACGCCATACGTAATCCTCAAAACCGGCAAAAAACGAAGCGAAACCGTTAAGCTGATCACCAGACTGAAATCTGAGAAGACCTCGCCGAAACAACTCCTGGAATTCAACAGAGGACAAAGGGGTATCGAAAACAAACTCCATACGGACCATCCTATTCCTGTAAATCTCATTCGTTCTGGAGAGCAGTCATTTCCCTCTGCCTGTTCCTGAACCTCACTCCTCATTTTTACAGGAACTTGGCCATTTCCAATGCCAAATCTTTTTTTAACAAATTCGGCTTATAATCCGTTACAATCCAAATCCTTCCAAGATGAACGTTGGCGGGACCTTGTTGGGTTCATGATCCCTCTTGGAAAAAAAGCCGCTTGATGCTAGACAAGGCGGTGAATTCCTTCCGCAGCGTTAAAAAATAGACAAGGGCCTCATTTTAAATACATTTACCATGCAAGGTTGAAATCATATGAATAAAATCGGCCGTAACGACCTCTGCCCCTGCGGCAGCGGAAAAAAATACAAGAAGTGCTGCCTGGCAAAGGATGACCAGTTTGCGTCGCGTCGTCGTGACGAAGAACGGGCCATACAAACAGCCCTTTCATGGTTGGAAGAGCATTATCCTGAAGAAGCCAGCGAAGCCGTGCGTATTGATTTCATGGACGGGCCTGATGAAGGGAAATTGGACGCCATTGATGACCTGTCACCACGACTTGCCCAGGCCCTATCCATAAATATCGGCGAGTGGCTGCTGGCGGATGCGGTACTGGATGTCAACGGTAAAGACATCAAGGCGCACGAGCTGATTCTCGGCAAAGGCGGGCCGCTGCTGACATCCCGTGGCAGGGAGTGGATTCGGGAACTGGCAAAGCACCCCTTGTCGCTGTATGAGGTGAAAGAGGTGATCAAAGACCAGGGCCTGGTTCTGACAGACATGCTTCATCCCGACCAACCGCCGGTACGGGTCAGGGAAAGGGCGGCCACCGGCTTTTTAGTGCCATGGGATTCCTTGGGCACCCGTCTGATGTGGCAGGACGACAGTTTTGTCATGAGCGGTGCGACGTATCTCATGGAGAGGGAGACGGCCCTTGACTGCCTGGCTGAGATCAAAAGCGAGCGGGAGCATGAATCTGGTGATCCCGCGATTGATCGTTACATCACGGCCAGCATCATTATCAACTGCTGGCTTGACTCTATCCTGGAGATAAGAACGCTTCCCGAACTGGTTGACATGTCAACCGGAGACAAAATCCTGCTGACCACCGATCATTACCGGGTGGCAGACTGGAAAGAGGTTGAGCGTATCCTTGAAGCACAGGAAGATGTCGACGGCGATCGTGACGAAGGCTGGAACCGGTTTGAAGAACTGGAGGATGGGCGGTGCCGCTCCCGCGCTTCCATGGTGCCAAAGGGACCGGACACCCTGGAGGTTTTTTGCCGTACAACGAAATTGGCCGACGAAGCACGGCAGTGGCTGGAAGAAATCGCCGGAAGTGTCATCACTTACAAAATCCGCGAGGTCGTCGATCCCCGTTCGGAAAAAGCCCTTGATGCAGCAAAACCTGCGCCGGAGCCTGACATCCCGCAGGAAATTCAGCGCCAGCTCATCCACCAGTACCTTGCCAAGCACTACGAAACCTGGCCGGAAATTGCACTGCCTGCTCTGAAGGGGAAATCCCCTCTTGAGGCGGTGAAAGACAAGAAGCTGCGTCCATTGGTGGTCGAACTGCTAAAAGCCATCGATCAGCTCGAGGCGCGCCGTATCGATCAGACTGGCGGAGAACCCTTTGACGTCACTTTTCTCTGGGAGAGACTGGGATTGAGGAGAGAATAAAAATTTTCTATGGCAGAAGACCCGTCAGCCAGGGAGAATATTGCTCTTCCAAAACTGAGAGACAACGAATAAGGATTGAACCGACCCTGCGGGCTCGTCTCAGTCCTTATTCGTTCGAGCCCCTTGCGGCGAGAGACATCAATAGCGAAGCTTGCACCCGTTCGCGCCGCCGCAGGCGGCGCGAACGGGAAAATCAGCGGGAGGCAGGCGCAGCCAGCCGGTCCCCTGTATTGATTTGCTGGGCCATTTGCTTCACTTCAGCATGGCGAAAACAGTAAACGACGTGGTCATTCACCATGCCGACCGCCTGCATAAATGAATAGCAGATCGTTGAACCAACGAAGTTGAACCCGCGGCGTTTCAGGTCCTTGCTCATCGCGTCTGATTGATAAGTCCGTGCCGGCAGTTCCGCTATCGATTTCCAATGATTCTGATAGGGCGTTCCGTCCACATACTGCCAGAGAAATGCGGCCAGCGTCCCATACTCCTCTTTTATCTTTAGTACACCCCGTGCATTCTTGATCGCCGATTCTATTTTGAGGCGGTTCCGTACGATGCCGGGGTTGGTGAGCAAGCGTTGGACATCCCGCTCAGAATAAGCGGCTACTTTCTCGGGATCAAAGGAATGGAAAGATTTTCGGTAGTTCTCTCGCTTTTTGAGTATAGTCAACCAACTCAGTCCTGCCTGTGCCCCTTCTAAGAGCAGCATTTCGAATAGGTACCGGTCATCATGAGCAGGCACACCCCACTCCTCATCATGGTAAGTCATGTAAAGAGGATTGTTTCCACTCCATTCACATCTGCATTTCATCCAGTTCTCCCAGCAAGCCCAACGCCTGCATTAAGAC
>MVRU01000081.1 GCA_002067745.1 Syntrophus sp. PtaU1.Bin005
AAGATCAAGGAGGAGGCCCATCTGGACGGGAAATACATCATCTCCACCAGTGACGACACCCTGAGCGCTGAGGATGTGGCCTTGGGGTACAAGCAACTGATGGAAGTGGAGCGGGCCTTCCGAACCTTGAAGACGACTCTGGATCTGAGGCCTGTTTATCACCGGAAGGATGAACGGATCGAAGCCCATGTGTTCCTCTGTTTCCTGGCACTCCTTCTGGTAAGGGTTGCCGAGAGGAAAACGAACATGCCTTGGGACCATATCAAAGCTCAAATGGAGCGCCTTCATCTTGGAGGATTTTTTTCAAAAGAAGGACGGGTATTACAGACTACCGAACCGACACCGGAACAAGTCAACATCCTAAAACAACTAAAGATATCTCCGCCGCAACGCATTCGGCATATCCAGGTGACCCCTTAAAAATGTAGGCAAACGCCAAAAATTCGACAACGACTTATAACGATAATATTACTTAAGAATTTCAATTTTGTTTACCTACCGCTGTCGAAGGCGGGTTTCAGACTATAAAATACATAATTAGAATGAGTTATACAATCCGGTATATTCCGTAATATGTGATAGGAATAGACCTAGACATCTAAGCTTATGGATAGGTTCAGCTTTCCCTGTTATAACTTCTCGATATTCGAAATACCTTAAATGTGGCGGGCTTCGGTCCATATCCGGTTTTTAACCAGAAGGGAAAGTATGGTGGACATAGAAGGTGTGATAACAACTTGCTGACGGCGATTCAATTTCCCCCCCTGGGCTTGCTTTACCGGATTGACGGGCTAGTTTTGGTCCGCCTTTTTATTCCGGGGATCGTTTTTTTAACTTCAAGAAGAGGAGTTTTGAAACTGGAGGTTGGAAATAGGGTTGGAAATTGATTTTAAGCAAAAGAAAACAGGGACCGGAAAAATCTCCTAAGTCCCTGTTTTTATTATTGGCGTCCCCACGCGGAGTCGAACCGCGGTTACAGGCGTGAAAGGCCCGTGTCCTAGGCCTCTAGACGATGGGGACAAACCGGATATCTGTTGGATGTATTTTCAGCACGGAAAATTCCGTTGCGTGCGAATTTGGCCTTATACCCTGATGACGGGGAATATGTCAAGCTTCAAATCAATCTCCGCCGAATTTTCTTTGATGACGGCCAGCCATCACCCCTCCCATTCGAAGACGACGGGTTCCCTAAGAATCGCATCCCGGGCTTTGACGGCCAATTCCGCCATTTCGGGATGAGTCTCTCTCAGGGAGGCAATCTGCCTCAGATTGTCCGCGGTTCGCAGGATCAGCATGGCCATTTCTCCGTCGGACACGCCCAGAAGCTCCAGGATGCCGTCCCAGTCTTCTCCGGAAGCCCACGCATACACGGCGACACTTGTCCAGAAATAGAGGGGTTGAACAGGGAATCCGGCGGCCGTCATTCGTTCCGTCAAAGGACCGAGGTTCCGGACCAGGCGTGCAAAGGCCCGGCTCAGCTTGCGGGAGGTCCTGCGCTTATCCAGGGGGATCTCCTGATCGGAATCATATACGAACGGTGCAACCAGGGCGGCCAGCAGCTTCTCATCCTTTTCGGGAAAACCCTGAGTCCTCAGGCCTTCCGCTATCAGCAGGGGTTGATCGAGACGTAACTGGGACGCCCAGATGCCGTTATCCGTCAACCGGTCCGAAGAGTCGACGAATCCTTCGGATTTCAGAAATTCGAGATGCCGCAGGAACTCCCTCCACAAATTGTGCTTCTGGCGTTGATAGGAAGCCAGGGAGTTTTCAAAGATGTCCCGGATCGTTTCCGGGGTCTGGGACAGCAGAAGATTCAAAACCATGGAAAAATCATTCCGGATCTGGCTGAGAATTTCATCCGGCGGCTGAAAGAGAAGCTTCTTGACATGAACCAGGTCCATGAATCGTCCCGGCACCGCCAGCATGAAGCCGATATTGTCCTGCCCCCTGCGCCCCGCCCTTCCGGTCATCTGGTGAAACTCCGTCCCGCTCATGGGACAGAACTCGTGTCCGTTGAAGAGATCGGAATTGAACAGGACGATCGTCCTGGCTGGATAATTCACCCCGGCGGCCACGGTGGAGGTCGCGAAAATGGCCCGCAGATGACCCTTTTTCATCATGGTCTCCACAAAAAATTTCCATGCCGGAAGCTGTCCGCCATGATGCGAGGCAACCCGATAATCGATGAGGCAGGATAACTGCCGGTGCTGGCGCAGAAAGGGGAAACGGCTGAGGAGCTCTTCAAGATCGTAGAAAAAACGCTCACTGCCGGACTTCCCGGCAAGCCGCGTGCAGGATTTCAGGGCCGCATCGCACTCCGAACGGGATTTCAGAAAAAAGATGGCCGGCAGAAGGTCGTAACCCTCCATCAGACGGATGATATCCCCGATGTGGGGAGCAGCTGACTTACCCCCTCTGCGCGTCTTACCGGCAGCGATGTATTCCACGACCTTGCCGTACAATTTCCTTCCTTCCATGAGCGGCATCACCCGTCCCGAAGGATGGAGGAGAAGCGGAAAAAGGGGTACGGGCCTCCTCTCTTCCCGGATCACGGTACAGGGTTTTTCCCGAAGAGAGAAGAGCCAGGCGGCAATTTCCTCACCATTCCCAATCGTTGCGGACAGGAGAAGCAGGTTTACACGCACGGGCAGGTAGATCATGATCTCTTCCCAGACCACCCCCCGGTCCCGATCTCCCAGATAATGGGCCTCATCCAGAATGACCAGGTCGCAGCGCAGGTTTTCCCCCTGCTGCATCACATCGTAAAGCTGATTGCGAAGGATTTCCGTTGTCCCGACGATAATGGGGGCATCCGGATTTTCCTTCGTATCCCCCGTGAGGATTCCCACATGCTCCGCGCCGAATTGCTGGCTGAATTCCACCCATTTGGCATTGCTCAACGCCTTCAGCGGCGAGGCATACCAGCATCGTCCCCCCGCTCGGAAGACGGACAGAATGGCCTGCTCCGCGATCCAGGTTTTTCCGGAACCGGTGGGCGCCATGACCAGGCAGTCGGTTTTCTTAATGGCATCCAGGGCCTGAAGCTGAAATTCGTCCGGGATAAACTCCCTGTCCGGCGGCTTACCGATCCGGGAAAAGACGCCCTTCAGAACAGGTTCGATGGACGGTTGCAGGCGGGATAAAGAGGCGCTTCGCCTTCGCCCTCTGACCTGCGGCTTGGAGTCCGGCGAACGGTCTGCGGGAGGGGATTTCCTGCCCCCTTGTGTTTTTATTCGATGTTCCGTGGAAACATCCTCCATTACTGATTCGAATATCCGTTCATTTTTTCTATCACGGATCGGACCTGCGGTAAAGACCTGTTTCCGGAATAAACCTCTTTTTTCATTGACAAATCAGCGCTTCCAACCTAAAGATGCCCCGTCACGCAGGCTTTCAGTGCAGGAAAGGAGTCTTTCATCATGGGTATCAGGCGGAATCTCTACTGGGGCTGGTACGTTGTTCTCGGTGCTTTTCTGATCATGGGGATCAATTACGGAGCCCGTTACTGCTTCGGTATTTTTGTGAAGCCCATGTCCCTGGAATATTCATGGTCCCGTTCCGTAATTTCCCTGGGCGCGTCCCTGATGATCCTGACCTATGGAATCGGCGGCATCCTTTCCGGCTATCTGCTGGATCGGATGGCTCCGCGGAAAATCATGATGATCGGCGCCATGCTCGCCTCTTCGGGAATGGTTCTCACGGCCTTTGTGACATCGCCCTGGCAGTACTACCTGACCTATGGACTGCTCTGCGGAGCGGGAACCTCCTGTTTCGGCGTGGTCGTCTGCAGCTCCTCGGTAGGGAAATGGTTTGTGACAAACCGGGGCATGGCCATTGGAACGGCGTCCGTGGGGATCGGGGTGGGAACCATGATTCTGTCCCCCCTGCTGGGGTATATCGTCCAGGAAAGCTGGCGGAAGGGGTTTATCTTTTTAGGGCTTGTCATCCTGATCGGCGTGGCGGGTCTGGCACAGGGGCTGATGAAGAAAACGCCTCCCGATAACGATGGAGGAACGTCATGCCCCGGAGCCGGGCAGGCTGGTTCAGAATCGGCCCCGGATTCGACGCAAAAGGACGGACCGGCCCTCTCCCGAACGCCGGCGCCGGCAGCCTCCCTTGCCCGGGTTTTCAGAGACTCCCGATTCTGGCTCCTTGCACTGTGCTACAGCCTGGCCGTCATGTCGGAGATGGCTATCTTTGTTCATCAAGTGGCCTTCGCAATCGACCAGGGCGTCAACAGGATCGCGGCGGCTTCTTCCCTGGGATTTCTCGGGGTGGCCAGCATCCTGGGGCGGTTTTTCTTCGGCTGGTTCAGCGACCGGATATCCGATGCCAAATATGCATCGAGCATCGGTTTCTTCATGATGGCTCTCGGTGCGGCCATCCTTATGAATGCTGACAGCACGACCACCCTGTTTCTCTACGCCTTTTTCTTCGGCTTCGGATACGGATCCATCGCCCCGATGATGCCTATTCTTCTGGCCGATCGCTTCGGTTCGGACGTGCTGGGGACGACCTATGGCGTGCTGACCTTTTTTGCAGCCGGAATCGGCGGCAGCGCCGGTCCGCTGCTGTGCGGAATGATCTATGACCGGTATGGCTCCTACGATTACGCCTGGCGGATCAATCTTGCCGTCCTGGTGATCATCACCTTCCTCATCATGATTCTGAAGCCCCGGAATCCGGGCTCGTACAGTCCAGGGATGAACCGGACCTGTCGGACTTCTTCCTCGGAGGAATAAGCAGCCGTTCAAGCCTTTCCGACACCTTTCCGGCAAGCTGCTGAAGCAGGCTCGTATCCATCCCCGGATAATAGCGCTCCGGAGAAGCGTCTCCGAGATTGAGGCTGCCGATGAGAACCCCGTCCAGAAACAGAGGAACAACGGCAATGGATTTAAGAAAGTATTTCCGTGTTTTCGGAAACAGCTTGTAAAAGGGGCGGAGATTATCATTGGCAAGGACGGTGGCTGTGTTCCCGGAAAGAATTTCAAGGAAGGATGCCTCATCCAGAATACCCACCTGCTCCTTGAGGCTTTCCGTCATGGCAAGGCGCGCAACCAGATCATTCTTGCCAGTGTGCTGCACAAGGGTAAACCACCGGTAGGGAATGTTGAATTCGGTTTCCAGCTCCCGAAGAACCGTTTCCAGCAATTTCGAGGGGGTGTTGGCCAGATTCAGCACCAGCTCGACCTTCAGAAATTTTCTGGCAATTTCTTCATTTTTTTTCAGCGTATCCAAAATGTCACTCATATATGGCCGCTCCTTCCCCCCTTTTCTTGTACGACAAACTCTTGCGCCCTCATTTCAGGAACGCTCCTTGTCGATGACGATACCGGCTTCATGACGCGGCTCATGGACACATGCCCCGCTTCCCTGCCGTTCCGCGTCGGTCGGCTTTCACCCGGCATGGCACACGTCCGCCCCTTTCCGCCCGACCTTCATAACATGAAGTCTGCAAAGAGGACCACATGATCCGACGGCTTGTCTGCCGTCCGGGAATTCATGTCGATAGCGCATCCACTGCAGCGTTGGGCAAGGCCAGGCGTGGAAAGAATGTGGTCAATGCGCCAGCCCAGTTTTCTTTCCACCGCCCCGGGAACGCGGTAATCAAAAAAGGTGTAGCTCTGCGGCTCGCCGGGATGAAACTTCCGGAACAGGTCCTCCAGCCCCCAGGACTTCACACGGGCAAAGGCATCCCACACCTCGGGCGTAAAGCAGACATGCCCCAGAAGCCGCTTGGGGTCATGGACATCGATGCTTTCCGGGGCCACATTGAGGTCACCGCACCAGATCAGCGAATCGTCCGGCGACCAGTTCCGCTCCAGAAAGCTCCTGAAGCGGTCGTACCAGCGGAGCTTATAGGCAAACTGAGGGTTTTCCTTGCCCCGGCCTTGAGGAACATAGGTATTGATCACCCATATGCCCGAATGGCGGACGGCAATCAACCGATCCTCGTCGGCCTCCTCCCCTCCTGCCTCCAAACCGAGCAGCACGTTTTCAGGATCGCCCAGAGAAGCCACGGCAACGCCGTTGTACTGTTTATTTCCCCGAAAAACGATGGAATAGCCGATATCGGAAAAGGCGCCGGCAGGAAAACGGTCATCCGCCACTTTCGTTTCCTGCATGCAGAAGACATTGGGCCGGTTTTCCTCGAGCCAGGAGAGCACGATAGGGAGACGGGATCGAATGGAATTAACGTTGTAGGTGGCGATCTTGAACCGGTCCACCGCTTTTTCCTGATTCTCCTTCATCTTGACGGCTCCTGTCTCCACCCCACGGTGCGTTCCATAAAACAGCCTCAGCAATCCTGATTCGCTTCCCCTGGCCGCCTGAACACGCCCCTTAAATCCGCGGGTGGCTGCTTCGCGTTGAGTTTTTTCAGCATCCGGGCGATCTTTTCCGGAGGCAGAATATATGACGCCGCATTCATTCCGATGGCCTCTCCCGGCATCCCGAAAACGACCGAACTCTCCCTGCTCTGTGCGATGGTAAGCATCCCCTTGTCCTTCATGGCCTTGAGTTCGTGAGCCCCGTCTCTTCCCATTCCCGTCAACAGAACCCCCGCGGCGTTCTTCCCATAGGCGCGAAGCACGGAACGGAAGAGATGGGACACGGAAGGGCGCAGCCCGTGATCCGGCTCGCCTCTCGCCAGGACAATCTTTCCGAAGCCATTCACCCCCATATGCAGGCCGTCCGGTGCGACATAGGCGTGACCCGGACGGATTTCCTGGCCGTTGACGGCAACGGAGACGGGATAATGAGAGGCCCGGGACAGCCAGTCTGCAAACCCGCCGATAAAACCCTGGGTCATATGCTGCACAATGAGGATGGGCGCCTGAAAGTTTTCGGGCAATCCCGACAGGACCGTTTTCAAAACCGTCGGCCCCCCCGTTGATGCGCCTATGGCCACAACATCGAACGGCTGTTGAACCACTTTCCCGACATCCAGGTCATCCGGAACGGTCAGGGCTGCTTCACCCCTGGAATTCCGCGCCCACCGACGCACAACCTTGACCTCGGACATGACCTTCACGGCCCGGATCAGCTCCCGCGCCCGAACATCGATGCCGACGGAAGAGGCGGACGGCTTTTCCAATACCGCCAGCGCCCCCGCTTCAATGGCCCGGAACGTCTTTTCCACCTCGGTGCTGACCCACGCCGCGCTGACGATAAGAATCGGGGTGGGGACTTCCTCCATGATCCTGCGGGTAGCCTCAAGCCCGTCCATGCCGGGCAGGATGACATCCATGGTGATCAGGTCGGGATGAAGGCGCTTCGCCTCCCTGAGGGCCTCCTCACCGCTTTCCACGGCCCCGGCGACGCGGATCTGCGGATCGGAATCCAGGATGGAAATCAGCAGATCCCGAACCACGGGGGAATCCTCCACAATCAGGACGGAAATGTTTTTGTTGTCCTCACAAAAAGGCATTCTCCGATACCTCGTTTATCCCACTCTTCTGATGACATCCAGCAAATTGCTCTGATCAAAACGACTCTTGACGATGTAGGCATTGGCGCCGACATCGATTCCCCGCTCCTTGTCCTCCCGCGATTCCAGGGCCGTGACAAGGATCACCGGCATGTCTGCGAGTTTTTTATCCGCCCGGATCCGGGCCGTTAAATCGAATCCGTTCATCCTGGGCATTTCCACATCGGAAACCACCAGATCAACGGACTCCGTCCGCAGAATCGTCAGGGCGTCGATTCCATCGACCGCCGTCATGACCCGATAGCCGGCAAATTCGAGAATATTGCGAATAAGCGTCCTGGATGTGATGGAATCCTCCACGACGAGAACCGACAGCCGCTGAGATTCCTCGGTGCTCTCCCGTCCGGGCGCCGGCCCTGAAGATCCTCCCGAATCCAGTTGCCTTATGGCGGACTTGATCAGGTCAGCCACATTCAGCACCGGAACCGCCTCGCCGGTTCCCAGTATGGTCGCCCCGGCGATATTTCGCACGCGCACAAGCGGCCCCCCCAGGGGCTTCAGGAGGAATTCCTGTTCATTCCTGATCCGGTCCAGGCCGAACGCAAGGCTTGTGCCGGCGGAGCTCAACACGGCAATCTCCACATGTTCCCGTTGCTGCACCGCATCGACGGCCTGGGGAAAGCCCAATACCGGCCCGAGAGAAACAAAGGACAGGGTCCTGTCATACAGGCGGACTGTTTCCCGGTTTTCCGCCGTCTTGATCTCCGAACGGCGGATTCGCGCCACCCGTTCCACATTTCCAGTGGGAAGAACAAAAAGCTGCCTGCCTGCCTCAACAAGAATACCCCGGAAGGTCGCCAGAATCCTCGGCAGGATGATCCGGATGGCTGTTCCCTGATCCGGTGCGGATTCCGCGGAGATGGAGCCTCCGAGTTTTTCCACCTTTTCCCGAACAATGGCCAGCCCAAGCCCCCTTCCGGAGACATCCGTCAGAATGGGTACCGTGGACAGTCCGGAGAAAAAAATCAGATTCAGCTCATTCTCCCAGGTCAGTTTGTCCGCCTCCTCCCGGGAAAGCAGGCCGCTCCTCAGGGCAGCCCCTCGGACATTGTCCAGGCGGATCCCGGCTCCATCATCCTCCAGCAGGATCTCCACCTTCCCGCTTTCCTTCGATGAAATGCACAGCCTGATTTTCCCCGACGCCGGCTTCCCCTTCTCCAGCCGCCTTTCCGGCGTTTCGATTCCATGATCAACGGCATTTCTGAGAAGGTGTATCAGGGGATCCTTCATCTCCTCCAGGATTCGCCGGTCGATTTCGGTGCCTCCGCCCTCGACCAGGAACTCCGTCTCCTTGCCCAATTCCCGGGCCAAACGTCGAACGACATGAGGATACATGTCCAGCAGAGAGGAGAAGGGCAGAAAGAGGGTCATCTTCATGTCCTCCAGAAGATGATCGATCCTGCCGCTGAATTCATAAGAATTCTGCTGAAGAGCTCGAGAGGCGGCCTTGAACTCATGCTCCAGCGATGACAACCGCTTCTCGTTTTCTTCAAGAAAATTGATCATTTTCGAAAAAAACGGGAGCGCTTTGCCGTCAATGCCAGCCCCCTCCGCGTGTCCCGGGGCATGCCACACTTTTCTGACTTCCGCGGAAGTCCTGGTCCCCTCCAAGGCCACATCAAGGAGCTTCCACTCCAGGTCCTGCAGATCGGCATACCTGGCCCGGATATTACCTTTAAAAACAGAGAGTTCCTCCACCTGCTGGAACAGGTGGTTCAACCGTTCCGTCGGGATTCTCACCGTGTCCTCGGCCAATCCTCTCCCTTCGGCGGGGGCCGCAGCCCCTTCCGTGGCCGTGTCGGGCAGAGGGGACACCCGGCTGGTTGGTTCCTCTTCACAATGATCCTCGGGTTCCTCCAGCGCTTCTTCCGTCTTCCGCTCCGGTAACCGGCCGGATGCCGCGTCGTCCAGTTTTAAAACCGTTTGCGAGACGAGGGACGCCTCCAGCGCCCGGGAATCGGGAGATTCCGAGGCAAGGATCCGCTCCAGGATATCCATTGCCTCATAGAGAACGTCATACAGGGCAGGCGTCGCCCGCAGGGAGTCATTTTTCAGGGCGGCGAAGACATTTTCCAGCGCCTGGCAGAGAATTTCAATCTCATCCCAGTTGACGGCACGGGCGGCTCCTTTCAGACTGTGAGCCTCCCGAAAGATGGTCTCCAGGATCTCAGGATGCCGTTCTGAATCCTGGCGCCACTCCAGGTCCGCCAGCCCCGCCAGAATCGTTTTTTGATGCTCGGCGGCTTCGACGCGGAAGGTGCCCATCAGCTTTTTCAAAAAGGCTTCCTGCTTGGTTACCATGGCGCCTTACCCGGATTAGAGCCTGTACCGGTCGATCAGCTGCTTGAGCTGCTGACCGAGATCATGGAGATTCTGAGCGGCATTTTCCACCTGCTTCGCCCCGGCAACGTTCTGTGAACTGGCCTGATGGATATTCGTAATGGCAAGCACGACCTGATCCATTCCAACGAGCTGCTGCTGGCTGGACGCCGTAATTTGAGTCGCTGCCTGAGCCGATTCTTCAATGGTATCCGTCAGGCGGCGGAAAGAATCCCCCGCTTCGGACGTCTGCTTCATCCCCGTCTCAACAGCCTTGATCTCCTGCTCCGTCGACATGACCGCCTCACCGACCGCCCGCTGGATTTCGTTCAGGATGGTCCTCACCTGCGCGGTCGCCTGCTTGGACTGCTCCGCCAGGTTTCTCACTTCCTGTGCGACGACGGCAAAGCCTTTTCCCTGATCGCCCGCCTTGGCCGCCTCGATGGCCGCATTGACGGCCAGCAGATTAGACTGATCCGCTATATCGTTGACCGAGGCGATGATCTCCCCGATGGCCTGACTGCGTTCGCTCAATTTCATAATGCTTTCGGAAATGGCGTCGGTCTGGGTCCGAATGAAATTCATTCCCTCTACGGCCAGGTCGATGGCCTTCCGGCCCTGCTGAGAAACATCCGTGGCCTTCCGGGCGCTGTCAAAGACATACTTTGCCTTCTGTGTGGACAGATGGGCGGTCTGCTTGACCTCCTCCACGGTGGATGTGGTTTCGCTGACTGCTGACGCCGTCTGACCGGCCGCCGAGGCCAGCTCCGTGGTCGAGGCGGAAATCTGACTGGCCGAAGAGGCGATGACATTGACGGCTTCCCGGATGGCCTGCATCTCGCCGCGCATCGCGGTGACCATGGCGGCAAAGGCCCTGCCCAT
>MVRU01000082.1 GCA_002067745.1 Syntrophus sp. PtaU1.Bin005
TTGTCGTGGACAAGCTCCTCACCGGCTTTGACGCCCCTCCGGCCACTTATCTCTACATCGACAAACAAATGCGCGACCACGGCCTGTTTCAGGCGATTTGCCGGGTAAACCGTCTGGACGGCGACGACAAGGAATACGGGTATATCATTGACTACAAGGATCTGTTCAAAAGCCTGGAGGGGGCGGTAAAAGACTATACCTCCGGGGCCCTGGACGGTTATGACAAGGAAGATGTGGCGGGACTTTTGGAGGATCGGCTGACCAAGGCCAGGGAGCGCCTTGAGGAGGCCCGGGAGGCCGTTAAGGCCTTATGTGAAGCAGTGGAAGTCCCCAAGGATACGGCTGCCTATCTACGTTACTTCTGCGCCACGGACTCCGGAAATGCCGAACAGCTTAAGGAAAACGAGCCACGGCGGTTGACGTTGTACACGCTTACTGCGTCCTTGTTGCGCGCCTACGCCAATCTGGCCAACGAGCTGGAGGAGGCGGGCTATACTGTCCCGGAGATCGCCATCCTCAAGGCCGAGGTGGATCACTTCGACAAGGCCCGCAATGAAGTGAAGCTGGCCAGTGGCGACTATATCGACCTGAAAATGTTCGAACCGGCGATGCGCCACCTCATCGACACATACATCCATGCGGAAGAAAGTGAGAAGATCTCCGCCTTTGATGACCTTTCCCTCGTTGAACTCATCGTGCAGCGGGGAGCCGATGCTGTGGATGAACTGCCAAAGGGCATCCGGGAGAATAAGGAGGCGGTCGCGGAGACCATAGAGAACAATGTCCGAAAGCTGATCATCGACGAGCAACCAATCAACCCGAAGTACTATGAGAGGATGTCGGAGTTGTTGGATGCCCTGATCGAGCAGCGGAAAAAAGAGGCGCTCGAATATCAGGAATACCTGGCCAAGATTGTTGAGCTGACCCGGAAGGCCAAAAATCCATCCACAGGTTACGTCTATCCTACAGCCATGGATACCGCCGCTAGACGTGCCCTGTACGACAACCTGGGGCAAGACGAGGCTCTGGCCCTCCGCGTGGATTATGCAATCAATGAGAACCGTCAGGACGATTGGCGAACCAACAATTTCAAGGTAAAGAAGGTAAGGCTGGCCATAAAGTCCGTCCTTTCCGATGAAGAGCTTACAGATAAAACCCTAGATTTGGCCATTAAGCAGCATGAATACTAAACCACACCATCTCATGGTCGGCGGCATCACCGTTGAAGTGGTACGCAAGACCATCAAGAATCTTCATCTTGGGGTTTATCCTCCCCATGGTCGGGTCCGGGTAGCGGCACCTTTGGCGGTGAGCGATGAGGCGGTAAGGCTGGCCGTGGTCTCCAAGCTGGGTTGGATCAAGCGACAACAGGCAAAGTTTGACGCCCAGTCCCGGCAGTCGCAGCGAGAGATGATTCAGGGCGAGAGCCACTATTTCCTAGGCCGTCGCTACCGATTGAATGTCATTACACACGACAAGGCCGGAAAAGTAGTGCTGCGAACCAAAACCATCATGGATCTTTACGTGCGGCAGGAAACCACTGCCGAACAGCGTGAAAGGGTACTGCAGCGCTGGTACCGGGAGAAATTGAGGGAGTTGATTCCACCCCTTCTGGAAAAATGGCAACAGGCCCTGGGGGTCCAGGTAACCCATTGGGGCATCAAAAAGATGAAGACGAAGTGGGGTGGGTGCAACGTCGAAGCAAAGCGGATCTGGCTCAATCTGGAACTGGCCAAGAGACCTGTCCAATGTTTGGAATACATCATCGTCCATGAGCTGGTCCATCTTCTGGAACGCCGTCACAATGAACGGTTCACCGCCCACATGGAGAAGGTCCTGCCTTCCTGGAAGTCCTTACGGGCACTTCTGAATCGAGGCCCCCTGGGGCATGAGGTATGGAAATACTGACTCATGCCCCAGGGGGCAATTCTTGCGCTTTTTTACAAAATAGTAAATTTTGTTAAAAATTGCCTCGCTGTGTCCAAAAGACTACCCTCAAACCTTTAATTATTGTCTACAATCTGTAGCTATGCACATTAATAACTATCTAATATATAAGAGTAAAAAGTGTATATTATATTGTCGCTGGTGAAAATTTTACTCTAAAATCCGTCGGAAATAATTTATCAATTTTGTAATCATTATTGATTCTGAAATATTAGAATATAGTCAATAGTTGTGTCTGATTTTTATCCGTTTCCAGAATAAAGACCATATGGAATCTTTTCTCTATGATATTTCCTCTTATTAAAAGATGATTGGGGGTGAAATAAGTGGGGAGAGAGTGGGGAGAGATTCACTAAAAACAAAACGAGGGCTTAACCTAAATTGGCTAAGCCCTCGTTTTTATTGGTGGGCCGTATGGGACTTGAACCCACGGCCAACGGATTAAAAATCCGCTGCTCTACCGACTGAGCTAACGGCCCTGAAATGCGTCGGAAGGTTCGACCTAATAACAGCAAGACTCTTTTGTTGTCAAGAAGAAACTGCTAATCGGAAAAGGGGTTCTTCAGCACGATTGTTTCCTCCCGCCCCGCACCGACGGACACCAGGATCACCGGTACGCCGGCCAAGGTTTCCAGCCTTTCAATATAACGCCTGGCATTAGCGGGCAGTTCTTCCAGTCGGCGAGTCTTCCTGATGTCCTCGGTCCAGCCGGCCATTTCTTCGTAAACAGGCTTGCACGAATTCAAAAGATTCGGAGTAGGCGGAACGGATTCAGGATAAAGTGCGCTGTCCGACTGGTAGCCGACGCAGATTTTCAGGGTTTCCAGGCCCGTCAGGACATCAAGTTTTGTGATGGCAAGGCCGGTGATTCCCGAAACCCGTACGGCCTGCCTCACCAGGACCATATCCAGCCAACCGCAGCGACGTTTCCGGCCTGTCGTGGCTCCAAACTCCTGGCCGACCTGTTGCAGGCGATCGCCGATTTCGTCGTTCAGTTCCGTGAGAAAAGGCCCCTCGCCCACCCGGGTTGTATAGGCCTTGCAGATGCCCACGACCTCGTGAAGGGAGGACGGGCCGACTCCTGTTCCGCAGGATGCATTCCCGGCCACCGTGCTGGAGGATGTGACGAAGGGGTAGGTCCCGTGTTCGATATCCAGGTGGCAGCCCTGAGCGCCCTCGAAAAGGATGGATTTGCCGGTCTTCATTTCCTGCTCAAGAATCAGCGAGGTATCCGCAACATAGGGGCGGAGCTTGTCGGCATAGACCCGGTATTCATCAAAGATTTCCTGCTCCCTGATCGGTTCCTCTCCGAAAAGGCGGGTTAGATAGAAGTTCTTTTCTTCGACATTGACGGCCAGCTTTTCCCGGAAGAGGGTTTCGTCCATGAGATCACAGATCCGGATGCCGACCCGCGATATCTTGTCCTCATAGGCGGGACCGATGCCGCGGCCCGTTGTTCCGATTTTCTTGCCGGAGCGGTGCGCTTCACGGGCAAGATCCAACTGACGATGGTAGGGCAAAATGGTATGGGCCTTTTCGCTGACGAACAGGCGGGTGTCAGGTGGAAAAAGTCCCCGGGTCTTCAGATTCTCGATTTCCTCGATGAGCACCTTCGGATCGACCACCACGCCATTGCCGATAATGCAGACTTTGGAGTTGTGGAGTATCCCGGAGGGAATCAGGTGAAGAATCGTCTGCTCTCCGTTGACGACGAGCGTGTGACCGGCATTGTTCCCACCTTGAAACCGGGCGATGACCTGTGCGTCTTTCGCGTAGCGGTCAACAATCTTTCCCTTGCCTTCATCCCCCCACTGTGTTCCAACAACGACAACATTGGCCATACGGTAAATTCTCCTCGACTTGCTTACTGCTATGAAGATCTTGAAACGCCTCTACATTTCCAGTTGATACACAGAAATGACATTGGTCGTCTCCTTCATCTTTTTCAGGATTTCTTCGTCCAGCGGAGTATCCGTGCTGAAGACCACCATGGCTCTCTGTTTCGCCTTCACCCGGCTCCAGTGCATCCTGGCGATGTTGATGTTGGCGGCCCCGATTGCGGTGCCGACGTTGCCGATCACTCCCGGCTTGTCATAATTGTATAACATCAGCAGGTGACCTTCCGGAACGACGTCGACCGCGAAGTCGTTAATCCGGACGATCCTGGGAGCTCGCAGCCCAAACAACGCTCCGGCCGTTGTCGTTACGGCCTTTGCGGTTTTCAGGGTCAGGGTAATCATGCTGCGGTAATCGCCCACAGCGCTGCTTTTGGATTCCTTTACATTGATTCCCCGTTCCTGCGCGATGATCGGTGCATTGATGTAATTGACGTTTTCATTGAGGATGGGGGTCAGGAGGCCTTTCAGCAGGGCAATCGTCAGCGGCGTCACGTCAAATCTCAGAATTTCGCCGCTGTACTCGATATGGACTTCCTGGATCCCGGAAGAAATGATCTGGGCATGAAATTTCCCAAGCTTTTCCGATAGATTGAGATAAGGCGCCATGGCGTTCATCAGATCGGCGCTGATCGATGGGAAATTAACGGCATAGCGGATTTCGCCCTTCAAGAGATAGTCCACCATCTGTTCCGCAATGGCGATTGCCACGCTCGTCTGGGCCTCATCCGTGGACGCACCCAGATGGGGCGTACAGATGACATTTTCCTGGGAAATAAGGGCCATGTTCTTGGTCGGTTCCTCTTCAAAAACATCCAGTGCCGCGCCGGCCACCTTACCGGATACGAGGGCTTCATAGAGGTCCTTTTCGCTGACGATGCCGCCACGGGCGCAGTTGATGATAAAAACGCCCTTTTTCATCTTGGCGAAGGCCTCGGCATTGATCATTCCCGTTGTCTCCTTGCTCTTCGGGACATGCACGGAGATGAAATCGGCGCTGCCGTAAATTTCATCCAGGGTCGCCAGCGTGATCCCCATCTTTTCCGCCGCTTCGGGAGCGATGAAGGGATCGTAGGCGAGAACATTCATCTTGAGGCCCTTGGCGCGGTCGGCGACGACGGTTCCGATGCGGCCGATGCCGATGATTCCCAGGGTCTTGTTGCAGTATTCGTTGCCCATGAAACGGCTTTTTTCCCATTTGCCGGCTTTCATGGAGGCTGTGGCCTGGGGGATTTTACGGGCGAGTGACAGCATCATGGCGATGGCATGCTCACCGGTTGTGATGGTATTTCCTCCCGGGGTGTTCATGACCACGATGCCCTTTTTGCTGGCCGCTGCCACATCAATGTTGTCGACACCCGCACCAGCGCGGCCGATAACGGAGAGCTTCTCCGCCGATCCTATGATCTCCTTCGTGATTTTGCTGGAGCTGCGCACAACCAGGCCATCATAGCCGGAAACCAGCTCCTTCAGCTCTTCCGGGGTATGCTTGGTGATGACATCCACCTCGATACCGGGCGTATTCCTGAATATTTCAATGCCTTCAGAGGCCATGCTGTCGCTGACAAGAACTCTTTTCATGAATTAACTCCTTCGCGGTTTGTTCATCAGATAGATTAAAAGAAATCCTATGGATAATAGCCGGGGCCGGCTTCGCGGAAGCCCGATTCCAGCTACGGTAAATTACAGGACCTTGATTTTTTCGTTATAGGCTTTTTCGAGCTCTTCCAGGGCTGCTGTCAGATCCGCTTCCTCGATCGTCGGACCGCACCAGAAACGGTACCCTGGAGGGGCGTCCTTGTAGGAATTGATGTCATAGGCAATGCCGCGCTTGCTGAGGTCGCTGCTGACGCTTTTGAGAAACTTGGACTGATCATCCTTGGCCAGAGCGCGGACCTTATCGCTGATAACGGAAAGGCAGACGGACGTGTTGGAGCGGATCTCCTTGGCTGAGGCGAGGAAGTCGATCCATGGGGTTCGTTCGACCCAGTTTTCAACCACGTTCAGGTTGCCCATGCTCTTTTCGCAGAGCTTGTCCAGGCCGTACTGATCGGCCCACGAAAGGGCATCCAGGTAATCCTCCACGCAGATCATGGACGGCGTATTGATGGTGTCCCCTTCGAAGATGGCTTTGTCCACTTTGCCGTTTTTCTTCATGCGGAAGATCTTCGGCATGGGCCAGGGGGGCTCGTAGGATTCGATGCGGGCGACAGCCCTGGGGCTCAAGATGAGCATACCATGTGCCGCCTCGCCGCCGAGGCATTTCTGCCAGGAATAGGTGAGAACGTCAATTTTCGACCAGTCGATCTTCATGGCGAACACGGCGCTCGTGGCATCGCAGAGGGAGAGGCCTTGACGGTCAGCCGGTATCCAGTCCCAGTTGGGAACCTTCACGCCGCTGGTCGTTCCATTGGCGACAAAAACCACATCGTTGGACCAGTCGATGGAGTTCAGATCCGGAAGAAAACCGTAATCCGCCTTGAGGATCGTTGGTTCCAATTTAAGCTGATTCTTGATATCGTTGGCCCATCCGTTACTGAAGCTTTCCCAGACCAGGGCGGTAACCGGCCGGGGTCCGAGAAGCGTCCACATGGCGGCTTCAAACGCCCCCGTGTCCGAAGCGGGGAATATGCCCACCAGATAACTGTCTGGTATGTTCAGGATTCGTTTTGATTCCGAAATGGCTTTGGCCAGTTTTTCCTTCCCGAGAGGGGAGCGGTGGGAACGGCCGACAGGGGCATCTTTCAAAACATCAAGGTTCCAAAGGGGTCTCTTACTGCAGGGGCCAGAACTGAAATTTGGGTTATGCATAAACACTCTTCCTCTTTTTTGGTTTTAAAATTCGGGCGCACTATACCAATATTGATTTTATTACTCAAGAAATTTACAGAAAAAGTCTTTCATGCTTTCGATAGAGGCAGAGGCATGAACCGGAGTTCTTTTTTTCCATTTCTGCTGCAAAAGGAGATGAGATTTTGAAGAAGGGAAAAACCAGTTTTTTTTGCCGGAACTGCGGCTATGAGTCACCGAAATGGCTGGGGAAATGTCCCGCCTGCAATGAGTGGAACGCCTTCATCGAGGAGGATATCGGCGGACCGGAGGGGGATGCCGGCTTTTCCGCCCTGCAGCTCAATGAAAAGCCTCTGTCCATCGATGCCATCGAGGCGGACGAAAGGGAGCGGATCACAACAAACGTCATGGAGCTGGATCGCGTCCTGGGTGGCGGAATTGTTCAAGGCTCCGCTGTCCTTGTGGGGGGCGATCCCGGAATAGGGAAGTCGACGCTGCTGTTGCAGGTGCTGCAGAAGCTTGCGGAGCAGGATCGGAATGTCCTCTATGTGTCCGGTGAGGAGTCCGCCCGCCAGATCAAGCTGCGGGGCAGGCGGATAGGAGCCGGATCGAAAAACCTGATGGTGCTCGTGGAAACGGCCCTGGAAAACATCCTTCAGCATCTGTCTGACCTCAAACCGGAAGTGGCGGTCATTGACTCCGTTCAGACGGTTTACTCGTCGATTCTCGGCTCGGCGCCGGGCAGTGTGGGGCAGGTCAGGGAGACGGCGGGGAAATTGATCCTTTTCGCCAAGAAGACGGGGATTTCGATTTTTCTGGTCGGCCATGTCACCAAGGACGGCGCCATCGCCGGTCCGAAGGTACTGGAACATATGGTGGATACGGTGCTTTATTTTGAAGGGGATTCCGGACATGCCTACCGGATCGTCAGGGGAATCAAAAACCGGTTCGGCCCGAGCAATGAAATCGGGGTCTTTGAAATGAGGGATTGCGGCTTGGCGGAAGTTGCCAATCCCTCTGCATTTTTCCTTTCCGACCGTCCCGATTCCGCATCGGGATCGGCGGTCGTTCCAAGCATGGAGGGAACCCGCCCCATCCTGGTGGAGATCCAGGCGCTGGTCAGCCCTTCCACCCTGGGAATGCCGAGAAGAACAAGCATCGGGGTCGATTCCAGCCGGGTGTCCCTGCTGGTGGCTGTCCTGGACCGCATCTGCGGGATGCATCTGAGCTCTCATGACATCTTCCTGAATGTGGCCGGCGGCATCCGGGTCGATGAACCGGCTGTGGATCTGGGGATCGTGGCGGCCATGGCTTCCAGCTTTCTCAACCGGCCGATTTATCCGGGAACGGTGGTTTTCGGAGAGGTGGGGTTGACGGGTGAAGTGCGCGGGATCGCCCAGATGCTTCTGCGGACCCGGGAAGCCTCCCGGATGGGATTTACCCGCTGCATTCTTCCCAGGACCCTTTCGCAGGAGATTCCCGATCCTGAAGGGCTGGAGCTGTGCCGTGTGGGAAGTCTGGGGGAACTCCTGGAACAGCTCTTTTAAGACGATTTGAATCTACGAGGAAGGTTCGGAATCCGGGAAGTATCCCTCGATTTCTTCAGGATCCCATGAATACTGCGTGTATCCGCACCCCTTGAAGAGGATGGTGATGAGCTTGCCGTCCGCGATGCCGAACAGGGGCTCATCGGGGAATTGGATGACAAAAGGTTTGCCGTTGACGGTAAGGGTCCTGTCGACAAATTCCAGCTTGTCCGTTTTGCTCAGTTTCATGATGAATTCCTGGGAATATAAAAAATAATGAATGCTTACGTGATGCTACAGTGATGCTGATACTCGATGAAGCCGGGAATGTCAATACGTTATCTTTTGACAGTTCTGCAAAGCTGTGGCAGTTTTGGATGAAAACCGGCGTGCATTCTTCAGCGTGAACGTTTTCTTCCGCGAGCCTCGGCAGGCAAAGGATGATTTTTAGGGAGGGATCTATGAACGTAGGCGTTCCAAAGGAAATCAAGGACAATGAATACCGCGTAGCCTTGACGCCGGGCAGTGTTGGGATGCTCGTCCGGGAGGGCATGGAAGTTCTCGTGCAGTGCGGCGCCGGTGAAGGCAGCGGCTTTCCGGATTCGGAATACCGTTTATCTGGGGCCACCCTCTTGCGGGACGCATCCGCCGTGTGGGAAAGGGCGGGAATGATCATGAAGGTCAAGGAACCGCAGCCTTCCGAATATGCTTACCTGCGTAAGGACATGATTCTTTTCACGTATCTTCATCTGGCCGCCGAATACGAACTGACCCTGGCCCTTCTGAACGCAGGAACAACCTCCATTGCCTACGAGACGGTTCAGCTCGACAATGGGACGCTGCCGCTTTTGATGCCCATGTCGGAAGTGGCCGGTCGCATGTCGGTCCAGGTCGTTGCCCACTATCTTGAAAAGGAAAACGGGGGGCGGGGGAAGCTGCTCGGCGGCGTACCGGGAGTCCGTCAGGCGGATGTGGTGGTTCTCGGCGGCGGGATTGTCGGGAGCAATGCGGCCAGGATGGCTCTGGGAATGGGGGCCCATGTCACCATCATTGACACGAACCTGGATCGACTCCGCTACCTGGAGGAGGTCCTGCACGGCCATCTCACGACGCTCGGTTCCAATCACCAGAATATCGAGGATTCCGTAAGGCACGCCGATGGGGTAATCGGCAGCGTTCTCATCCCCGGCGCCAAAGCGCCCGTCATTGTCAGCCGGGAGATGGTGGCCTCCATGAAACCTGGAAGCGTCATTGCGGATGTGGCCATCGATCAGGGGGGCTGCGTCGAAACGTCGAAGCCGACAAAGCACAGCGATCCCGTCTATCAAATCCACGGGGTCATCCATTATTGTGTCACCAACATGCCTGGGGCTGTGCCGAGAACATCAACCTATGCACTCAACAATGCGACCCTTCCGTACGCGCTTCGCATTGCAAAAGCCGGACTGAAACAGGCTTTGTGCGGGGAGGCGTCCCTTGCCCGGGGCGTCAACACCCTCGAGGGCCGTCTGACCAGCCGCGCTGTTGGTGAAACGCACTCTCTGGACTATGTGCCTCTCTCGAAGATGATGGGGTGATCCTTCTGAAACGGGCTCGCAGGGTTGACCCGGGAAACGACGGAAGTGAAGGAATGCGGGTACTGCGAAGCTTCGGGCAGTATCCGCATTCCTGATGATTTCGAGGAAACGTCTTTTTCAGGAAAAGGGCGCAGAGAACATCAGAAGAACAGGAAACCCGGGGCGTTCAATCATGGTTCAGCGCTGTGGCGAATGTTTTTCCGTTCCTGCAGGCTGTCTGCGGCAGGAAAATGGATTGTGCTTCCATGAATCGCAGCGCCTTTTTTATGCCACAGGGTTATCTGGTTTACTGCACCAGGGCGGCCACTTCATCAGCGCTCATGACACGATCGATGTCCAGCAATATTTTGACGCCGCCGCCGACCTTGGCCATTCCCAGGATATAATCCGTGTCCAGCCGGCTTCCGAAACTGGGCGTTTCTTCGATATCGCCGGATTTGATGTTCAGGACTTCCGAAACGGAATCGACAACGATTCCCATCGGGATCATTTTGCCGCTGCCGGCGATTTCAACGACGATGATGCAGGTACGTTCCGTATATTCCATGGATTCCATGCCGAATTTGCATCGTAAATCGACAACGGGGATGACCTTGCCGCGGAGATTGATGACGCCTTTGACATAGGACGGTGTCTGGGGAACGGTTGTGATGGGCATCATGCCGATAATTTCCTTGACTTTCAGAATGCTGATTCCATATTCCTCTCCGGCCAGAGAAAAAGTCAGGTACTTGCCTTCTCTGTCGGCCATCAAAGTGACAGCCTGGGTCATGGTTTCTTCAAGCGCAGTGGTCATGGTCAAATCCCTCCTGATGTTTCTGTATTG
>MVRU01000083.1 GCA_002067745.1 Syntrophus sp. PtaU1.Bin005
CCATCCGGAGGCCTATCTGCATGCCACCAACCATCCCCGCTGGACGCGGGAAACGTTACCGGAAGAGGGGCAGGGACTGCAGATCTTCCGCAACGCCATAACCTTTATCCGCCGGGAGTTCTGAAATCCCGCCTTCAGACCAAATTCCGCAATCATCGGCCCGATGGGCGGCCGATTTCCCGCCATCGCTTTGCATTCCTATACCTGATAAATTTTTCTTCCTGGAAGTTCGATGCAGGTCAGTTTTCCTCCGTAGACCGCGCCCGTGTCGATGCCGATGATGTGTTCCGAAAGCAGGGGCCGGGCGAACGGGGTATGTCCGAACACCACAACCTTGGAGAAATCGGCGTCTGAAAGGAAAAATTCGTGGCGGATCCAGAGCAGATCATGAAGGTCCTGCTCTTCCAGGGAAAGCCCTGGGCGCAGCCCGGCATGGACGAAGAGGAAATCGCCGGTTTCAAAGTAGAAGGGAAGGGTTTGAAAGAACTGAAGGTGCGCGTCCGGCAGCCGGAGGGACGATCCCTCGGATTTTTTCTTCAACCCATAGGAATGGAGGGTTTCCAGGCCGCCGTTATTGAGAAAGAGCGGCCCGTTTTTCCCCTCCAGATAGAAGTCGAGAAGCAGCTCCTCATGATTGCCCCGGAGGCAGACCACATTCCTTAGATCCCGCTTCAGCTCGAGGATAAAGTCCACAACGCCTTTCGCATCGGGTCCCCGATCGATGTAATCGCCGACAAAAACGAGGATATCCCGCTCTCTGTCGATATCCAGGAGGGAAATCATCCCCTGCAGCTGGTGCAGGCAGCCATGGATATCCCCGACGGCAAAGATCCGTTCCATTGAGCATCTCCGGTACGAAACATCTCCCGATGCCGGACTGTCGTCAACCGGATCCGGCGGGGAGTCGACGCCGCTTCCATGAAAGGCTCCGGAAAGACGCCGCCGCCGCCGCGGAAGACAAGGCCGTCAGCTCCATGAAGGCGCAGACAGGCAGGAAGTCTTCCAGGTGGACTACTGCAGATCCTCGTCCTGTTCCGGTTCGGTATTCTGATCCGGATTTCCGTTTTCCTTTGCATTTTCCAGGGTCACAAAGAAGGATGTCCCAGCTCTTTGAATGAGCAGCAGCCAGCTGCTGTTTTCCGGCTTCCGTGCCAGGGCGTTCGAGTAATCCTTCAGAGTACGAATGGGCCTCCTGTTGATCGAGAGGATGATGTCCTGGACCTGGAGCCCTACCTCGTCGGCCGGTGATCCCGGGCGGATCTTGGTGATCATGACGCCCCCCGGTGTTCTGCGTTTCAGGTGACGCGCCAACTCCGGAGTGATCTCCTGGACGGTCATGCCCAGTGTATCGGGAACCGCTTCCCTGGATGCCTGGAGGGTGTCTTTTCTCTCGCCGACGATGGCCGAAAAGTTCATCTCCTTCCCGTCCCTCAGCGCCTGGAGCTGCACCGTTCTGCCCACTTTCAGCCCGGCCACGGTGTTGAGCAGATCCCTGGTGCTGTCGATGTCCTTGCCGTCAATCCGGGTGATGATGTCACCCGATTTCAGGCCGGCCCGGTCACCCGGTTCACCTTCCAGAACCTGGCTGACCAGCGCGCCCTGCTGATTCTTCAGCTTCATGTTGGCGGCGATCTCTTCCGTGATGTCCTGCACGGTGATTCCCAGCCAGCCGCGGGTCACCTTTCCCCTGAATTTAAGGTCGTCCAGAATTTCCCTGGCCATGTTGATGGGAATGGCAAAGCCGATTCCCTGGCCGTGGGCTACGATTGCCGTGTTGATTCCCACCACCTCTCCGCTCATGTTGAACAGGGGGCCGCCGCTGTTACCCGGATTGATGGACGCATCGGTTTGGAGAAAATTGTCATAGGGTCCGGAGCCGATCATCCGCCCTTTTGCGCTGATGATGCCCGTCGTGACGGTGTGGTCCAGGCCGAAAGGATTGCCGATGGCAAACACCCATTCACCGACCCGCAGCTGGTCGGAATTGCCCAGTGTAACAATGGGGAGAGGCTTATCCGCCTTGATTTTGATCAGGGCGATATCGGTGTTTGGATCTTTTCCCTTGATTTCGGCGTCATATTCTTTCCCCGAGGATAATTTTACCCGGATTTTATCGGCTTTTTCCACGACGTGATTGTTGGTGAAGATATATCCGTCACTGGAAATGATAAATCCCGATCCAAGACTTCGCTGCTTGAGTTCCCTTTCAGGAAGATCGCCAAAAAACCGACGGAAAAATTCATCGTTGCCAAAAAATCGGTCAAATGGCGCCTCCCCGCCGGAACCTCTGCCGGATCTGCCTTTTATGACCTTGGTGGTGCTGATATTCACGACGGAGGGACCAAGTTTCTCTGTCAGATCAGCCAAAGAAGCGGGAGCCCCAGAGTCTGGAGTTCCTTCGCGGGCGAAAGCCTTTCCCGATTCACATAAAAGTGTGGCCACCGGAAAGGGGTAAGCGGGCATCAGAACCCAGCTCATCATCAGAAACATCAGAATCCCCAAGATAAATTTACTTTGACCGTTTTGTGTCATTTTAAACAACCCCCTGATCTCTTGTGATGCCAATTTAGAAATGCCCTGCGGGAGATTTCCTGCCGATGCCATTTTCTATCGAACGCAGGCAGAAATTAACCATAGATTCAAGCTTTTGTCCAATTTGTTTTTTTTGACGCGTTCTGGGGATGGGAGGGGGCTTCCGACGACGCTGTGGAAAGGGAAAAGGGGCGAAAACAGGGTCTATCGAGACGGTCCTGCGCGGTTCCGGACATTCCGGACATTCAGGAAATTCAGGAAATTCAGGACGTGCAGGAATATTCGCTTCTACATTCTGAACAAAATGTGTTATTAAATAACAATTATATGTATGGATTGTCGCTTCCCGTGTCAGGCGAGCCTCCGGGGGCGAGACATGAGGCCTTGTTTTACAGGATGAGGGAAACAGGGGAAAACGCTGAATTGAAGATGATAAGGAGGCAGATGATGGTAACAATTCGATTGACCGAAGAAGAAGCCGCCGAAAGCCGTGCAATGCTCAAGGCCGTGATTAATCCGCTGGATCGGCAGATAGCCGCTGTGGATCTGGGACACAGGGATTTCCGCCAGTTCCTGAAAGCCAGGCGCGCCCTTGTCGATGAACTGTTGAGGCGTCTGGAGACCATGACGACCTTTGATCTGACCGACGAGGAAGCGGAGGGCAGTATTGCCATGCTCAAGGATGCGATTCCAGTCCTGGATCGGTCCATAGCCGCGACAAAGCTGGCAAACAGAGATTATCTTCAGTTTCTGAAAAGCAGGCGCGCCCTGATAGACGAGCTGATCAGCCGCCTGTCGAAATAAAAGAAATAAAAGCCGGATTTTTTAAAAGGGATCACTATGCCGAGCCCAAGGGGTGGAAAACGCCCCTTGGGGCCATTCGGGGATGTCGTGCGAATCCTCTCTTTCGAAATGCCGTCCGGGACAACGGCAGAAAGGTCATTATGGAACTGAAGGTTCCTCAAACACTGAGGCTCGAACATCTGGAGCTGAGGGAACAGCTGTACGCCCTCACGAAGGAGGACAATGATCTTGGTGCGGCGGCGCGCGCCGTGATGGAGCTGTTTTACATGCACGCCGTCAAGGAGGAGGAGCGGGTCCTCCCCGCTCTGGAAGCCCTGCCCCGGCTTGCGGAGGGACGGATTCCTGAATCAGTGAAGTCGATGGAGGACATTGCCGCCGATCTGAAGGGAGGGCTCTACGAGGAACTCTTCGAAGACCACAAGAATCTTGAGGAGGCTCTCCGCAGAATCTCAAGTGCGGCCCTGGCCCTGGGCCGAAATGAAGAGGTCCGGTTTGTTGAACGCTTGACCCTGCATTTCCGGACGGAGGAGGAAATCCTTTACCCGGCGGCCCGGGTGGCTGCCGAATATTGCCGACTGCTGATGCAGTGCGGAGAACAATAGGCCCCGATCCTACTGGCTGATCTGGAGGAAGATCTTGGCCTTTTCAATTTCCTCCAGCACCGCGCTTTGAAGGCTGTAGAGCGAAGACTGGTCCATGTTGGCGTCATGGATCCGGATCAGGGCCGGCAGGATGTCCTGGTTTTTCACCGGGTTTCCCGCTGAGCCGATCCCCAGTGTGTTGATGAGAAAATCTGCCAGAGAAACGATGGAAATGAAGGAACGCTTATCGCCCTGAGCGTCCGCCGGGCGGTGATGATGGCGAAGCGTATTGAGAAACAACCCCCCCAGCTGCCACTTGTTGATGATCATTTCCCCGACAAGACAGTGGTTGAAGCCGAAAATCTCCTCTTCCATCGTGTGCAGCGACCTGTTTTCCTCCTTCGCTTTTTTCATGGCCATCGAATATTCCATGGCATATTCACGATTCAGGGGAATTTTACCCAGATCGTGGAGAAGCCCTGCGACGAAATACTCTTCCCTGTCCGCCAGGGGGACCCCCAGTTCAGCGGCAAGAAACTTGGATGCTACCCCTACGCCGAGAGAATGAAGCCAGAAGTCATTTGAGGACAGGCCTCGGAAGGAATCCTTCCCTTCCAGGCATTTCAGGACGGCGGCGCTTAAAGCGAGATTTTTTACGGTGTTGATGCCCAGCAGCATGACGGCCCGGGTCAATGACTGGACGGGGGTGCGCAGGGAATAATAGGCGGAATTGACCAGCCTGAGCACCTTGCCGGCCAGGACCGGGTCCAGGGAGATGACGCGGTTCAGGTCATCAGGCGAGGCTTCGGGGGAATTGCAGATTTCCAGAACCTTCATCATGGTGACGGACAGGCTCGGCATGCGGGCGACGGATTGTGAAAGCTGTTCCAGACGGTTATCTTGATTGGAGATCGGTTCCATCATTGCATATTCATAGAATTCGAAGAGTTATGATGCGGTCATGTTCGTCGGCTCCTCGACGCACGGCTTTGGCGTGCGCCTGGCATGCCCTGATGTTCTTTCCCGTTCCGCGTTGAAATAACAGGCTGATACATCAACGCATGACCAGCACTTTACCCCCGCGGACTTTTCCCTCCTTGAGTTCAGCCAGAGCTCTGTTGGCATCATGCAATTCATATTCCTGTGTTTCCGGCTGAAGGGAAAGCTCGGCGGCTAATTCAAGGAACTCCCTGATATCCCGGCGCGTTACATTGGCCACGCTCTTGATTTCCTTCTCCAGCCAGAGATGATCGGGATAATCCAGATTCAGCAGCTCGCTTTTGTCCCGTTCTTCCTTGCGGATGGCATTGATGACGAGCCGGCCTCCTTTTCCCAGATTTTTGAGGGCTTCCACAATGGGTTTCCAGGCCGGCGTTGTGTCGATGATGGCGTCGAGTTTCCGGGGAGACGGCTCGGAGGTGTCTCCCGCCCAGACAGCGCCGAGCTGCCGCGCGAAGTCCTGCTCACTGGTGTTGCGGGCAAATACATAAACGTCGGTCGAGGGGCAGCGTCGTTGGACCATCTTGAGGACGAGGTGGGCCGAGGCACCGAACCCCGTCAGGCCGAGATTCTGGCCGTCTACCAGCCCCGTCAGCCGCAGCGACCGGTACCCGATGGCCCCGGCGCACAGAAGAGGCGCCGCCTCGATATCGGAAAAGATTTTCGGAAGAGGGATGGCGAAAGACTCCGGCACCACCATGAACCGGGCATAGCCTCCGTTGGCGTCCCTTCCCGTCGCCCGGAATTCCGAGCAGAGGTTTTCCCGCCCCTCCCGGCATTCCCGGCATTGTCCGCAGGAGGAGTAGATCCAGCCGACTCCGATCCGGTCGCCGATCCGGTATGCGGAGGCGTTCGGCCCGTTTTTTTCGACCCTGCCGACCACCTCATGCCCCAGGATGACGGGAAAACGGGGTGGGGGGGTCCGCCCCTCGATTTCATCCAGTTCCGTATGGCAGACTCCACAGGCGGAAACCCTCAGAAGGATTTCACCCGGGCCGGGTTCCGGGATCGGGAGCTCCACAAACTCCAAGGGGCTCCAGGATTCCCTGTACCGGGACAGGCCTTTCAGAATCATGGCTTCCATGCGCACGCGACGTATCCTCCTGCTGTTCTAAAATTCACTCCAGAGACATGAGGGACTGCCAGCGCTCCTCTTCCGAGTCACAGGGAAGTCCCAGTTCGCGAAGGAGACGGACAATGGGTTCGTCGTTGAAGCGAAGATAGGGGTTGATCCTCATCTCCTCCGCCAGGATTGAATAGACGTGATTCGGATCGTAAAAGGAAAAAAACCGATCCAGGGCGGGATTGCCCGGTTCGAGATGGCGGGCCATGGCCAGGGAATCCCTGACGTAATCATGCCCGGCATAGATGACCGTTGACAGGGGCAGCGTCAGGATTTTTTTGATGGACAGGTAAAAGCTGTGCGTATCGCCGGAAAAACAGTTGCCGACCGTTCCATTGAACAGGGTGTCTCCGGTGAGGAGAATCGAATCCACGTGAAAGCACAGAGAATCAAGGGTGTGGCCGGGAGTGGCGTAAATGGTGATGATTTCACCGTCCAGCTCCAGCCGGCCGCGGCCGGCCAGGGTCGCGCAGTCCACGAAGGCCGCCCGGGAATGCCTCAGCAGGTCTTCATTGCCCTGGGTATGATCATAATGGCCGTGCGTATTTGTTACGAACACAAGGTCGAGTCGGCGCTTCTGCAGAAACGTCAGGATTTCATCAACGGCGCCCCCGTCCACGGCGATGGCGCCCCGCTCGCCGAAGATGAGGTAACCCAGATTATCCGGCCCGTAGCGGAACTGTTCAACGGCTAAGGCAGTCATGAGCGGCGCCTTCAGGGTTTGACCGTGACCCGCTGGAACGTTCTCTCCTTTTTGGGAAGGATGATCTTCAGCATTCCATCCACAAAAGAGGCTTCGATCCGGTCGGTCTGCAGGTCATCGGGCAGCCGGACATTCCGGACGCTGGTCTTTTTGATCACCTTCCGGTGTGATGCTCCTTCTGAATCATGTTCGTAATCTTCGGCCTTCAGAGTCTTGACGGTCAGATTATTGCCCTGGACCGTCACCTCGATATCATCCTTGTCCATATCGGGAAATGCGATGACCAGGATGAATTCCCGCTCGTTTTCAAAAACCTGGCCGTCGGCGAAGGTCCCCACGGCAGGAATGAAATAGCGGCTCGTCAGGTCGCCGAAGAAGGAATCGAACAACTCCTCCATCTGTGCTCTCAAGGTCGAAAATTCGCTTCGCTCCCATTCAATCCGATTAAGCATGGCTGAAAACTCCTCAACAACTCTTGCACTTGTCCCTGGTGTTGTCCTTCTTCTGCTCGTCCTCTTCCTCGCCGAATTCCTTTAACCCCTTTGCCAATTGCTCCAGCTTGTCATGAACGCGGGCGTGGATCGTTCCTTCCGGGTAGATGCCCTCGGCGTCGGGTTCGCCTGCCGGGATTCCCGTGAGCAGTTCGATCCCCTGATCGACGGTGTGGACACGGTAGATGGCAAATTCTCCGCGGGCGACGGCCTCGATGACGTCCGGGCGCAGCATGAGGTCCTGCTCGTTGCTGGCCGGGATCAGAACGCCCTGTGTGCCGGTGAGCCTCCTCGCCCGGCAGCAGTCGAAAAACCCCTCGATTTTTTCGTTGACTCCGCCGATGGCTTGAACCTCGCCCTTTTGATTGACGGAGCCGGTAACGGCGAGGTCCTGGCGGAGCGGGCACTCTGCAAGACTCGACAGGATGGCGTAGATTTCGGTTGAGGAAGCGCTGTCTCCATCAACGCCGGAATAGGATTGTTCGAAAGCGATGCTTGCCGTCATGCTCAGCGGCTTTTTCTGGGCGTACTTCCGCCTCAGGTAACCGCTCAGGATGAGCACACCCTTGTTGTGCGTGCTTCCTGAAAGATCCGCCTCCCGTTCAATGTTGATCACGCCGCCACGGCCCATGGATGTCACGGCGGTGATGCGGGTGGGCTTCCCGAAGGCATAGTCCCCCAGCATGTACACGGACAGGCCGTTGATCTGCCCTGCGACGGATCCTTCCGTGTCAATGAGCAGGGTCCCGCGGTCAATCATTTCCTGGATCTGCTCTTCGATCAGGTTGGAGCGGTAAATCCGGGACCGGATGGCCTGCTCCACATGCCGGGCTGAAACGATGTCGGCGCCCTCCTGCTGTGCACGGAAATCCGCTTCAATCAGCAATTCCCCGACGGAAAGGAGGTGGGTGGAGATTTTTTCCTTCCGCCCGGTCATGCGCACCGCCTCTTCGATGATCCCGGCGACGGCCGTCCGGTCGAAGGGTTTCAGGCCGTCTTCATCGGACTTCATGCGGATGTAGCGGCCCACCTGCCGGATCGTTTCTTCCGTCGTGTCCATGGTGTTTGCGAAATCCGCCCGGACCTTGAAGATCTTCCGCGTATCCTCGTCATAGGCATTCAAAAGATAATAGAGATAGGCGTTGCTGATCACCACGACCTTCAGGTCCAGGGGAATCGGCTCGGGGGCCATGCCGCCCGTCGTGAAGATGTAGAAGGGGTCAAAGGTCTGGGGCTCAAAGCAGTTTGCCTTGAGGGCGCGTTTCAAACCCTGCCAGACTCCCGGCTCCAGGATGGCATCCAGGAGATTGATGACGAGGAAGCCTCCGTTGGCCTTCAGCAGGGAACCGGCGTGGATGCGGCTGAAGTCGGTCGTCCAGATACCCGTGCGGTCCACCACCCGCTCGATGGTGCCGAAGAGGTTTTTAAAGTTGGGGTAGTTTTCCACGATGATGGGCCGGGTTTCCGTGTCACCGTTGTCCACGAGCAGATTCACCGAGTAGGGCAGGAAGGGGTTGCCCTGGGTGAAGGGAAGGGCTACTCCCGCCGCCATTGGCTGCTGCGGCCCCATGCGCAGCACGTTGAGATTGTCCGCCATGTCCTGGATCATCTCATCCAGATAGGCATGGACCTTTTCATTGTCGTACGTTTTCTTCAGCTCATCCGTTGGATTGGTGACGCTCTTGAGAAAGACGTACCGATCCATCTCTTCCAGCTGCTTCTGGACCTCGCGCTGCATGTCCCGGATCTCCATGAAGATGCGGTCCACCTGTTCCGTGAGCTGATGGTGCTTGTTTTTGATCGCGTCATACTTTTCCCGAGGATACTCCCCCCGTTCAACGATGGATTCCAGCTTTTCCATGGGGGTCGGTTGATCATTGACGATGGGCATGACCACGGGGCGCGTCATCTGTCCGATTTGAACCTGGACGATGGCAAAACCCTCCTCCTTGACGCGGGCATCCAGGTCCTTGAAGAACTGCTTTCCCTTTTCCTCGTACTTTTCAAGGATGTCCTTCTTCATGGTGAGGTAGTCTTCGCTCTCGAAGAGCATGGGGACGTCTTTTTTCAGATTTTCCACAAAGGAGTGGATATCGTCGCGGAACTTTCGCCCCATTCCGGCCTTGAAGCGCAGCAGGTGAGGCGATTCCGAATTCTTGAAGTTGTAAACGTAGCAGAGGTCGTCGGGGATGAATTCCGTCCCGGCCATTTCCTGAAGAATTTTCAGGACCGTGGTCATCCGGCCCGTACCTGAGGAACCGGTAACAAACACGTTGTAGCCCTCCTTCCGGACGCCCAGGCCGAATCGGAACGCCTCCAGGGCTCTGTCCTGGCCGATAATTTCCGTCAAGGGATCGAGTTCCTTGGTCGTTTCAAAAGGCAGGGTCCGGGGGTCCAGTTTCCAGCGAAGATTTTCCGGGGGTATGGATAAGAGAGTTTGAATGTCCGACATGGCGTATCATCATCCTTTCTGTCTTTTAAGGCATGCAATCCAATGGTTAAGATTTAACGGCTGAATTCAGTCTTCATGTAAGGAGCGATGAAAGCATGCTATCAAATGTCCATTATAAATACAATCAGAGCATCGAAGTTCCCTCTCCGTTTTGCCGCGGGCTTGACAAAAGGGAAGCGTTTCTCTACTGTTCAAATAAGGGATTCCGCGGGAACCACCGCAAGCCTTTAATGCCAGTGTCCGGAAAGTATCAAGGAAACAAAAGGAGGATAGCATGGAGTGCAAAAAAGAAAAGAATCTTGAGACCTGTTCGTGCACGTATTATTCCTGTTCCAGAAAAGGGGTGTGCTGCGATTGTATCCGCTATCACCTTAAAAGCCGCCAGCTTCCCGGCTGCTGCTTTTCCGCGGAGGCGGAATCTACCTATGACCGCTCCTTTGAGCATTTTGCCCGTCTTGTCGGGGAAGGAAAGATTTAATTCTTTTCTCCCGCCTTCATTTTCTCATCTTTGTCCATGACCCTTAAGCGAAATCTAATCCTATGGAGGATGCCGGATTAAGGGATAAAATGGGTAATAATACATAATTACCTGATTGCATCTCCTTGGACCTGTGTGTTACATTTCCTCCCGAAAAAGTTGCCTTCAGGGGCAGAACGTTACGAATCCTGCAGGGAAAAGCATGTTCAGGCGGTGAAAGCTTCCTGGAGGGCTCAGAAAATGCATTGCCGATTGTCCATACCGGCAGCGATCCTCCGGGCAGCGGCCTATGGAATCCAAGGGGCGGAGCTGT
>MVRU01000084.1 GCA_002067745.1 Syntrophus sp. PtaU1.Bin005
TGAAATTCAATGACCCGCTGCTTGGCATTTAAAAGCTCCGCTATTTCCTTTGACGTCTTGCCTTCCTTCACGAGATAGGCTATCTGAACCTCCGTTTTCGTCAGGTTCAAAAAGCTGGAGGTCAGCCGTTGAGCAAAGGGGGAAGCGATATCCATGAGGTGAGCTTCCGCCGTCTGGAGGCATCCCAGCTGGTCCTGGCGAAGGGGTGATTCCTTCAGCCTGTCCAGATAGGGAAGCACCAGCTTCTGGATATTCAGGAGAAACCTTTCTTTTAACTCCTCCTGATCCCTTTCCAAGGTATTCAGCAGGACATTCAGTGTCGTGTTGACCTCCATCAGGTTCTGAGCCTTGATCCTCAGTTCCTTCTCCCGCTGGGCTAAAGCGGCCTCGGCCTGCTTCCGCTCCGTGATGTCTTCTACAATTCCTTCCAGGTAGGCTGTGGCGCCATCCTGTTTGACCACCTTGCGGATCGCCGCCTTCCCGATCATGATGCTGCCGTCTTTTCGGCGATAGGGATGCTCGGCATAGACCCAGTCCCGGTGGTTCAGGGCGGAAAGAAGCTCTTCGCGGTTCCGGGGATCGGCGTGGATCTGGGTTGCGGAATCCGTGACGATGGAAAGGACTTCCTCGGTCGAGTCATAACCGAGCATCCGGGCATAGGCCTTGTTGATGCGCAGCAATTTTCCATCCATGGTGAACTGGCACATGCCGATCGAGGCGTTCTCAAAGAGGTTCCGATAGATGGCCTCGCTTTCCGCGAGGGCCTTCTCCACCCGTTTTCGCTCCGTATTGTCGAAGACGGAAGATCGACTCAAGAGATAGCGGCCGTCCTGATCATACACCGCCGTTGATTCGATGAGCACGGAGAGGACGTCCCCGTTCTTCCGGATCAGTTCACCCTCGATGTTGCGCCTCGATCCCTGCCGCTTCAGGAGCGTGAAGCTTTTCCGGAATGCGTCCTCCTGGTCGGCGGGGATCAGGTCCGTATAGTTCATCTTTCCGATCACCTCGTCGCGGGAATAGCCCAGCCAGGAGAGTTCCGTATCGTTCATGCGGAGGATGGTTCCGTCCTCTGCCAGGGAATGGTAGCCGCAGGGGGCGTTCTCGTAAAGGTCCCGAATGGCCTCGGCATAGCGCTTCAGTTTGTCCTCCGCCTTCTTGCGTTCCGTTCTGTCGGTAATGGCCACAACGATGGAAAGCAAACGCCCCTGTCGATCACGATTGGTCGCCGATCTCACTTCCCCCCAGCGCCGTGTACCGTCTTTCCGGATGAAATACATTTCATGGGTAAACCCTTTGATTCTACCGCATTTCTGCTGCTCGATGAGGTGGTTGGCCTCCTCGACGTAGTCCGGGTGAAGGATCTCCGTCGTCATTGGCCTGTTTTTCAGCTCTTCCCAGGAGTAGCCGATAAACTCCAGATAGTGCTCATTGGCATGGAGATAATTTCCCTGTGCATCCAGATTGACAATCGCCACGCCGGCATTTTCGAAAAGGGTCCGGTAGATGTTTTCCGGCTCAACCAGGGCGCCGTCCGTCCCTTGGCAATCCGTGATTTTCGCAATCAATGCTCGGTTCTTCCCTGCGGGCCGTGGTTCGGTCCGTCCGGTTGATCCCCTGAAGATCCGGCTCCGGCCGGATTCCGACGGCTCCCGAGGAGAGTCTCCCTTCGCCCCTCTCCTGTCGGAGAGAGGTCGCTTTCCAGGGTTGTTTCCATCGTTCATGGGCAAGGTCCTTTGAGAAGGGTCGCACAATCTAAAAACTATGCGATGCCTGTTTTGTCAACAGAGAATAGAAGTTCCTGAAGCGTCCAGAAATGGAGTGTTCCGGCAGCTCACCGACGCTTCCTCCCCCAGCGGGCACAACTTGTCATGATCAGTATAGAACATTCCCCCTGGCGCGGGAAGCATAAAATCTTCCGTATACCAGGATCATCCTGGAATATGTTCCGTATTCAATCCGTGTTGCAATCTCCGCACAATATGAAAGGATCAGCTCAACCCGACAGGCGAGAAGCCGACGGTCGAATGCACGGCAGTATTGAAGCTGGGAGGAGATCACGATGGCCGAGATGAAAAGAAGTTCCTATACGCACAAAAAACCGCGAACCCGCAGCAGCAGGCTGTTCGGATTCAACAATTCCATCCTGAGCAACAGGACGGTTTACCTGAATCCCTGCGTGGAAAGCGGCGACAGCCTTTCCATGGAAGAGGTTGTCCTGTTTGCTTCCGCGGGCAAGTATTTCAGCAACAAGAACTCATAGAAGTCAGCGGAATCAAGGGGGCGATTTCAGGAGGGGCGTGCGCCGCCGCCAGCAAGGATCTTCTGTACGGATCGTCTGCCCGCAGCGGAGGGCCCGTTCCGAGGGGAGTCGAAATGGTTTCCTGAACAGCCGGTGCTCCATCGTGAGCGCGGGCGAAACCCCTGCCGGAAAGCCATTTTCCCGGGCCTGCCGCAAGACCGCGGGCAGGCCCGCCGCACCACGCCAGAATTCCCGAAGCGACTCGAACGCCCTTGTAACCGCCACCGCCGTCCGCGGCGGCGGAAACCTGCCGGAATCTCCCGCCTCAGGCAGAACAGGGGATGCAACGTTCAAAGGGATCACTCCCCCGGTGACCTCCCCGCATAAATATCGGTTGACTATTTGTGATGGTAACGTCATATGGAGTCGATCACAGAATTCCCGTTCCGGGAAATCGATCACATTCAACATTACATGAGGACGTCCGGCATTGTCCGGGAAGACGAGCGCTTATGAAGAAAACGGCCGATCATACAGAGCCCCTTGTTCGAAGGGAAATTCCCCCCCTGATATCGCGCAATATGCGGATCGCCGGAGAGGCGCAGCACAAGCACTCCTGGCCTACGACCCCCGGCGCTTTTTTCAGAATCTATAAAGACGAACCCCTTTTCCTGGAAATGACCTTCCAGGAGGGGAGCCCTTCGGCCCGAGTCATGCTGTACACGAATCTGGTCGGCGAGTCGGAAGAGTGGGGCGAGGTCGAATTTCACAATAATTTATCCGGGAACTTCACCCTTTCGGTTTTGCCGTCGAGATGCGGAATTTTCCTCTTCAAGATCAAATTTTCTCCGGACGGCGGAAAAACGTGGTACTGGGATCGCTGCCCCGTGACGAAGGTCATTGTCGATCCCGAGGTCGCCAAGGACATCAGGATGTATACGCTTATTCCGAGCGTGTCGGGCCATATCGGAGACTGGATTGCCGCCCTGGATCACATCCGGGATCTGGAGTTCAACACCGTTCATCTGCTTCCCGTGACCACCATGGACTATTCCGAAAGCCCCTATGCGGCAGCGGATCTTTTCAGCATCGATCCCTCCTTTCTGAATCCGGCCGATTCACGAAGCGGCCTGGATCAATTCGATGATTTCGTCCGTGCGGCCCGTGAAAAGGGCGTCAAACTCTGCGTGGATCTCGTCATGAATCATGTGGGTGTTTCCAGCCAGGTCGCCACGCACTGTCCGGAATGGTTTATTGCGGACCACGACGAACCGGACGGCCTCCTGCGGGCGGGCTGCTGGCACATGAACAAATGGATCCGGTGGGAGGACCTGGCGGTCATACAGTATGACCAGCCCGAACCGAGCATCAGGCAGGAGGTCTGGTCGTACATGAAGCAGTATGCCCTTTTCTGGGCAAACTACGCCGCCTATACCGGCGGCATGATACGTCTTGACAACCTTCATTCCAGCCATCCGGCCTTCATCGAGGACCTGATCGGCTCCCTCCGCGGCGCTTATCCGGACCTCATCATCCAGGCGGAATTCTTTTCCGACTCCAATACGCTTCTGAAAACCGCGGCAAGCTGCGAACTCAACCTGCTGCTGGCCAATCCCTGGGAACACCCCTTTGCCGAAGATCTGCGGGAATATCTTCGCTACCTTCATGAAATCAGCAAAAACATCCGCTTTCTGACCCCGGTCACGACCCATGACACAGGTGCGCCCGCGCAGCTGTACGGGACTCCGGAAGCGGCGGTGGCCCGTTATTTTACCCTGGCCCTTCTGGCCACAGGCCAGACCGGAATGGTCCAGGGCACGGAACACGGCGTGCTCGAAAAGATCGATTTCATCGGGCGGAAGCGCTCCGTATCCTTTCCGGCCCCCCACCGCTACGATGTTCTGATCCGGAAAATAAACACCCTCCTTCACAAATACTCCCTCTTCCACGAGGGCGGGAACATCCGTTTCGTGGACCAGGGGCATGGCGCGCTTATTGCTGCCGTGCGGGAAGGTCGAAAAAACCCCCGGGAGAAGTTTCTGCTGATTTCAAATCTGGACACGGCCAACGCTTATAAGATCAAACTCCCCCTGTCCGACATGCTTCTTCAGAAAGACAGGTGCCGGCTTCAGGAGATGATCAGGGGCGAGTCGTTGGTCCTCGAAGGCTGCGTCCCTTTCGAAATTGAAGTCGAACCCTGCGGCATGCGGGCTTACCGCATCCAATGAAATGAGACCCGGACACGCCCTGCATTCTGCCTGCATGACAATGGATTAGGAGGATTGGAGCCCATGATGACGTCGGAGATCCTGGGAAGATACGCGGATGTCCTTATCTGGGGAATGACCACGGCACGAAAGAAACGATTCAAGAAGGGGGATATCGTGCTCATCCAGTACGATGTCCCGGCCCTGCGCCTGGCCGAGATGCTGTATGGGAAGCTGATTGAGAGGGGGATGAATGTCCTTCAGAGGATGAACCTCACATCGGCCATGGAGCATTCCTTCTATTCCCGGGGAAACTCAAACCAGCTGGTCTTCATCCCCCCCGGCGAGCGGGAGCTGTACGGCCATCTCAACGGGCGCATTTATCTTCACGCCCCGGAATCGCTGACCCACCTGGCCGACATCGACCCCGCCGTTATCGCCAAGGCGCAGCTTTCCCGAAAACCCCTGAGGGATATCTTCAACGAACGGGAAGATCAGGGGGCCTACGCCTGGACGCTCTGCACCGTCCCGACGGAGGACATGGCGAAGAAGGCCGGCCTGTCACTGAGCGATTACACGGCGCAGTTGATACGGGCCTGCTATCTCGATGAGCGGCAGCCGGTGGAAACATGGATGTCCGTCTATCGCGAAGTGGGAAACATCAAGGCCTGGTTGAATCGCCTCCCCGTCCGGGCCTTTTCGGTCGCGTCGGAAAACGTGGATTTGAGGATCACCCCCGGCGCCATGCGCAAATGGATCGGAATTTCCGGCCACAACATCCCCAGCTTCGAGATCTTTCTTTCTCCCGACTGGCGGGGAACGGAGGGGACGTATTATGCGAATCAGCCTTCCTTCCGCCTGGGAAACTATGTGGAGGGGGTAAGGCTCCGGTTTGAAAAGGGCAGGGCTGTCTCCATCGAGGCGGAGAAGGGACTGGAGTTTGTCGTCAAGCAGCTTTCCATGGACCGGGGAGCTTCCCGGGTGGGAGAATTTTCCCTAACAGACCGGCGCTTCTCCCGCATTGACCGCTTCATGGCGGATACCCTTTTTGACGAAAATTACGGAGGGGAATACGGGAACTGCCACATTGCCGTGGGGGCCTCCTATTCTGACACCTATGCGGGCAATACGGCTGAACTGGACAAGAGCATGAAGCGGAAGCTGGGATTCAATGATTCCGCCCTGCACTGGGATCTGGTGAATACGGAGCCGAAGACCGTCACAGCGGAGCTGACGACGGGGAAGAAAATTCTTGTCTATGAAAACGGCGAGTTCCGCTGCTGAGCGTGGAAAGAGCCAGGGCAATGTTCCAGGGACTCCATCCATGCGAACTGCGGAGAAGCGGGGTGAAGACGCTTCCGCTCCGGCCTGACCTTTGGCGGGCCGCCGGCAGGGTTGCGGTGGGGAAGGGGCTGCGTCAGGGCATGAGAAACTCAGCCGTCTTCCGAAGAAGGGCGTGAGGCATGCAGACGTTTCTTCCTTATCCCGACTTCCGGCAGTCCCTCCAGACCCTGGATTACAGAAGGCTTGGAAAGCAGCGCGTGGAGGCCTTCCAGCTGATCCGTGCCATCACCGTCGGAACGGGCTGGAGCCGTCATCCCGCCGCCCGGATGTGGGCGGGGTATCTCAATGCCCTGAAGCTCTACTACAACCTGGCCATTGAGGAATGGGAGCGCCGGGGATACCGGAACAGAATGAAGAAAATGGCCGTCGAGGGGGAAGTCGTCCTGCCGCCCTGGTTCGGTGACGAGGCGTTTCATGCCGCGCACCGCTCCAATCTCCTGCGGAAGGATCCCGCATATTACGGACAGTTCGGCTGGCGGGAGCCGCCGACGCTTCCCTATGTCTGGAATGAGGAGAAATGGCTTCATCCTTCCTCGGGAAATCCATGAGGGGGAAAGAGACGGGAAAGGAGGAAGGACCATGACCGTGGGCGGATTGTTCCTCGCTGGAATCGCCTGGGCTGTGTTCGCCGGGACCGCCCTGGCTGCGGAACCCGTGCGGCAGGTCAATGCCTGCGAAGCTGGAAGGCTTCCGGAGCTGGCGGATCAGGTGGCAACGGAAACGGAAAACCAGATAAGGAAGGCGAAATACCCGGAGGAGGTCGCCCAGATCATCGGGCGGGCCCAGATGGATTTCCTGCGTATCCTGATTCGGCAGAACGACGAAATTCTTCGGCAGAACAGCGAAATACGACAGCTTCTCCAGAAGGACATGAGGTGAGTTTCCCTTTGGAGAACAACGAAAGACGGAAAACCCGGCCTCAACACTACGGAACGAGAAAAGGAATACCGGCATGAACGATTCTATCGAAAGGAATATCCCCGGAAATGCCCCCGGTCTCCGGAACGCATCCCCCTCCGGCAGAAGGGGATGGTCATGTTGGCGGAGTGTCGTGCTCATTCCCCTGCTCATTCTGTTCCTGCCCCTTTCCTCGGTGTCGGAAAATCTTTCCTGCCGCCGTTTGCCGATGGTCATGGAGGGGTTTCTTTCCAACCATTACGCAGTCAAGACCATAACCAGGGAGGTCAAGGCCCAGGCCATCGAACAGATGATCAAGAGGCTCGACCCATCCAAAACGATCCTGTATTCGTCCGATGTGGAAAGGCTGAGGCCGGTTCTCCATGGCTTGTTTGCCGGGATGCAGAGAGGCGATTGCGCTGCGCTGAAACCGGTCTATGACGTGCTGGTTGCGCGGGCACGGGAGAACGAGGAGATGGTCCGGAAAATCCTCGCGGCGGACTATCGGCTCGACGAGGCGGCGGAGCTGAACATCAACGTCAGCAAGCGATCCTATCTGAAAACGAAGGCGGAAAAGTACGACCTCCTCAGAAAGCTCGTGCAGTTTCGGATTGAAAACACCCTGCAGACGGGCATCGACCTGGCAGAGGCCAGGAAGCAGCAGATTCACCATTACGAACTGCAGACCATGAGGGTGATCGAACGCAATCCGGAAGAGCTTCTCACGAGCGCGGCCGAAGCCTTTGCGCTGGCCCTGGATCCCCACACGAACTATCTGTCCCCTGAAAAATTTGAAGATTTCCGGATCTCCATGCAGCTTTCCCTGGAGGGGATAGGGGCCATCCTGAGCAGCGACAATGGCTTTACCGTCATCGAGGAGTTGACCGCCGGCGGAAGCGCCGCCCGGTCGGGTCTGCTCAAGCCGAAGGACAGGATCATCGCCGTTGCCCAGGAAGGGGAACGGCCCGTCAATGTCATCGACATGGATCTGCACGATGTGATCCGGATGATCCGCGGCAGGAAAGGGACGCGGGTCGTCCTTACCATCCTCCGCCAGGAGGAGCGCACGACCCGATTCAATGTCGCGCTTATACGCGACAAGGTGGAACTCAAGGAGCAGGAGGCCAGCATCGAATATGTGACGCGCAAAGCCGGCGACCGGCGCTACACCTTCGGCGTGATCGATCTCCCTTCGTTCTACGGCGATGAAAAGGAAGACAAGTCCTGCTACGAAGATGTTAAACGGCTGCTTGGAGAGGCCAGGGGACGTCGTGTCGATGGAATCGTGCTCGACCTTTCGCGCAACGGCGGGGGACTCCTGAAGGAGGCGGTGCGCCTCGCCGGTCTCTTTGTCGACCAGGGGGGGATCGTAGCGACCAGGGACCATCTCGATCAGGTGACTGTTCTGGCCAACGGCTCGGCCGTCGTGGGGCCGGCGGGCTACAAATACAAGCTGATGGCCTTTCCCGGGGAAGATCCACGTGCGCTCTATACAGGGCCCCTTGTTGTGCTGACAAGCCGCTTGAGCGCATCGGCCAGTGAGATCGTGGCGGGCGCTCTCAAAGACTACGCCCGATCAGTGATTGTCGGATCGGATCATACCTTTGGAAAGGGCTCCGTGCAGGTCATGATGCCCCTTCCCTGGAACCTGGGCGGCATGACCGTCACCACGGGCATGTTCTTTCTTCCCGGTGGCAAATCCACGCAGAAGACCGGTGTCGAAGCGGACGTGAAGCTGCCCCTCTGGTTCACCCTTGAAGACGTCGGTGAAACGGCCCTGGATTACCCCCTTCCGGCCCAGAGGATCCCGCCTTTCCTTGGATCGCAGGGACGGTTGCCTCTATGGACGCCTGTCACACAGGCCATGCTTGCGAACCTGGCGGCAAGATCCAGGGAGCGGGTCGCCAAGGACGCGAAGTTCGCCGAGATCATTCGGACCAGCAAGGAGGCGGCTGCCAAAAAAGGCATCATCAGGCTTGCCGACCTGCGCAGGGACATGGTCAAGGAAAACGGTGCGAAAAAGAACGGTGCGAAGAAGAAGGAGACCTACACCGAGCTGAGGCAGAAGGCAAAGGAGCAGTATGCCCCCTTTGTGAACGAGGGCGTCAACGTCCTTCTCGACATGGTGACCATGGGTTACGGCAATGCCCCGCGAGGCGGATTCTCCTCGAATTGACGTGAACTCCGGGGAGCCTCCTTCATCTGTTCCCTATGGCCTCAGCCGGCCTGGAAGCCCGTTTCCGGCTGGGGCGGAACACCCGTTCCGCTTCCCATGTTCCGCTGTCCGGGGTGCGGTGTCGAAGCGAATCCCAATCGTTCAACCGTGAACGCCCCGGCATCACCCCTGCGCTTTCCGGCGCCTGAATCCCTTTCCGGCCTCCGCCGCCTTCCGCGATTCGTCCCCTTGTCCGTGAGACTTCAGATTGGAATTTATCCGGCCCCGTGCCCTTGACATGCCTGGGGTCGATAAATATATTAGCTCCGGATTTGCTGAGACAGATAACGGAAAGGATCGGGCCGTACGGGTTCCATGGAAGACCATATCATCAAAATATTTAAGGAAAGCGCTCAGCTCAAAGACATTTTTCTGAACGAAAACCTGGGCCGGCTGGTGAATGTCATCGAAGCCGTAACCGGCGCCCTGAAGTCCGGAAACAAGATCCTGATTTTCGGAAACGGCGGCAGCGCCGCCGATGCTCAGCATCTCGCGGCGGAGTTCGTCAATCGCTTTATCATCGAAAGACCCCCTCTGCCGGCCATCGCCCTGACGACAGACACGTCGGTCATAACGAGCATCGGCAACGACTATGATTTTTCGGAAATCTTCAGCAAGCAGATACGAGCGATCGGGCAGGCAGGCGATATCGCCTGGGGAATCAGTACGAGTGGAAAATCGCCCAATGTTTTGAAGGGCCTTGAAGTGGCCGGGAAGATGGGCCTGATTACCGTGGGGCTGACGGGACACGATGGCGGAGACATCGCCAGGAAGGTGGATTACTTTCTCAATGTCCCCTCAAACAGCACGCCCAGGATCCAGGAAGTGCATATTGCCATCGGTCATGTCATCTGCGAAATGATCGATTTCAAGCTTTTTCAGAGGCCTGAACTTAAATGAGGATCCGGACCGGCAGGAAACAATCCGGGAACTATTCAGAAAGGAAATACGTTGCGGCATGACAGAGAAGGAGAAAAAAGATCAGGAAGACCTCGCTCCGGAATCCATCGAGGAGGGGCTGTATGACGAGTTGACGGGCCAGGACAATGCCGGCCAGGACGCTGAATTCCTGAAGACCCAGTTGGAGTTGAAGGAAAAGGAAGTTGCGGAGCACTACAATAATTATCTCCGCGCGCTGGCCGATCTTGAGAATTATAAAAAGAGGGCGGCCAGGGAAAGGGCCGATCTCGTAAAATACGGGCATGAAAATCTGCTGCGGGATTTCCTTCCGATTCTGGACAGCCTGGACCGGGCGATGGAGGCGGCATGCGGCTCCGACAATATGGAAGCTTTTCAGGAGGGGCTGGCCCTCGTACGGAATCAGTTCCTCGGTTGTCTGGAAAAGTATGGTGT
>MVRU01000085.1 GCA_002067745.1 Syntrophus sp. PtaU1.Bin005
CGCCGCACAGAGGCAATTTCAATCTCAACCGTGTCCCCATCCGCTGCGAAGGGAACAAAGATGACCAGGCGCCCGACCCTGCCGACCCCCAGACCGCCGAAGGCGACGCTGTCTATCTTCACTTCCAGCCGGTCCCCGATCCCGATCTTGACCTCCCGGGTTGATTTCCGTCCCTTCAATCGATCCCCCTCATTTTTTTTCAGTCTCTGCGGATTTCAAAGATTTCCCCGGGGACCATGCCGCCATTTCCCCTTCCAAAAAAGTGGGCTGAAATCTCTGCAAGCCCTTTCCTCAAGCTTGAATTTTGCTTTCTTTTTTACAGGAAGGATCAGAAATTCCGAACCGGCTCCGGAAATGTCCCCCACGGCATTTCCCTTTACAAGCCCATAAAATACTGATAGGAATCTCTCCATGATCACAGAAACAAGAGTAAATACCATGCAGGACCGAAATGTCCATCATTTGTTTACCGGGGGAAAGGAAATCATCCTGGTAGGCACAGCCCACGTGTCTCGGGAAAGCGCGGACCTGGTGGAGCGGGTCATTTCCGAGGAGCATCCGGACACGGTGTGCATTGAGCTGTGCCAGGCCCGTTTTGACGCCCTGAAGAAAAAGGACCAATGGCAGGAAATGGACATTGTGAAGGTCATCAGGGATAAACGGACCTCCCTGCTCCTATCCCAGCTTCTGATGATGTCCTTCCAGAAGAAAATCGCCGAAAAATTCAATATCCATCCCGGCGAGGAAATGCTTAGGGCCATTGCCATGGCGGAAAAGCAGGGGGCAGGCATCGTTCTCGCCGATCGGGAAATCCGGGTAACGCTTCTGCGCACCTGGAGGCGGATGGGGTTCTTCAGCAAAGTCCGGCTGGCCGCGGAAATGTTTCTTTCCCTTTTCATGACGGAGGACATCGATGAACAGGACATCGAAAAGCTCAAGGAGCATGATGTCCTGGACATGACTCTCCGCCAGTTCGGGGAAAAAATGCCGGACCTGAAAACAACGCTGATTGACGAACGGGACCAGTATCTGGCCGCCTCCATTCGCTCCGCCGGCGGGGACAAGGTGGTCGCCGTCGTCGGCGCCGGTCACATTCCGGGCATTGTCCGCACTCTCGAGCAGAATCAGGAGGTCGACAAGGAGGCCATTTCGGTGATTCCTCCTCCCGGCCTCTGGGGCCAGGTGTTCGCCTGGGGATTTTCCCTGGGAATCGTAGGGATCTTTATCGCCGGATTTTTCAGTTCCGGCTTTTCAGCCAGCATGGCCATGATTTTTTCCTGGTCGGCCATCACGGCGGTCTGTGCGGCAGCGGGGGCGCTTCTTCTCCTGGCCCATCCCTTGACCATCGCCGCAGCCGCCTGTTCGGCACCCATCGCCACCCTTCACCCCCTGATCGCCACGGGCTGGGTTGCAGGCCTGACCGAGGCAACGATCCGCAAACCGAAGGTCAAGGACTTTTTGAGCCTGAAGGATGACATCCTCTCCGTTCGAGGATTTCTGAAGAACAAGATCACCCGCATCCTTCTTCTGATCGCCATCGTGAACCTGACGACCTCCATTGGTACGTTCGCCGCCATACCGGTCATGATGAGATACTTTTAACGGATCTTCCTGTTGGCAGGCCATGGTTTCTTCCGGAAAAACTTCCCTTCTCTGTCCCCGCTGCCGCAAGCTCATCAGTGCTGATGAGCCCCAGTGCCCGCACTGCGGATTGAGAAGTCCGGGATCACGCTGGCTTTCCGGATTTGTGTGGCGGCTCAACAGCGGAAGCCTCGACCCGATTCGCATCCTGATTTACTTAAACGCAGCGTTTTACCTGCTTTCACTCTTTCTGAACCTGTCCGGTACGCGAATATCCTCTAATCCCCTGGCCCTTCTTTCCCCATCCAACAGCAGCCTTTTTTCCCTGGGCGCGGCAGGGGCCATCCCGATCGCCCAGTACGGGCGCTGGTGGACCCTGATCTCAGCCTCTTTTCTTCATGGAGGCATTCTCCACATTTTCTTCAACATGGCCGCTCTTTCCCAGCTTGGCTATTTCGTCCTTCGAGAATACGGGTTTAACCGCTTTATCCTGATTTACGTCGCTTCGGGCATCGCCGGCTTTCTGATTTCGAGCCTGGTGGGGGTCATTTTTACTATCGGCGCCTCCGCCAGTCTGTGCGGCCTGATCGGAGCGATCCTGTTCTACGGCAAAAGCCGCGGGGGGTTTTACGGCGAGGCGATTTACCGTCAGTCTCTCGGCTGGATCGTGGGGCTGGTGATCTTCGGCCTGCTGGTGCCGGGCATCAACAACTGGGCGCACGGCGGAGGTCTCGTCGCCGGCATTCTCCTGGGATTTTTTCTGGGATATGAAGACCAGTCCGAGGAGAAGCCTCTTCATCAGATCCTGGGAGCCGGCTGCATCTTTCTGACGGCATTGATCCTCTTCTGGGCGGCCCTTCATTCCCTCTTCGCCTTTTTTGTCTCATAACCTGTAATTCTTATTGACTTAATCTCTGCTTGTTTATATGGAAAACCCATGTTCAGGAAAAAGAACCGGCACCTGGATCAGCAATAACAAAGACAAGGAGAAGACCCTTTATGCATGTGTTCAGATATTACGGACTTACCGTCGCGCTGTCGAGCCTGCTGTTCCTTTCCGGCTGTGATACCGCCGTAGTAACCAATGGAAATATCATGGGCATCCAGTCCGGCCAGTTTCTCTATACAAACGGCTACCTGCAGGCAGACTATCTCACGAACCTCGACAGCGTCTGGCAGGCCTGCGAACAGACCCTTCAGGACCTCAAGGCGACAAACATACGCAAGGACCGCAAAATCGCATCGGGAACTCTGAAGGCAGACGTCTATGACGACAAGATTGTTATAGAAATTGTCTACTCGGAAAGGGACAGGGTCACCGTTTCCGTGCTGGCAGGCATAGGCGGCAGCCAGCTGGCGGCACGGCTCATCCACGAGAGAATCGGGAAGGCGCTGCATGCAATGGGGGCAATCAAATCCTCATAAGGACTCGGTGCCTTCTTTAATCCACCCGATGATCACGAGACCACACTATTAAAAAAAGAGGGGACAAACACCATGGCTAAAGAAAATCAGGGGTCAATCGCAACCAGGGGCGAGCAGCTCCTAGAGGACCAAATCGACCTGAGCCGGGAAGCCGAGCTGGAAGCCAGCATCCAGCGCCTGGAGGAGTTGAACTCGGCCCTCAAATCCCTGCTTCGACACCGGGATCAGGACAGGCGGGATGTGGAGGAGCGGTTTCTTTCCAACGTCAAGGAGCTCGTCCTTCCCTACATCCAGAAGCTCAAGGAGACGGAGCTCGTCGGCATGCAGGCCACGTACGTGGAAATTGCAGAATCCAATCTCAACGACATCATGTCGCCCTTCCTGCAGAAGATCACCTCGCGATACCGGAACTTTACACCCAAGGAAATTCAGGTCGCCAGCCTGATCAAGGAAGGCAGGCGGACCAAGGAAATCGCCCAGATCCTGGGAATCTCGAAAAGCGCCATCGACCTTCACCGGAACAGCATCCGCAACAAGCTGGGATTGATCAATAAAAAAACAAATCTCCGCTCCTATCTGATGTCTCTTTTCTGATCCTTCCCAAGAACGGGGTGGCGCACGGCACCGTTCCAGGGATGTTCCAGCAGCCACCCCGCAGCTTGCCGCCCGGAAGGATTTGCCCGAAGCCCACATAGCCGGCAGCGCGGCATGGCATGCGGCCAGTTCAGGACTGCCCGATCTTCAGCAGAAAGAGGGACAGGACCGTCATCAGTATTCCCGTCGTATTCAACAGCGTCAGTTTTTCCCGGTAGACCAGGGCGGCAAGAACATTGGCCAGGACGAAATTCATCCCCACCACGGGAACGATGATAGACAGGGGACCTGTTTTCATGGCCGAAAGCAGGGTAAAAAAAGCCGCAAAATTGAGCAGCCCCACCGCGAAGCCGATCAAAAGGGCTTCTCCATAGTTCTTATTCGCCCCTCCCTTTTCAAATGGCCTCTGAAGCCCCAGGGAAAAGAGCATGCTGAGAGAGTAGGTCAAGGCAATGAAGGCCATGGTATTGGTGTACAGCGCGGCGAATTTGCTGGAAACCGCCGCCACGGCGCCCGTCAGGACGGCCATGACGATCAGAAAATACCCCTTGCGGGCATGCCGGTTTTCCTTTTGCTCCTCCTCGGAGAAGCGTGTCAGAGTGAGGATGACGCCGATGGCGAGAGCGATGCCGGCAGCCTGATACCCGTTCAGAGAATCCCTGAAATAGACCACGGAGAAGATGACCACCAGCACGGCGCTCATCCGGGTCATCGGATAGACGATCGTCGTGGGCAGATAGCGGAGCGCCTCAATGGTCACGACCGTATCGACAAAAAAGGTCAGGCTGTTGATGAGGGCAAGGGCCAGCAGCCAGTTCAGGTTTTTCAGGGCTTCATCGGAGGAGAACCACCAGATCGAACTGAGAATTGCCACGGTGCCCATGAAGGACAGGGTGGTCCAGGCGGTATTGCAGTTCCGCTGCGCCGACACCTTGTAGAGGAACCGCTGGATCCCGTAGAGGACGAAACAGACCATCGTCAGGAAAAACCAGTTCATGAGTCTTCCCCGGCCCGTTTCACGAAATCCCGAGAGCTCCCAGCGCCTTGGGAACCGTGTTCCCGGGGCTTACCTTGTACCAGGCCTCCAGGATCCGGCCGTCCTCATCAATCAGGAAGGATGAGCGGAGAATTCCGAAATATTTTTTTCCATAGAGAGATTTCTCACCCCAGACGCCATAGGCCTCCGCCACGGAGTGGTCCGGGTCCGACAGCAGAGGAAAGGACAGTTGAAGCTTGTCGCTGAACTTTTTTTGCAGGGCTGTTGAATCGGGGCTGATGCCCAGGGCGTCCACCCCGATTTCCTTCATTGCGGAGAGGGCATCCCTCACGGCCTCCGTCTGCCTGGTGCAACCGGAGGTTCCGGCCTTGGGGTAGAAATACAACAAGAGTTTTCTGCCCTTGAAACCGTCGAGCGTTACCGTTTTTCCGAACTGGTCGATCAGGGCGAAGCCGGGCGCCTGATCCCCTCCCTTCAATTTGTCCACCTGGCACCTCCTGAAAAGTTTCCGGTCCCGCTTTCCTTCGGCGTTCGCATCCGCATCCTCCCGTTCCGGCGGAAGAGCGGAACTTGAGAGCCACAACACCTTGGTTACTCTAGTATGACCTCCCGTGTTTTTCAACATCAGATACAAAGAAATCATCGACAAAGGGAAAATATTTCTGTAGGTTTTCTCCCGGCTGTGGCCTTTTATCAAGGAAGGGACGGAAAAAGAGATGAAAAGCAAAAGGTTCCTTTACGCCTGGATATGGATCGTCTGCATACTGCCCCTGGCGGGATGCCTGCCGAAGGAAATTCCCCCTCCACCCAGGCCCGCCACCATTGCCGTCGTGCTGGGGGCCGGCGCATCCCGGGGGTTCGCCCACGTGGGTGTCCTCAAGGTTCTGGAGAGCAGGAAGATTCCCATCTCCCTGATCGTCGGAACGAGCGCGGGAAGTTTCGTCGGATCCCTCTATGCTTCCGGAATGAGCACCTTTGAACTGCAGCGGATTGCCCTGACCCTGGAAAAAAATGACGTGGCCGATCTGATTTTCCCCGACAACGGCTTCATTCGCGGAGAAAAGCTTGAAAGCTACGTTAACCGCTCGGTCCGCCAAACATCCATCGAAAAGCTGGCGATTCCCTTTCGGGCGGTGGCAACGAACCTTCAGGACGGCTCGGAAATCGTTTTCGGGTCGGGAAACACGGGAAGGGCCGTCCGGGCAAGCTGCTCCATTCCCGGCATCTTTCAGCCGGTATGGATCGGGGGGAAGCCTTACGTCGACGGGGGCGTTGTGAGCCCCGTTCCCGTTCTGGCCGCGAAGCGGTCGGGCGCCGATGTCGTCATCGCCGTGGACATCTCCGCGGGGGTGGGGGGAGCGGTCCCCCGGGGGATAATGGACACGATCCTCCAGTCCATCGACATCATGTACAACAAGATGGCGGCGTCCCAGATCGCCTATGCCGACGTGGTCATTGCCCCCAGGGTGAGCTATATCGGCTCAGGCGACTTCGATAAGCGCCATGAGGCCATCCTCGAAGGCGAAAAGGCGGCTACCCTGGCTCTGCCCCGCATTCAGCAGATTCTGGCCCGGCTTCGCCAGGAGGGAAGGCTGCCCCGGTAATCTGACATCAGCCCAGCGCGCTTTTCAGCACACGGCTCAGATTCGCCACGCTGTAAGGCTTTTGAATAAAGCCGGCCAGTCCCTTTCCCGCGAAGCGCTGCGTCACTTCCTGTTCATTGAAGCCGCTGGACAGGATCACGGGCAAATCGTCCTGCAGATTGCGCAGTTCCTGGAAAGTCTCCTCGCCGCCCATCTCGGGCATCATGAGATCAAGGAGCACACAGGCGATCTCTCCTCTGTGGGTGCGGAACACCTGCAGGCCCTCACGGCCATTGACCGCGGTCAGGACTTCAAAGCCCAGCTTTTCCAGCATCGCCGATGCCACGGCCATGACAAAGGGGTCGTCGTCAATGACCAGGACGGTGCCCCCGCCCTTCAGCGGTTCGCCCTGCTCCACCGTCCCCTGAACCGCGCCCGACTCCCGTGTTGCGGCAGGCAGCAGGATCCGGAAGGTTGTCCCCTTCCCCACCTCGCTGGAAACCTTGATGACTCCCCGATGGCCGCGCACGATGCCGAGCACCGCCGCCAGTCCCAGCCCCCTGCCGACGAACTTCGTGGTGAAGAAGGGATCAAAAATCTTTCCCTGGGTTGCAGAATCCATCCCGCATCCCGTATCCGACACCTCGATGTAGACATAGAGCCCCCCGGGGGGGTGATCGGGCAGATAGCTTTCGGACAGGTAGGCCTCATCACACTCAAGGCACCCCGTCGTAACCGTAATGACGCCTCCCGCACCTCCCAGGGCATCGGATGCGTTCGTAATCAAATTCATGATCACCTGACGGATCTGCGTTACATCCGACTCCACCTCCGGGAGATGATCAGCAAGGACATAGCGCACCGCCGATTTCTTGGACACCGAGACATCGAGTATTTTTCCCATTTCCCGGACGACTTCAGAGAGGTCGCAGCGGCTGACCACGAAGCGCCCTTTTCCGGAATAGGCGAGCATCTGCCGGCACAGATCCGCCGCCCGGTGCGAGGCCCGCATGATCTCCTCAATGTGCTGGCAGACGGGGGACGCCGGAGAGAGCGCGAGAAGGGCCAGGTCGGCGTACCCGAGGATGGCCATGAGCAGGTTGTTGAAATCGTGGGCAATTCCTCCTGCAAGGACGCCCAGGCTCTCGAGTTTCTGAACTTCCCGCATATGGGCATCAAACCTGAGGCGCTCCTCCTCCATCTGCTTCCGCTCCGTCAGATCGTTGAAGACGGCAAGGGTCTTGTTACCCATGAACGTTCGAAACAGCTCGATATTCCGAACGGATCCATCCCGGCACGTCACGTCCATCTCAATGCCGCAGGTGCTGCTTTCAAGCCTGTCAACCGTCCTTCGCAGACGCTCCACCGTCCTGCTCCGGTAGAGCGGATCGGGAAAGGCGCAGCGGAACCATTTCCCCAAGGTGGGAATGTCGTCGATCGTATAGCCGAACTTCTCGCTGAATTTCGGGTTGACGTACTCGACCCGCCCGTTCCTGTTCGCAAAGCCGATGGGCAGCGGAGAAGACTCCACCACCATCCGGAACCGTGCCTCGCTTTCAAGAAGCGCCTCCTCGGCCTGCTTGAGCTCGGTGATGTCCTGCACCGTCCCGATGCCTTTCAGGGGACGGCCTTCCGGATCAAATTCGTTCCGGCCGATTTCATGAACCCACTTGATCCGCCCGTCCTTCATCAACAGCCGGTGAGAGATTTCGTAGGCGGCCCTGTCCTCCACGCATTCGGCAAAAAGGTGTTGGACCATCTCCCGGTCGTCGGGATGGATTTGCTTCAGGAAAGCCTCGAACGAAGCGTCAAACTCGTCGGGGTCGATTTCAAAGATCTCATAAGTACCGTCGGACCATTGCAGGGTGTTTGTGATCAGATCCAGCTCCCAGTTTCCCAGTCGCGCGATATGCTGCGCCTCTCGGAGCTTTCTTTCGCTTTTCCTCAGTGCATCCTCTACCCGCTTGCGTTCCGTTATGAAGCGCGCCTGCTGGATGTTCTGATAGGCTGTCGTTGAAAGCTGGTTGGCAAGGGCAAACAGGGCGTGGGCGATCTGCTCGAACTTCTCCTGCGGCATGAAGGGCACCTGGCGATAGGCCTCGCAGAATTCCTTCTCGTCGAGACCCAGTTCGCGGCAGTATTCAAGGATTTTCTCTTCGTCCTGTCTTTCGTTGCGGACCTGACCGATCAGCCAGCTGGCGATGTGGCGGCCGCCGACGGTGATGCTGGCGCCTGCACCGCACAGCCCGGCGCTCAGGCAGGTCTGAACAACCGGTCCGGAGGGATCATACCTTCCGAGCGTCGCATCGGATATCATACATTTTCGTTTCCCCTTTTCGGTACTCCGGATGAACGTGCTGCAGAACCTGGTGAAGCTGCTCGGTTTCGTAATGGCCGTTCCGTCGGGACGTGTGATCAGCGCCGAAACGCCCCAGGTTTCCGCAAGAAGATCCTGAAGTCGTTGAAGGTCCGAAAGGTTAAAGAGGTCCTCGAAGGCGACGGTTCCGATATTTTCCAGGGGCTCCGTCAACGCGACGATTCGCCTTTCCAGCGCGTCCTCGGCCTGCTTGCGCCTGCTGATGTCCCGGCAGACGGCCAGAACGACTTTTGACCCGGCCAATTCGAGATGCTGCAGGGACACTTCCATCGGGATCAATGTTCCGTCCCGCTTCCGGTTCAGAGTCTCAAAGAGAACGTA
>MVRU01000086.1 GCA_002067745.1 Syntrophus sp. PtaU1.Bin005
AGGGCGAATTTTTTTCCATCCGGCCACCCGGTCCATCCTTCCGGCGGTGTGCAGGCATTATGGTCAATCGGCCAATCTTTCTCATATTTAGATCTTATCGAATTAACATAATGTCTCCGCAACTGAATCTGCAGCTGCCTGGGGATCAGGAACCTGAATTTAGGGTAAATTTTGTTCCGGAACATAGATAATATATCTGATAAGTCTATTAAATTTTTTCGAGCCACTCTTCCCGCCAGAAGAAATAACAAGAGCGGTCACAGGATCCAAAGTCAATTGTTCCTTGGCACATAACCCCATCAAGGATGACCAAGTTTTTACATTTTTTCAGAAGATAGTCCCGCTCATCCAGAAATCTTTCCACCTTTTTCAGCACAATTTGTTCGCTGCCACAATAGGACCACATTTCTTCCATAAATGAACACCCCTTCAACTGGTTCCAGCGATTGAGTGTTTTCTGTATCTCCTCCTTAGAGCGCACCTTCACCCTGTCTCCCGGTTTTAAGTCTCTTTTAATGGGCATTTCATTGACACGCTCCAGCGGCAAAGATTTTGGATTGATCATTTCCCTGAACAAATTTCTTAGATAAATCCAACGTCTCTTTATAATACGTTTGACACGATTACGGCGCTGCCAGAATATATCCTGTCGGGGTGTTGGTTCGCTCAATTCGGGAAGGGATATCAATTGGCATGCCGGCTTATTTCTGTTTTGCTCCTTTTCCATTTCTCTTTCGCTGAATATAGCTAAAGGTTGCGTGTCGGGTTGCTATCCCAAATGCTTGTAACAAAGATTTCCAATCTGTTTGAGGGCATAGTCAGGTGCCTTTTCACAAATTTTTTTCACTAGTTTGTAGCTTAGCGAATCTTCTGCATTAGAGAGTGTCTCCACTGCGCGCTTTGGATAGAAATACTGAGGCAAGTCGATGAGAGTCGTTCCCCAATGCCTTTTAAAATCCATCAAACTTTTATTGTCCGGTGATGTCCTGCCGAAATCAAAAATCTTGTACCCACCTTCATAAGCGGACTTGATGGCTTCCCAGAATAGAAAATGATTCGGGCTCAGATCTCTGTAGGTCTCATCAGATGCTGCGAATTCGGCCGAAACGCGATCCCGAAATTTAAACAGGATCACGCTGGCGAGGGCTGTTCCGTCTTTTTCCGCGATGAGGAGCGTAAGTTTCTATGCAGGGGAGAAAGTTTCCCAGAGCGATTTAAAGAAAACATACGGCTGTGGCGGAAGAGAAAGCCGCTTTCTGGTTTTGATATGAAGCTGATAAAAGGTATCAATGTCAGATCCCTTATTCCCTGTCCTTAAAGTCAAATTGCTCCCAACAGCCCTTGAAATCCTTTGTCTGACGCAGGAGCGGTGAAACTTCTTCTTCAACAGTTCCGGCTCATGATCCAAGAAAAGATAATGATGCTTATAAAACAGGCTGCTTCCCAGCTGATCATTTTGGATGAGATGGGAAGAGGATAAGGTTTTGATTTCAATGTAGTTTGCACCTATCTTATTGAAAAGATTCAATACGGCATCAAGGAGTTGATGCATTTCTTCGCCGGATTCAATCAAGGGATCACATAGGGTTGCAAAAGGAATACTGACGAGTCTTTTTCCGGTCAGCCAGCTTTTCACTGCAAAGACCGGCATTCCAGCCTTGATCTGGGAATTCGTTGGGTCAATGAGAACCGGGTAGTATCCTTTCATATGGCTGAAACTTTTTTCCAGAACCTGTTTCCATCCTGAAAGATGACAGATCCATCCGTAGGGGTGGTTCTCCACGAAATGATCCCATCGGGTGTCCTCTTCAGGGTTAATAAATGCTATCGTTCCCAAAAACATCTCCGTTATCAGACAGGAAATATCCTGTCTTGGTTTCTGACCGCTCTGTTATTCGTTTAACCCATATGCCGGTAAAGAACATTCCCCAACTTTTTCAGCAGAAGGAGAGGCATTTTCTTGAAAATTTTATTGTGGAACCCCGTCACCTTTGAAGAAGTGCGGACAAAGGTCTGCCTTCCGAAATCGTAACGGTAATAACGAATCAGATGTTCGCTCGTTCCCCATCCGGACTTGAACTGCAGAAGACCCTGATTTTCCGTCTCTGTCCTGCCGAAGCAAATACTTTCATATCCCTTTTCAGCATAAGCTTTTATTCCTTCCCACATGACGAGGTTGTTTGCCCGGAGCCATTGGTGCGTGTGGTCGGATGCACCGTATTTGTAAAGCGCTTTCCTGCCGAAGTGAAAAAAAACTGAGCCGGCGATGGGCTTTCCTCGATAAGATGCAAGGATGACGGATCCGAGGTCTTTCAGGAGGACATGCCTGTGGATGCTCTTGAAAAATTCATAGGGCTGCGGCGGCAGACCATGTTCTCTCCTCGTCAAACAATTGAGACGGTAAAACTCCTTTACGAAATCCGGGGAGGTGCCAATGTTAATCTCCACTCCTTCCCGCAGGGCCTTCTTGACGTTTCTCCTGGTGCTGCCTCGAAAACGAGAATAAATCCGATCCAATGTTCCGTTGAGATCCAGGGTATGGCCTATGTAAGTCAGCGAGGGTGGAGTGGATGGTAAGATCAGATTTGCCGCCCTCAGTTCCAGATACTTCCAGCGACGTTGCCGGCCATGCTCAAGCGCTCGATTTAAAAACACCTGGGGCTGAACAGCTCCATCAATGATGGGATTGCTGTAATCGGTGAAGGGCAAGGAAACCCCTTTGTTTCCCGTTAAAGAACTGTTTACCTCCATGACAGGCATTAAGGCGCAAAGCCGTTCCGAAGAAAAGGACGCGAAATAGAGCGGCTTGTATCCATAGGATTCAACAAGCACCCTTGCCCAGGCTGCGGAATGGAAAAAAGAGGATGCCGGATTAGAAAGGATGAGATCGTCCCAGTGCGGATTGTCCAGCGGGTTAACAATCCGGATTTCCTCACTCATGACGACAGGTTAATGCCATCTGCGAACTCTCGATCCCGGATCGGCCCTTGAGCACAGCTCCGCCCCCTGAGTTACAGAACCCGCTAAAAAAAACGTATAAATCGGAATCCTGCATGGATACGCCGGCAAACCCACATATTAAGGAATGGATTTACAATGAAATGATGAAAAAAGATACGCTACATTACCACAAGGATTAAAGAATATCCCTTATTTTTAAAGCATAAGGGATATTTCCGCAAACAGGCACAACAGTCTTTGTCAAGAGGTTTATTCCAAGGGAATCAGGGTCTTGAGCGTTGTGCAGACAAACTCGATCTGCTCTCTGGTCAGTTCCGGGTACATGGGGAGCGAGAGAAACTCCGAGGCGCATTGCTCTGCCATGGGGAAGCGGCCTGCCGGAATCGCCTGGGATTCATAAGCCTTCTGAAGATGAAGCGGGATCGGATAGTGTATTCCACAGAAGATCTGGTGCTCCGCCAACTGGGGAATCAGTTTGTCGCGGTTTTTCACGCGGATGGCGTAGATGTGATAGACATGGCGGGCATAGTCCGCCTCCGTTGGGACAATGATGCCGGGCACCCCTTGGAGAAGCTCATCGTAGAAATGGGCATTCTGCCGCCGGGCGTTGTTCCAGTCTTCCAGGTGATTCAGCTTGACCGACAAGACGGCGCCCTGCAGACCATCCATGCGGGCGTTCCAGCCGATCATTTCATGTTCGTACTTGCGCGCCTGCCCATGATCCCGGAACATGCGCATCTTTTCCGCCAGAGCCTCGCTGTTGGTCACGACAGCGCCCGCTTCCCCATAAGCCCCGAGGTTTTTGCCGGGATAGAAGCTGAAGCAGCCGGCATCGCCGAGAGAGCCGGCCATCCTGCCTTTGTACTGGGAACCATGGGCCTGGCAGGCGTCTTCAATCACCAGAAGCCCGTGTTTGCGGGCGATTTCCAGGATGGGATCCATGTCCGCCGGCTGACCGAAGAGGTGAACGGGGATGACCGCCTTGGTCCGTTCCGTAATGGCGCTTTCGAGCTTTTCCGGATCCATATTGCAGGTGCTTTCCACCACATCCACGAAGACGGGCTTGGCGCCGCAGAACGAAATGGCTTCCGCCGTGGCGATAAACGTGTCGGGAACGGTGATGACTTCATCGCCAGGACCGACTCCGGAGGCGATCAGCGCCATCCAGAGGGCGTCCGTGCCGCTTCCAGCGCCGACGGCATATTTGCACCCGCAGAACTTGGCAAAGGCCTCCTCGAAGCGGGCGACAAAGGGCCCGCCGGCGAAGGCGGTCTGATCCACGACGGCCTGCATGGCCGCATCGATTTCTTCCTTGATGCTTCTGTACTGCGCTTTCAAATCGAGAAAAGGAACCTGCATGAGAATATCTCCCTGTCTGTGAAAAGTCGACATACCGTCGATCAAATGTCCCTGATATACGCTGCCGGATTGCCGGCCACGATGGCGTTATCGGGAACGTCGCGGGTCACGACGCTGCCTGCTCCAATCAGGGCGTTCTCCCCGATGGTGACCCGGCTGAGGATCGTCGAGCCGGAACCGATGGACGCCCCCTTTTTAACCCGGGTGGGTTCCACCTGCCAGTCCGCCTCCGTCTGCAGACTGCCGTCCGCCGTTGTCGCCCGGGGATAGGTGTCATTGATGAATGCAACATTGTGGCCAACAAAGACCTCATCCTCGATGGTGACGCCCTCGCAGATGAAGGTGTGGCTGGAAATCTTGCAGTTCCTGCCGATGGTGGCGTTTTTCTGAATTTCCACAAAGGCGCCGATTTTGGTGTTGTCGCCGATGGTGCAGCCATAGGCGTTGATGAATTTCGATAACTTGACGTTCTCCCCCAGCCGGACGTCATCGGCGATGCACAGGTACTGGCTCATAGGTAAATCATGGCTCCTTTGTTTTTCAGGGAATTATTGGCGGCTTCCAGGATCTTGACGACCCGCATCCCCGCATGGCCGTCGTTGATGGGGGCGGTGTTGTGGGAGACGCAGTCCACAAAGTAGTTGGCCTCCAGCTTCAGCGCTTCCGTCGCTTCCACCTTGGGCATCCACACATCCCCGGAGCGGTAGTTGATGAGAAGATTGTAAACGCCTTCGCGGTTCTGCACGTCCGCTCCCTTGTCATAGATCTTGATCTTTTCGTCGGCCTCCAGGTCATTCCAGACCAGCATCTTTTTGTCGCCGCCGATGAGCATCGTCCGCACCTTGACGGGGGAAAGCCAGTTGACGTTGAAGTGGGCGATCATGTTGTTGGAAAAGTAGCATGAAACGTAGGCGACATCCTCCAATCCGTTGAAGTGGGATGTGCCGGTCGCCACAATCGCCTGGGGCGCGTCCTGCACGAGATAGTCCATGATGGAAAGATCGTGGGGCGCAAGATCCCAGATCACGTTGATGTCATGCTGAAAGAGGCCCAGGTTGACCCGCATGGAATCGAAGTAGTACAGGTTGCCGAGCGTTCCCTCATCCATCAGTTCCTTGATCTTTCGGACGGCCCCGGTAAAGAGGAAGGTATGATCCACCATGATGGTGAGATTCTTCCGGGCCGCCAGTTCATTCAGCTCCGCCGCCTGGGCGGACGTGGAGGTGAAGGGCTTTTCGACGAAGACGTGTTTGCCCTCCTGGAGGGCCTCCCTGGCCAGTTCGTAGTGGGTGTAGACGGGGGTGACGACGGCGATGGCGTCGATGTCTCCCGCAGCAATGATTTCAGTACTTTCCGTGGTTGTTCTGATGTTCGGCCAGGCGGCGTTGACCTTCTTCAGGGCATTGGGGTTCATGTCGCAGACGGCCGCCACGCATGCCCCTTCGATCGAATTGAAATTCCGCACAATGTTGGGTCCCCAGTAACCATATCCGATAACGCCGATTCGAATCACGCAAAATCTCCTCTCCGCCTGCAGTTCCGGATGTCCATCCCGGGACTGCCGCCTGTTGTAGTTCCGGTTAAATGTTAATAGGCGCCTTTCCCTGCAATCATGACCCATGGCGTTTGAAGGAGAATCTTGAGGTCGAGCCAGAGAGACCACTCCCGGCTGTACTGAAGATCAAGCCGCACCATTTCGTCAAAACTGCAGGAACTGCGGCCTTTGACCTGCCAGAGACCGGTAATTCCGGGTTTGACTTCCATAATCCTGCGACGATGCCAGGACTGATAATGTTCCAGTTCGTAGGGGATCGGGGGCCTGGGGCCGATGAGGGACATTTCGCCCCGCAGGACGTTGAGAAACTGCGGGATTTCGTCCAGGCTCGTCTTCCTCAGGAAGTGCCCGATCGGCGTAACGCGGGGGTCGCTCTGAATCTTGTAGACCTGCTCCTGTTCCATTGAGGATGTATCGGAAGAGGCGGGATCCTTTTCAATGAGCGCCTTGATAAATTCCTGGTGGATGGTGGGGTCGTTGTCCACCCTCATGCTTCGGAATTTCAGGAAGACAAAGGGCTTTCCGTTCAGCCCCAGTCTCGTCTGGCGAAAGAATACGGGGCCCGGGGAGGTCTTCTTGATGAGGATGGGAAGAACGAAAAAGCACGGCAGAAAGAACAGCAGCCCACCGAGGCTCCCGACAATGTCAAAGACTCGCTTGATCATCAGGGAGAGGGATTTCCCGCCTTTTTCTCGTTTGGCCTCCGGGGAGAAATAGAGCTTGAAGGACGATTCCTGTTCGGGGTCAAAGTCCATGGGATAACATTGAAAGGAAATGTGAACCGCGCTTAATTCCGGTCCGAGGATCTCGGCCAGTTGCTTCCTGACCCGCGTCAGCAGCTTTTCCCGGATCTCAAAGCGCTTTTCCTTGTCGATTTCCGTGTAGATGACACCGATAACGGAGCAGGAGGCAAACCATCCCGCAATGTCCGTCTGACGGATGGGTGAGCAGACTCCCGCGATGAGCCTGCGCTCAAGATGTTCAAGGTCTTTGGTGCTCTTGGTCGATTCTTTTTTCAGGAGGGATTCCAGACCGATCTGCATGAGCAGGAAGGGCCGGCCCGTGCGGTCGGTACGCTGCCTCTCCCGGAGCAGCTTTTCCTGAAAGACGGCTTCGCTGCAGAATTCTTCAGCCGGGGATGGCGGGGAGAAGAATCGGACGGAGCTTGAGGAGGAACGGTATTCTGATTTCTCTTCGGCTTCTGATATCTTTGTCATGATGATCCCCTGCCGGTGGCCGGAAAAAATGGATCAAGAAGCCGTTGACGTAACCGCAGGCATTGATCCAAGTTTAATGTGCCTGACAACTTTGTTCTGCGCCTTTCCTCTGTGCGATGAACACGTTATAGAAAAAACGGTTTAACTCGACAATAGGGGAAAACCCTGATTTGCCCCTTCCAAAAACCTGAATCGTTTCGTCCCCAGGCTACGGAAAGGTACGGTCACGGAGGTTGGAACATGGATAAATCGGATGAGAATCAGCGTTGCCACTGATATCTTTATACCATGCTTTGGCTTTGTCGTAAAGATTCCTGTCTCTCGTTGTTCAGGCAAAAAAATGTTGTACAATCCTGGGATCGTGGGGGAAGTTCGGTTAAGAATTCGGAATAATGCTCTGAAATCTGTCAGCCCGCCTGCTGCTTGAGGACGGCAATCTCCGCCATCAGCGCCACCCTGCTTTCATTGCTTTCCTTCAGCATGTTCAGCAGCTGCAGCACCCGCTCATCCTGCTGCTCTTTCCGTTCGAAAAGGATTCCCAGGCGGGAGTTCATGTCGGCCACGAGGCTTTCAAGAAGCTGGAGGCGGCTCTCGATGGACGAAAACTGCTGCTCCATCCCCGGGGTCCGTCGTTCCCCGTACTCGGGCATCAAAGGCAGATCGGCCTCCTGTTCCGCGCCCTGCTCCGGGAAGATGCCTCCGATTTTCCTTTCCGCAATGACTTCGTCAATGACGATTTTGTCGATGGTGCGGAGTTCATCGGCAAAGCCGTAAACAAGGGCCGCATCGCACAGGATGTTGATCAGCCGGGGAATTCCCCGGGCATAGCGGTGGATGGCGTCAATGGCCTCCGCCGTGAAGAGCTCGGGATTCTCCGCACCGGCAATGGACAGGCGATGGCGGATATAGCTGGCTGCTTCATCGCGGTCGAGACCGCTCAAATGGCAGTAGACCGTCACGCGCTGAACAAACTGCTCCAGCCGCTTCTGCTGCAGCTTGTACTTCAGCTCCGGCTGGCCGACGAGGATCATCTGGATGAGGTGGTGCTTTTCCGATTCCAGGTTCGAAAGCATGCGGATCTCCTCCACGGTGTTGTCCGGGAGGTTCTGGGCTTCATCGATGATCAGGGTCACCCGCTTTCTGCGAGAGAACTGCTTCAGAAGAAACGAGTGAATGAGATCGAGAAGCTCCGCCTTGTCCCGGGAGTCCGTCGGCAGCTCGAATTCCTGGCAGACCATTTTGAGGAACTGGGTCGGGGAAACCAGGGTCTGGTTGATCACGCCCACCTGGATGTTCTGTTGAATCTTGTTCAGAAGCAGATTGATCAGCGTCGTTTTTCCGGAGCCGATTTCCCCCGTGATGACGACGAATCCTTTGCTCTCCACAATGGCGTATTCCAGGTGGGTGTAGGCGTCCTCATGGACTTTGCTCATGAACAGATAGGAGGGGTCCGGAGTCAGGTTAAAGGGGTTTTCCTTCAATCCGTAGAATGATTCGTACATGGGCGTTTTTTCCTTAATCTCTGAGTTTGTTCAGAAGGGTGCCGATAACGGGCCTGTCCTTGAGCAGTTCAAAGGCCCGCTTCAGATCGTTCCTGGTCGTTTTTTCCGCTTCCACCACGAGCAGGATGCCGTCGATAAACCGGGCAAGGACGAGGGGGTCGGCGAACTCCAGGAGGGAGCAGCTGTCGAAGATGATGAATCGGTTCGAATAACGCTCCTTGAGCTCCATCACGAGCGATTCCATTTTCGGCGATCCCAGCAG
>MVRU01000087.1 GCA_002067745.1 Syntrophus sp. PtaU1.Bin005
CCCAAAGTATAAACACTGCTCTGGGTGGTCAAAATTCGATTATCACAGGTGGTCAATTTTCGGTTGTCATTACCAGACGATCTGGGACCGGACGAAATGGAACCTCTGGGATGGTATGATCCACGAAAGCAGTTCGTTTTCATCGAGCCGCTCTTCGATGACCTCGATGAGTTCCCTGCGCAGTTCTTCGAGGTCCTTGAAACCCGTTGGATCGATCACGGCGAGCCTCTCGGCCAGTGTTTTGTCGTGAATGCCCCGCCAGGTCCAGATCGCAAAATCGTTCTGATAAAGGGGGTCGTCGAAACGGGGGCGCAAAAGGCCGCCCCAGAAATGATAATAGATGCAGCTTGTCGGTATGGTTCCCAGCCTGTCCTTGAGCTCGCGAAGAGTTACCACGTGCTCCCCGGTGGCTACCGCAATGAGTGCGCAGTCCTTCACTGCGAAAGGATCGATCTGCATGGGCCTCCTCACCAAATCACCGTTGGTTTTATCCCGCCTTCAACCTGGATCCGGGAAATCTTTGCAGCAACACCATGGGGAAAGGCTCGATTCCGGCTTCTTCCCGACATTCCGGGGCCGGGCAACCCATTCCCGGAAGCAGCTCAAAAGCGGAATGAGGGTTTGTTTTCTCTTGACATATTTTTCAGAACCGATTATCCAGCGGCAATTAATATTCTTACACGAAATATTTTACCAGAAAGGATTGTCCATGACAACAGAAAGTGGCAATGCTTATGAATATCGAATCATACGCGCTTTGCGTCGCGTCATCCGCGCCGTCCATATCCATTCCAAAAAATTAAACTCGGAGTTCGGACTGACAACGCCTCAGCTTTTGTGTCTCGGTGCATTAGCGGAATCAAGCCGGACAACCCTCACGGATCTGGCCAGGATGGTGAACCTTGGAATAAGCACGGCCAACGGGATCATTGATCGACTGGAAGCGAAGGGATATCTGACTCGAACGAGAAGTTCGGAGGATCATCGCAAGGTGTACCTGGAAATTTCCCAATCCGGAAGGGAAATCATTCTCAAAGCTCCGTCGCCGCTTCAGCACAAGCTGTCGGAGTCCCTGTCGAGGCTTCCCGAATCGGAGCAGATGGTCATCGCCGAATCCCTGGAGCAGGTGGTAAAGCTCATGGAAGCCGAGAAGCTGGACGTCTCGGCCAACCTGTTCCCCGGCGGACAGAGCTACAGAAGTTAAGATAGACATGCCGCAATTACAGCGACTTAACTGAATTCAACGGAGAGGCGGAGAGAAATCGAATGAAAAAAATCTTCATCCGGTCAACTCTTGTTTACATTCTTTTTTCCACGATTGTCCCGACGTTTTTTTTAACAGTCCTTGCCGGTTTCAATCTCCCGGAAAAAACGGATTTCGACGAAGAGATCAAGGTAACCGAATCGGAAGAATTTCACGAAATAACGGGAAAAATCAGAAAAGGTGAAACCCTCTTTGACATTTTTAAACACTACGAACTGAACCTGAACGATCTCTTCAGTTTAAAAGAAGCATCGGCAAGTATTTATAAACTCAGATATCTCCGGGTTAACCAGCCCTATCGGATTCGCCTCGATGAAAACAAACAGATAAACTCCTTCACATACTGGATCGATGAGGACACCATCCTGAATATCACCTGCGGCGAGGAAGGTTTCTGCGCGGAAAAGATCCCTGTGCCTTACGAAAAGAAGATCGAGCACATCGGCGGGGTCATCCAGGATAATCTGATTTCTGCCCTGGGGCATGGCAAAGAGTCCCTGGTGCTTGCACAGAATCTCTCCGATATCTTCGCCTGGGATATAGATTTTACAACAGACATCAGAAAGGGCGACACCTTCAGGCTGGTCGCCGAGGGGTTTTACCTCAATGGAACCCTGAAAAAATACGGCAATATTCTTTCCGCCGAGGTCATCAACAACGGAAAGGCATACCGCGCCTACCGGTTCACGGATGAAGAGGGTACGGATTATTACGATGCATCGGGGAAGTCCCTGAAAAAAACCTTCCTCAGGGCTCCATTGAACTTCAGGCGGATCAGTTCAACGTTCTCCAACGGTCGCTACCATCCGATCCTGAAGATCACCAGGCCTCATCACGGGGTCGACTATGCGGCCCCCGAAGGTACCCCTGTTTCGGCGGCAGGCGATGGATCGGTCGTTTTTGCGGGACGCCGGGGACAGTACGGCAATCTTGTGATTCTGAAGCATCCCGGCGGTTATCAGACGTATTATGGCCATTTGTCGAAAATCCACGAACGTTTAAGGCAGGGAACAGAGGTCAGCCAGGGTTCTTTGATAGGGCTCGTCGGATCAACAGGACTTGCGACGGGGCCGCATCTTCATTTCGAGATGAGGATCAACGACCGCCCCATAAATCCTTTATCGATTTCGGTTCCAAGGGGGTCGGACATCACCGTCAAATCGACGGTAAAATTTGAACGCTTGAAGGCGGAGCAGGATGTTGAACTCGCATCCATTCCTCCCGGCAACTTCCTGGCCATCGAGGGAAAAAGGCATGGCAACCCGGGAAGCAGCGAAGGGTAACGGTGTTTTTCTCCTGCTTTGATGCGGAATACCTTCGAAATAATCGACTCCGGAATGGAGACATTGGGGAAAATCCCTCCGCCTCACGAATGAATCGGAAGGGGTGTACGGAATGGATCTGAACGTTTATCTTGAAAAAATTACGGCCCTTTACCAGGGATATCAATGGCTCATCGTATTTCTGATTATATTTGTCGCGCTTCTATTTGATTTCATTCAAAAAATTGTCCTATCGCGTCTGCACAGGCGGACGCTCCTCACAGAAAACCCCTGGGACGAGGCCATTCTGACTGCTCTTCGGAAGCCTTTGAGCGCCTTGATCTGGATCATAGGCATTTCCGCTGCGGTTAACTACGTAGCACCGAAGACGGCCTTCCTGGAGTATTCCCGGGATGCTGCCCGTGCCGGCATCATCCTTGTTATCGCCTGGTTCTGCGTCAACCTCGTCCGGCAGCTTCATGACAATATCCTGGAAATTCAGCGCAAAAAGGGGAAGCCGGTTGATCCGACCACGGCAGATGCCATCGGCAAGCTTGCCCGGATATCCATTTTTATCACGGCCTCACTGATGATGCTGCAGACCCTGGGCTTCAGCATCTCCGGCGTCCTCGCCTTTGGCGGCATCGGCGGCATCGCCGTGGGCTTTGCGGCAAAGGACATCCTCTCCAACTTCTTCGGCGGATTGACGATCTTCCTCGATCGGCCTTTTGCCGTGGGGGACTGGATTCGCTCACCGGACAGAAACATCGAGGGCGTAGTGGAATACATCGGCTGGCGCCTTACCCGGATCCGAACCTTCGAAAACCGCCCCCTTTACATACCCAACTCGACCTTCACGACCATCGCGCTGGAAAACCCATCCAGAATGACCCATCGCAGGATTTATGAAACCATCGGCGTCCGCTACGATGACGCAAACAAGGTCATGGCCATCGCAAAAGATGTCCGTCAGATGCTGATCGATCACCCCGGCATTGATCCCACCCAGACACTGATCGTCAATTTCAACACCTTCGGCCCCTCGTCCCTGGATGTCATGGTCTATGCCTTCACCAGAACGAAGGTGTGGGTGGAATATCACCAGGTCAAGGAGGATGTGCTGATGAAGGTTTACCGGATTATCCTCTCCCATGGAGCGGAGGTCGCTTTCCCGACCTCGACCATCCATGTTCCCGAGCGGATATTGCTGGAACAGGTAAACCTTAGCTCCCAAAAATAAACACGGAAGGGCCATCCCAAAAAAACAGCGCCTTTATACAAGTCCGGAACTCCTGAACGATCATGAACAAGCAGCGATTCAGCAACTCCCTCTGCCGGAGAATCTGGAACTTTCCGGATCCAGATTCTCCGGTCTTGCCAATCCGAGCAGGAGATTCTGGAATGCCTGAAAACATTAAGGGCTCAACAAACGGACGGGGCAGAAGGCGCCTCCCGCAACTTGTCAATCCTTCCTGCCATTTAACAATTTCTTTTCTCGTCTACTCTTTCCGGAGGCGGTGCTCTCCTTCTTCAGCGAACGGCGGCCGCGGAGGACTCGCCCGAAAAGCGGAATGCAAAAGCCGCAACAGGTGGGCCTATCGTTTCGAACATCGTGACGGCCCCAAGCACCGTGGCTGAAATCAGGGATGCCTGATCCATGAACATCATACAGGAAGTGTCGGCTAGCCCTATCGCCAGACCTGCCATTGGAACCATGAGAAGTCCGCTCGATATTCCGTAACGAAGGGGTTTACGAAGCAGGACCGTTGCTGCGGTAACCCCGGCCGTTTTTGCAAATGTACGGGCAACTACCACCGCGAAGACTGCAGGAGCAAACTCGATCAATTCACTTACATGCAGCTTTGCACCTGCAAAAACAAACAGTACGATAAAAAAAAGCTCAAAGGCAGGACCAAAGGCCAACTCTGAAACAATATTTTCCCTCTCAATACTTTTCGCCGCAACTCCGACAACGAGCGGAACAAGGAGCATGGAAAGCTGCGTCTCCTTCGCAAAGCCAACTGCCAACATGATTGTACCTATTACAAGTGCGAGTCGGTATTGAGCTGCCTGGCGGGTCTTGATAACAAAAAAATGTAGACACCAGCCTAAAATAATCCCCAAAAGGAGCGACCCCATCAGTTGGTACAGGGGCTGAAGAATCACGGTCATCCAGTGTGAACCTACGGTGTAATGCATGAAGGGCAGAATGAAAGAGAATAACGTAAAAGAAATCAGATTATTGAGCGCAACCAGTGTCTCCGTGGATTCCGTCACTTTGCCCGATGCGCCGACTTCATTCGCCACATGCAAAAGAACCGCTGGGGATGAGGAAACGGTGATTGCGGCAACCAGTGCAGCCGTTGCGATCCCCACATCAAAAATCGAGAGGATGTAGGTTACAAGACAAAAGGTCGCAACACTTTCAACAAGAGAGACCAGAAGGAGGCTTGGGTTATGTCGAAGCATGGCCATGTCGAGTGACAACCCAAGCCGATAGAGAATAAGCCCAAGGGCGATATGTATAAGAATCCCTGACTGGGCCAAGGTTTCCTGGCTCAAAATATTGATTCCGCTCGGCCCGAAGAAGAATCCGACAGCCATAAACCCCGTGATGCTTGGAAGCCAGGGGATAAGATGTGTGATGAATCCGCCAAGGGACCCGATCAGCAGGATGAGGCCAAATGCCATCAATGGCGTGATATCTGCTGGAAAGCTCGGCAAACAACTCATGGAGAACTCCGTCTGATCAGGTTAGTGTAATGGGGGGAATCATAGGAACCCCATGGAGGGATCGCCTCTTTTCTGTCCATCAGCCGTTCCACCCCTTTTGCCCCTTCTCGCTGATATGCTCAATAACGGGAGGTGGCCGCCAGCGGTTCATGAATTTTCATCTCTCCGGAATCAATGACATGAACCGATTTATCATGCTGGGTTATCCGGACTTCCGCAAGATCCAAAAGCCTCTTCATCGCCGGTTTGCTCCAATCAAAGCAAGATAAAGATGATTAGTCAAGGCTTGAGCTTGTCGCCTGGCAAATTACCTCCCCGATGGTATAGGGTCTCCTGAATAGGCTTCCGTCACCGTCGCAGTACGAGATATTTCCTGGCCTCCTCACTGAAGAGCAGAAGGAAGGCAAAGGGAAGAAGGACCAGCCACATTGCCGGGGAAAGGGGATAGGTCGAGAATACCCTGTTTCCGTAAGGGGAATAGACGATGAAGAGCTGAAGGCAGAGTTCGAAACCGATGCCGATGAAGATGAACCGGTTTGAAAAAAAACCGAGTCTGAACACGGACTCTTTCGCCGACCGGCAGGCAAAGACGTTGCCGATCTGGACGATGATGATCGCGGTGAGACACGCCGTCGTCGCCTGCAGATAGAGGACGTGATCCGGCGCTGCCTCCATCCCCCATGTCCAGCCCCCGTTGATCATGACATAGAAGAAACCGGACATGCAGGCGAAGGCTTCGATCGGCCCCAGGAAGAGATAGGCACGGGAAAGGAGCGAAAAATTGAGGAGTCTCTCGTTCCTGCTTCGGGGCGGCTGCCTCATCACCGCCGGTGTCGGCTTTTCCGTGCCGAGGGCCAGTGCCGGAAGCATGTCCGTGCCGAGGTCGACGGCCAGGATCTGCATGATCGTCAGCGGCAGCGGGATCCGGAACAGGATGTATGCGAGGTAGGGGACGGCCTCCGGGATGTTGGAGGCAAAGATGTAGGTGATAAATTTCCGGATGTTCTCGTAAACCGCCCGGCCTTCCTCAACGGCATTGACGATGGTGGCGAAATTGTCATCCAGCAGGATCATGTCCGAAGCTTCCTTCGCGACATCGGTACCCGAAATGCCCATGGAGATGCCGATATCCGCCTTTTTCAGGGCAGGCGCGTCATTGACGCCGTCGCCCGTCACAGCGACCCATTCCCCTTCCTCCTGGAGGATCGAGACGACCCTCATCTTGTGCTTCGGCGCCATGCGCGCAAAGAGGATTTCTCCGACCGAGAGTTTTTCCCGGAGTTCCCGGTCATCCATTTCCAGGAACTCCGGCCCTTCGATCACGAGCGGATCGCCCTTCACCAGGCCGATCTCGCGGGCGATGGCAACTGCCGTCCGGCTTCCATCCCCCGTGATCATGATGACCTTGATGCCCGCCTCATGGCATTTTCCAATGGCCTCCGGCACCTCAGGCCGCGGCGGGTCTTCGAGCCCGACCAGGCCGGCCAACACAAGATCCTCTTCCAGAGACGAGGGGTCCGGGGGGAGGAGATCGGAAGGATTTTTCCTGTAGGCGAAGGCCAGAACCCTCAGCCCATGATCCATGAGGGACCCATAGGCATCCAATGCCCTTTCGCGAAAGGTCTCCTCCATCCCGTATTCGACGCCGTTCACCAGGAACCGGCTGCACAGGGGCAGGATGCTCTCCATGGCCCCCTTCGAAAAGACGATTCCCGCGTCCCCCACTCTGTTCACGGTGGTCATCCTCTTCCGGTCCGAGTCGAAGGGAATCTCAAACATGCGTTCTGCACTCAGATCACCCAGGCTTTCCCTTCCAAGCCGCAGCAGGGCAGTCTCGGTGGGATCCCCCCGGTATTCATTGTCGGCGAAGCGCGCATTATTGCACAGAAGGGCCGCCTGCATCAGCGGATCATCGGCCGGCGCCATAAATCCCTGCGCATCCAGGATCGAGCCGTCTCTCCATATTTTTTCCGCGGTCATTCGATTCTGGGTCAGTGTTCCGGTCTTGTCGGTGCAGATCACGGATACGCAGCCCAGCGTCTCCGCCGAGGAGAGATTCTTGATCAAGGCCTTCCGTTTCGCCATTCTCTGGCTCGCCATGGCCAGGGAGAGGGTGACGGTGGGCAGCATCCCCTCGGGGATCAGGGCGACGGTGATGCCGACGGCAAAGATGAAATTTCCCCAGAAATCCCTCCCGATGACAAATCCGAGGGTGAAGAAAAAGATGCCGACCAGGGCGGCGATGGTCGCCACCAGGCGGGTCGCCTTGGCAATCTCCTTCTGAAGCGGGCTGAGATCCTGCTCAACGGCGCTCGTCAGATGGGCGATCCGGCCGAATTCCGTCCCCATTCCTGTTGCGAACACCAGGGCTTTTCCCGAACCGCTTATGATGCTTGTTCCGGCAAAGACAATATTGGGGCTGTCCAGAAGTTCGCCCGGCGCAGGCAGAGCATTGCGAAGGCTGGCTTCGGACTCGCCCGTCAGCGGAGCATTGTTGACCTTCAGCATGGCGCCTTCGATGAGGCGGGCGTCGGCGGGGATCCGGTCCCCTTCGGAAAGGAGGATAACATCCCCCGGGACAACCTCCCGAGACGGGACCTTCCGCTCCTTTCCTTCCCGGACAATCCGCACCGAAAAGGGCAGAAGCCTCTTCAGGGCCTCCAGGGCCTTCTCGGCGCGGTATTCCTGGATGTAGGTAAAGACGGCATTGATCACAATGACGCCGATGATGGCAAAACCGAGGGTGCCCATGTCCTCGCCGGGATGGAGATAATCGGAAAGGAAGGCGAGCCCTGCGCCGACCCAGAGGAGCAAGGCCAGGAAATGGGTAAACTGCTTCAAGAACCGGATCGCCAGGGGAGTTCTGTGCGCCTCCCGGATCTCGTTGAAACCGCTTTCCGAAAGCCTTCGGGCGGCTTCCTTTTCGGAAAGGCCGTTTTCCGAACTGACAAGGGCCCGAAGGGCCTCCTCCCGGGAAAGGCTGTTAATCTTCATGGCGGGGCTTCAGGATGATGAGGTCGCAGGGTGTCTCTCTCAGAACCTGCTCGACGGGACTGCCATTGAGCAGGGAAGCCAGAAGGCTCCGCTCGCTGGCCCCCATGATGATGAGGTCATGCCGCTTTGCAAAGGCTTCGACCGTGATGTTCCGGGCGATCCCTCCCGGCAGGTGCCGCCCTTCATGCTCGATGTCCCTCTGCGTGAGATGACTCATGAAGTGCGCGATGTCCGTTGACCTGCGCTCTTCCCATTCCGGGGGAGTGAGGTGTATCTCTCCGGAAAAGAGCTTT
>MVRU01000088.1 GCA_002067745.1 Syntrophus sp. PtaU1.Bin005
TCTGGTGCTCTGGGGTGGTCAATTTTCGGTTAGCACAAGGCCCTTTCCCTGATCAATTTTAGGTTAGCACAACCAGAAGTGGCAAAGACTTTTGCTTGACACTGGACACAAATCACCTATGATGCATAAAAATCCAGTTTTTTATGCATCATAGGTGATTTGTGTTAAGAGATATCATTCTTGTTCAAAAAAGAGAGCTGGGAAACCGTCTTCAGGAGTCCTATTTTGAGCGGAAGCTGTCCGTTTCTCTGGATCCGGAAGATGATCGGATCAAGGTCATCACGGGGCCGCGACGAGCTGGAAAATCGTTTTATGCCGTTCATCTGATTTCAAAGACCGGTTCCTTTGGTTATGTCAATTTTGATGATGAGCGATTGACCATCACCGGAGATTACGACGAAATCATCAGCGCCGTAAACACGGTCTACAATAATCCGCGTTATCTCCTGTTTGACGAAATACAGAATCTTCCCCGTTGGGAAATGTTTGTAAATCGCTTGCAAAGACAGGATTTTCGACTTCTCATTACCGGCAGCAACGCCAACCTGCTCAGTTCGGAGCTGGCCACACATCTCACAGGACGCCACGCCAACTATGTTCTGTTTCCATTTTCTTTCGGCGAGTACCTGTCGACCTTGAACAATCAGAGAACGGAGATTGAGAAAAGAGAAGCACTGGAGACTTACGCGGAACAGGGAGGGTATCCGGAACCTCTTCTCAAGAAGATCGACCGCCGCGACTACCTGCGCACGCTTCTGCATTCCACCCTGTACAAGGACATCGTCAAGAGGTTCAGAATTCGTTCGGTGCAGGGGATCGAAGACTTGACCCTTTATTTGATGTCGAACCTTGCCCGGGAGTGTTCCTTCAATGTCCTTTCCCGAGTGACGAGATGCCGCAGTGTTCATACCGTCGATCGTTATGTTCACCATCTGCTGGAAGCGTACCTTTTTTTCCTGATTCCCCGTTTCTCCTTCAAAGTAAAAGATCAGACGGGGCGCAACAAGAAAGTCTACTGCACCGACAACGGACTGGCCGTGTCGGCAGGTTTTCGCTTCAGCGAAGACCGGGGAGCGCTTTACGAAAATCTTGTGGCGATCGCCCTGAAAAAAGAAGAAATTGCCGGAAGAATTTCCCTGTTCTCCTGGAAAAGCTCCCAGAATGAGGAAGTGGATTTTGTCGTCAAAGAAGGTTTGCACATTTCACAGTTGATTCAGGTCTGCACGGACATTTCGCATCCGAAGACCCTGAAAAGAGAAATGCGGGCGCTGATCAAGGCTTCACAGGAATTGCATTGCGATGACCTTTTGCTTCTCAATGACACGGTCGACCGGATGGAAACCTTCAAATGGCAGGATGCCGAGCGTCCGATCCGCCTGATGCCGCTGTGGCAATGGCTTGAAAAATAGGATTCCCTTTTTTTGCCCATAGGCACGTGACCTGTTTATGGACAAAAAAAAGTCACACCACCTCATACCCCCGGCTCCTCAGAACATCCCCCAAAACCTCCCTTGCCCCCGCCTCCCCATGGACCAGCTTGATGGCCTTGGGCTTCTCCGGCATCGATTCCACCCACTCGACCAATTCCTTCTGGTCCGCATGGGCCGAATATCCTCCCAGCACGTGAATTTTTGCCCGGATGGAGCGGCGCTCCCCGTCCAGTTCCACATATCCCCCGGGCTTCCCGGCATATTCCTGAATATAACGCCCCGGCGTGCCGTGGGCCTGGTAGCCCACAAAGACGATGTCGTTTCTGGGGTCTTCGATGCCTTCCTTGAGATGATCCAAAATACGCCCGCCCGTGCACATGCCGCTTCCCGCGAGAATCACCATCGGCCCCTTCGATTCCAGGAGCCTTCGGTGGTCCTTGGAGTTGGTCACGGCATAGAGGCGATCGAAATTCAGGGGATGGTCGCCCCGCCTCAATTGGGCCTTCGCCTCCCGGTCCCAGTATGCGGAAAGGCTCGACGCGATCTTCGTCAATTCAAGTCCGAGGGGCGTATCCACCATGACCGGGATGCGCTGAAGTTTTGCCAGCTGGGGGAATTTCTCCTTCAGAACGTCGTCCGTGCGGAGCCGATTCAGCTCATAGAGCAGCTCCTGGACTCTTCCCAGGGCGAAAGCCGGGATGAAGACCTTGCCGCCGTCGGAAAAGGCCCGCACCAGGGCCTGACCCAGCCGTTCAACACGGTCCGAACGGCTCTCATGGAGACGGTTTCCGTAGGTGGATTCCATGACCAGCAGATCGCAGGCCGGCGCAGGGTCGGGATCGGGAAGAATGGGCGTGTTCTTGACGCCCAGGTCGCCGGAAAACAGGATGGACGACCGCGGGCTTTCCGATTCCAGGAGGACAGAGGCGGAACCCAGGATGTGCCCCGCCCGGGAGAAGGTAAAGCGGAGGCCGTTCTTCAAGGCAAAGGGCTCCCCGTATTCAAAGCCCCAACTGATCGCTTCGATCCTGCGGACCGTTGCCGATGTCTCCTCTTCCCCCCAATCGGAAAAGCTCAGGGCGTCCCGGAGCATGGGAATCAGGAGGGCCTTGGTCGGGTGGGTGGCGAGGATCTCTCCGCGGAACCCCTTGCGAACAAGCTCCGGCAGCCGCCCGATGTGGTCGATATGGGCGTGGGTCAGAAGGACGTAATGGATCTGCCCGGGGCTGACCGGCCAGTTTTCCATGGACAGAGCCCGGTCCTTCCCCTGTACCATTCCGCAGTCGACAAGAAAATTCTGCCCACCGGCCTGCACCAGATGGCATGAACCGGTGACACAGTGCTCCCCACCGAGATGGGTTAACGTGAAAGGCGTAAGCATTTTCCCTGAACCTCCTGGTCCTTTTTCTCTACCATTATCTTACAATCTAAGATCAAAAAAGACCTATTGTGCGAAATATTTCTAAAATTTATCTTGATTATAAATCATTTTAGAGTACAATATTTCACCTAAGTCATGGATCTTTTGAATGTAATCAACGAGAATTAAAACCCTGTCAGTAATTTGTCGTACGCGATATGTCAGGGTTTTTCCTTACAACAGCAAGTTTGGGACCGCGAGTCCCCCTGTTTCATTTAGCACGATGGCGCCGCAATCGATTGAAGGTCGCAACGGTCTGCTGCTGAATGACCGTCAGGTCCTTGCCATCTTTTCTACCTTTTTTAACCCGTCGCTTTGACTCTACCCAATCTCCTTGCCAGAAGCGGCATTATTTTTCAGAGTTATTTCAGATATGAGTATTTTACGGCATGAATATTGACTCAGGCATGTTTAATAACTGGTTTTTCCTGGAAACACACCCGTTATTTTGAATCGGAAGAACCCGACAGGGTCGACAGCTCCACCGGACGCCCCGTAAGGCCAAATTTCAATAAACCCCGAACAAGCGATGATAAAAAATTCCCGAATATCCAAGACAGCAGCTTCAGCCGACGCCTACTCCCTGTTGTGCCTGCGCGAACCCCTGCCGAATGCGCCGCGGGAGAACAGACTTGAGCCGTTCAGCGGATCCGCGGCGCAACTATGCGTCACAGAGAACCCCGGCATACAGGTGCCGGAAAAGTTTTTTGATTGCATGCCCATCGGCTGCATGCTCATCGATGAGGCGGCGCGCATCCTCCAGATCAACCCGGCGGGTGCTGCCCTGCTGGGCAAAGGGGACAAAGATCTTCTCCCGGGGCAGTCCTTCCTCCGCTTCGTCTCCAGGGACTCTCAGCACAATTTTTTGACGCATTTAACGGCCTGCGCTGCAGATAAAACGAATCAGGGCATCGAAATCCGGCTGAAGATTCCCAAGGCGGCATCGGTTTTCCCGATCCGTCTCGATACGGCCTTCTATGAAACGTCAACCGGGAATGCCCCTCTTCTTCTCTCCGTTCTCACCGATCTTCGCGAACAGAAACAGTCGGAAGAGGCCCTGCAGCAGGAGCTGAAGAAGAATGTCTCCCAGCGGACGGCTGAACTGGCCAGCATCAACAAGGCGCTGCGGAGAAAAATCGCGGAACACCGGGAGACGCAGAAGAATATCTGCTCCGACCATGAGCAGCTCCGGGCGCTGACATCGGCCCTTATCACCACGGAGGAGCGCGAACGGCGCCGAATCGCCACGGAGCTTCACGATCACATCGGCCAGACCCTGGCGATCACGCGGATCAAGCTGGAAATGCTCCATGCCCTGGCTTCCTACAGCGGCTTCGCCGAAGCGCTTGAAGAGATACAGGGCTTCGTCAAGCAGGCCATCAAAGAAACCCGTTCCCTGATGACCAAGTTAAGCCCCCCGGTATTTCACGAACTGGGTTTGAACGCAGCGTTGGAATGGTTAATGCAATACTTTGCAGAACAACATAACCTCAGGATTATCTACAAGGGAAAAGATCATTCCGTATCCATTGATGAGGACCTTCAGATCTTTCTCCTGCAGGCGACCAGGGAACTTCTCATGAACGTTGTCAAGCATGCCGGGGTGGAAGAAGCGGAGCTCATCCTTAGAACGAACCGCAAGCAGATTAAAATTGAGGTTATCGACCACGGCGCCGGATTCGAAGTATCGAAAATCGGAACCCCCCTGGACTGGCGGGGAGGATTCGGCCTTTTCAGCATTCATGAACGGCTGAAGAATCTCGGCGGCCAGCTTCAGATCCGCTCCAAACGGGGGGAAGGAACGCATTTTACCCTCATTGCGCCCCATGGGACAAAAGAGGGTCGTTAAAGGGAGAGCTCAACATGGCAATCACCGTCATACTCGCCGATGATCACAAAATCATCCGGGACGGACTTAAAACGCTCATTGAATCCCAACCCGGGATGAAGGTCATTGCAGAGGCTGAAAACGGCAGGGAAACCATCAAACTGGCGAAGGAACTCAAGCCCAGCGTCGTGATCATGGACATTTCCATGCCGGATCTCAACGGCATCGATGCCACCAGGGAAATTGTGAACAGCATCCCCGGAGTCAAGGTCATTGCTCTCTCCATGCACTCGGATCGGCGGTTTGTTTCAGGCATGCTCTCCTCCGGCGCTTCCGGATACCTCTTGAAGGACTGCGCCTTCGAAGAGCTCGCCAAGGCCATCAAAACCGTCGTCTCCGACCATACCTACCTGAGCCCGATGATTTCAGACATCGTCGTTAAAAGCTACATCACCAAATCCAACTCCCAGGATGCGACCCAGGACAGCGCCCCGTCTTTGACGGCGCGGGAGCGCGAGATGCTGCAGCTCATGGCGGAGGGGATGACCGCCAAGGAAATTGCCTCCCATCTTTTTGTCAGCGTGAAGACCGTGGAGACTCATCGGCGGAACATCGCCCAGAAACTGAACATAAGCCGGTCGGCGGAATTGATCAAATACGCCATTCGTGAAGGCCTTGTAACCCTTTAAAAAGACGCCCTTCACATCTTTGTCTTTCCTGTTTTCCTCCGTTGCTGTATATTTCAAGCATATCCGATCAGCCGTCCACCAGTGATTTTATTGTGAGTATGGATACCCGGACCGTTTCCCCTTCCCCGCCGATTCTCGAGGCGTTCCATCTGCGGAAGAGCTATGGCTCTTTCACCGCCGTGGACGATGTGTCCTTCGCCGTTCCGGCCGGGCAATGCTTCGGCATCCTGGGGCCAAATGGCGCCGGCAAGACAACGGCCATCCGCATGCTCTACGGCTTTTCCCCCATGACCGGGGGCGCGCTGCGGATCTTCGGAATGGATGTGCGGGACAATCTGCGCTCCATCAAAGCCCGAATCGGCGTCTGCCAGCAGGAGAACAACCTGGACCCCGATCTGACGGTTTTTCAGAACATGGAGATCTTCGCCGGCTACTTCAATCTGCCCCGGCCGCTTGCCCGGGAGAGGGCCGAGAAGCTTCTCTCCTTTGTCGCGCTGAAGAACCGGCGGGATGACAAGGTGATGGAGCTTTCCGGAGGAATGATGCGCCGCCTGGTCCTTGCAAGGGCCTTGATCAACGACCCCGACCTTCTGATTCTCGATGAGCCCACAACGGGCCTCGATCCCCAGTCGCGGCACTCCGTCTGGCAGCAGCTGGAAGAGCTGAAAAAAGGCGGGCTGACCATTCTCCTCACCACTCACTACATGGAAGAGGCCTCACGGCTGTGCGACCGGCTGATGATCATGGACAGGGGGCGCATCCTCGTGGAGGGAATCCCTTCAGATTTGATAAGGACCTACGTCGGGCATGACGTCATTGAAGTGGCCGAACCGGAGCCCGCACTCCTGGATTTCGTGGCAGAAAAGGGGTTGGCATACGAAAATCTCGGGCATCGCGTGATGATCTACGGAGAAAACAGGAATACGCTCTATCAGGAAATCTCTTCCCGCTGCAGCAACGACGGCTGCATTCTGCGCATGGCCACCCTGGAGGATGTCTTCCTGAAGCTGACGGGCAGAGAGCTGAGGGATTAAGCCCATGAGAGCCTGCAACATCACCCGGCGCTTCTGGAAAGTGTGGTATCGGAACCTCGTAGTCAACCGACAGAATTGGAAGGTGAGCTTTCTCCCTCCCCTGCTGGAGCCTCTTTTTTACCTCCTCGCCTTTGGAGTGGGCCTCAGCAGCCTCGTCGGCAGAATCGACTACGGCGGCTCGCAGGTGACCTATGTCCAGTTTATCGCCCCGGCGCTTCTGGCCATCAACATCATGAACAACGCATTCTTCGAAAATACCTACAGTTCCTATGTCCGAATGTACTACCAGAAAACGTTCGACGCCATGATGGCCACCCCGCTGACCCTTGAAGAGATCATCACCGGAGAAATTTTCTGGGGAGCGACGAAATCCTTTCTGGCCACCCTCATCATGCTTTCCGTCATCAGCCTCTTCGGCCTGGTCAGCTATCCTTCCGCCCTGCTGATCCTTCCCCTCTCCTTTCTCGGCGGCATCGCCTTCGGATCGCTGGGCATGGTTTTCACGGGCAAGGTCAAAACCATCGACCTCTTCAATCTCCCGATCTTTCTCTTCATTACCCCCATGTACCTCTTCAGCGGGACGTTTTTCCCCCTGGAGGCCCTGCCCTCGTGGGCCCGTCTTCTGGCCTACACCCTGCCCCTGACCCACCTGGTCGACATGACCCGCTCCCTCGGTGCCGGCCGATTGGACGCCTCCCTGCTCTGGGGGCTCCTCTATCTTTCCCTGTTCTGCGCCGTCTTTTTCCCCCTTGCCGTCGCCGCCATGCACAAGCGGCTGATAGCATGATCCGCGAACAGGCCCCGGCACGCCTCAAAGGCCTACCCCGGGAAACGGCTATCGCCCGTAGGCCAGTTCGAAGGCGTCCTTGATCAGTTCAATGGAGGTTTTTTCCGGCCGCAGGAGGATGGCGACCACATCAAAGCGCACGCTGGCGGGATCCAGTCGACGGCTCTGGAGGTAGTAAAGGGAGATCTTGGAGATCCGCCGCTGCTTTCCGGGACCGACGGCAAGCTGGGGCAGGCCGTAGTTTTCGGAACGCCGGCTTTTTACTTCCACGAAGACGAGGGTATCACCCTCCAGCGCGATCAGGTCGATTTCACCGAGGGGGCAGCGGTAATTCCGCTCCACGATGCGGTATCCGGCTGCTTCCAGGTAGGCCGCCGCCATGTCTTCGCCGATTTTTCCCGTTGAAAGATTCCCCATGGCCGCATCAGTCAAAAAGATCGGCGGTCTGCAGAAGGGGTTGTTTTGGAGGGGTTGTTTTGAACGATCTTCGATGGATCTTGCAGGGGCCGTGGGCAAGGATGGCCGCTCGATGCTCCTTCGTCCCGTAGCCCTTGTTTTTCAGGAAGTTGTACTGGGGAAACTGCCGGTGATAAATCTCCATGATCTGATCCCGCGAGACTTTGGCGATGATCGAAGCGGAGGCAATGGAGACACTCAGCGTGTCTCCTTTCACAATGGTCTTCTGGGAGATGTCGAGAGGAACGCGGTGAAGCCCGTCGACGAGAAGATAATCGGGCGGCAGGAAAAGGTCTTCCACCGCTTCCGCCATTGCCAGGAGGGTTGCCCGGAGGATGTTGATTTCATCGATCCGGTGGGGCTCAACCACGCCGACCCCCACGGCCAGGGCCTCTTTTTTGATCACCCCGTAAAGCCGCTCCCGTTTCTTCGCCGAGAGCCTCTTGGAATCCGTGATTTCTGAATGGCAATATCCACGGGGAAGAATCACCGCAGCAGCGACAACCGGGCCTGCCAGAGGCCCCCTGCCCGCTTCATCAATTCCGGCAATGACCCGATAGCCGTTCTGA
>MVRU01000089.1 GCA_002067745.1 Syntrophus sp. PtaU1.Bin005
CACCTTTTTTCATGAGGATCACGTTCCCGTCGGGCAGTGCGGCCGCGGCATAAGGGCCGGGACCGCCCGCCGGCTGCATCCTCATGGCCGATGAAACGTTGTGCTCCGGATCGTACGATTCGGCTGCCGGCACCGCGGGAGACGAATAATCGCTCATTCCTCCGATGTTTAATATTTGTCCCGTAGCGAGCAGAATGGAGACATGCCCTGGTCCGGATCGCGGGGAAGCCAGTTTTCCGACACGCGGAACAAGGGTTGAGCGGCTGAAGTCGAACCTGTCCAAAAGAACATTGCCGCTGCCCACGGTTCCCTCATAAGCGCCTCCGGCGATGAGCACGTTTCCGTCGGGCAGAGCCGTGCAGGTTGGAGAGGCCATTCTGCCGACCGACATGTCCCCGACCTTCGTGAACCGGCCCGTCCGCGCATCATAGAGTTCAACGCTCCTCAGCTCGTGAAGGACGCGCCCGGCTGACCCTCCCGCCACAAGGACGCTTCCGTCCGCCAAAGCCACGCTGCAGTGCCCGCTCCTTCGTTGATGCATCGAACCGGTGACTCGAAAGGTTCCCGCAGCCGGGTCGAACACTTCCGCCAGGGCATGGGTCTGACCGGCATCCCCTGACGCCCCGCCGATCAGAAGGACCCGGCCATCCCTCATGACCGTCATGGTCCCCGCCTTATGAACATGCTTCATGTCGGGCAGGGGCGTCCATTCATATCCCGCTGTCGGCGCTGCGCACAGCAAACACACGACAAGCGCGAAAATAGAAGAAAAAATTCTTGTTAGTCCGGTCATCACCTGGTTTTCCTTTTCCTGCATGAACGCGCTCCCGGCCGTCACTTGATCCATTTCAACTCGTCCCTCAGTTGACGGGTCACCCTGGTTGCATCATCGGCATTTGTCAGAATGGTGGGGGTCACCAGCACGAGGAGCTCCGTTTTCTCCTTTGTTTTTCCCGTGGACTTGAAGAGGTTTCCGAGAAAGGGAATGTCGCCCAGCAGGGGCACCTTGTTTTCGGTGAGGCTCGAGGTCTCCTCCATGAGGCCTCCCAGCACGATTGTCTGTCCGTGCGTGGCGACCACAGAGGTGTTGATTTTTCTCGTTGTGATAATGGGAGATTCTCCGACACCCGCGCCTTCGACCTTGGAGACCTCCTGGCTGATCTCCAGGGTCAGCAACCCCTCCGTGTTGATGGTCGGCTTCACCTTGAGCATGATTCCCGTACTGCGGTACTGGATACTCTGGGCAACGCTGGTTGAACTGGTCGTAGTCCCGCTTACATCGGTAATCTGTCCTGTAACGGTCGGCACGTCCTGACCGATCTGGATGGTGGCTTCCATGTTGTCGAGAACCATCAGGCGGGGCGTGGAAAGGATGTTGGCCTTGTTCGCCAGGGCGTAGGCGTTGATCAGGGCCCGAAATTGCCCGGTCCTGCTCAGGAAAGAATAGGACAGGCCCACGGGATCCGTGCTGAGCCCTGTGCCGAGATGCCCCAAGGTACCCAGCACGTAAGCGTCACCGTTCCATGTATTTCGGATCAGCCACTCCACGCCGTATTTCAATTCATCCGTGAGCTTCAGGGAGACAATCGTCGCTTCGATAAGAACCTGCCGGGCCGGAATATCCAGTGTCTGCAGAAGGTTGAGGAGATTCCGGTAGACATCGGGCGTGCTGAGAATGATGATCATGTTTTTCTTGTCATCCGCCGACATCTTCAGACCGGTGGATTCGAAGGAGCTGTCCTTTCTTTCAACGGCGGCTCTTGCCGCCGCCGGTCTTTGAGGTCCGGCGGCAGCCTGCATCGCCGTTCTCCCGGTTACCGGCATCGAACCATAGAGCTTCTGGATGGACTCCACCAGTTCCGAAGCCAGGGAGTATTTCGGGATAAAGGTGTAGGCCTTAAACTCCGTGCCGGCCGCCTCCGGGGTGTCGAGCTTTTCCTTCCAGCCCAGGATATTCCCGGCCGTGGTTTCATCGGGTGCGATCACCAGGACGGCGTTGAGCTGCTTGATGGGCATCAAGAGCGGCCCAGGCTCCCTGGGCGTCTTGGCAACGATAAATCCGAGGCCCTCCATGATGCTTTTAAGCTGGGCGATAAACTCATCCGTCTGCCAGTAAGTCAGCCGGAGAATAAAAACCTTCTTTTTCTGCAGATAGGGAACATCGAAGGTCTCGAGAAATTCCATAACGGGCTTCATCTGCGACGGCCGGCCATACAGAACAATGACATTCTGCCGGCTGTAGGGCTTTACCTGGACACCGGACCGGAAGAGATCCTTGATCAGGGGCTCCACATCGGCGGGGCGGACATGACGGAGAGGAACGACCTGCAAAATTTCTGCAGGGCTGTTTTCCGGCGTTGTGCCGACCCGGATGTCCACAGGAGATCTCGGCTCCCTGGGTTCGGGGGGTTTTTCAAGGACGTAGAGGGCTCCGGCTTTTTCATCCAGATAATATCCGTATTTTTCCAGCATCCCCATGATCATCTCCAACGCCTTTTCGGGCGGCATGGGCTCAGGCATCCGCATGGTGATGGGCTTTTTGTTGTTCAGCATCTTCTCGTCCATCACGAAGGCGACTTTCAGCGTTTCCCCAAGGGCATGGATGATAAAATCGGAAAGGGGCATCCGTTCGGCGTTGATCATGACCGGAGTATCAACCATGGTCACACGGTGCGCCTCAATGGGCTTGACGGGGGGGGGAAGCTTTTTCTGGGGCGCTTTCCTCTCAAAGGCCGGTACCGTGATTTCTTCAACCGGCGGTCTCATGGCCGCTGCCTCGGAATCGCCGCTCCCGCCGATTTCACCCTGCTTTTCCGTCCCTGCCGGCCGGTCCAGCGAAACATGCTGACGCCATCGCGGCTGATTCATGCAGCCACTGAGCGCAAGGATACATACCAAAACGAACACGGCGGACAGAGTCTTCCGCTGTCGATCCCTTTTAATCATAACGAGTCCTTCCCTTTGAAATGCTCATAATAATCCAGCACCCTCTCGATGTAATTCCGTGTCTCCCGGAAGGGGGGAATGCCGTTGTAGTTCATGACCCGCTGCGGACCTGCATTGTACGCGGCGAGCGCCAACGGCAAGTCGCCGTTGAGGCTGTTCAGCAGTTGACTTAAATAGCCCACACCGCCGAAAATGTTTTCAACGGGATTGAGGGGATCGGACACCCCCATTTCGCGGGCGGTATTCGGCATGAGCTGCATCAGTCCGATGGCCCCTTTCGGCGATCTTGCCCCGGGATCGAAATTGGATTCCGCCTTGATCACGGCTCGGACCAGGTGGGGATCCACGGCAAAATGCTCACAGGCGGACAGGATCGCCTCGTCATACTCCAACTGCTCGGCGGCCGGCCCCATCCCCGTCCTCCGGGGTACGGAAGCCTTCTTCTTCGCCCTCATTCTCAGAACGTGGGGATTGATCTTCCGGTGTCCCGGACCGGGGACATTGGTGTAATAAATCTGCCCGCCTTCCCCCTGGAAGGAGTAAAGCTCAATGGCCGCGGCGGTCAGGGGGAACAGAACGGCCATTCCCAGAAGCAGCAATCCCAACGGCACAGCAGCGGAGATACATTTCATGGCATTTCCCTCTCCATTGGACGGGGCATCCGATGTCATGTTTCCTTCCCCGTTTCATCAGGGTCCTTGTGCTCCTTACGTAACGGGCTTTCTCGTTTCCCCTTCCCCGCTCCGGGTTTCCCCATCCGGCTACCTTCTTTACCACCATCCGGTAAAGAAGGGGGGATTTTTATTTCTCCTTCAGGCGCTCGGGGAACTCGGTCCCTCCTTGCCGGCTTCGCATCCGGGTTCTTCCCTGCCGCTTCCCCCCCGACGGCATCCGCCGGCTTGCGGCGCACATCAAAGAGGCTCAACTCCCTCGTCTGTCTCCCCTTCCTTGTCCAAACGGAACGGGGGGATATGCGGGTAAGCACAGCTCCGTCTATGAGCGTTTTCCCCTTGGTCACCGTGTGGATGGTCCCCTTATAATCCCTGAAGACGGCCTTCTGCTCCTTCCCCAGCATGACGGCCACCAGGGAATAAGGGTTTTCCGGAAGCACTTCGGGTGCTTTCCCGGTTTTCTTTTCAGGAAGGTCGTAGCGCCCGGCCTCTGAAAACAGGTTGCGCTGCTTCAGTGCCGTTTCCAGCACGACGGGAGGGGCCCAGGCCTTTTTCTGTCCGACAGCCGCTTTCGCGTCCGTTCTCTCCGGCCGGACCGGCGGCGGAGAGGTTGAGGGGGAGAGACCTGCGGCGATAAAAAAAGCCAGCGTCACGATGATGGCTGCCATCAGGAGATCCGGAAGGGCCTTTTTGATCATCTCTCTAACCTGTAAGCCGAAAGGGTCAGTAAAAGCAGGAACTCCTGCGGGCTTTTCGTGATTTCCATCCCCTTGACGTCAAGAGATTTTCCCGTCGATTCCGCGGCCCTCAGGATGTTCATCAGGGCCTGCGGCGGTCCGCTGAACCAGAGCGTCACGGGGGCTTCGCTCAGGGTGCGTCCTGGAATCGTTTCGAGCATCTCGAAGCGTACCAGCTCTCCTCCCTTTTCCCTGGCAACGACGTTCATCCTGTGAACGATGTCCAGTTGAATCCCCGTGAGGCTTTGCTCCTTCCCGTAAAGATAAGGGGTCAACCGCTCCCTTCCCACGAAGGCAGCAAGGGGCGCCCCGCCTTGCTGCTGATTGAGAAGGCGGGTCTTCAGGGTCAGGCTTTTCTTCTGCTCGTCAAGAATCTGTTTCTGCCTTTCCAACCCATTGTACAATGGATAAATCAAAAAGCGCAGCAAAGCGAGCAGAATAATGAGGTAAATGCCCATCGCCCTGATCGAGCCCTCTTTTCCCGCACCGGCCATGGGTCTATCCTGCCAGTTCAATGGTAACGACGAAAGAATACTCACCGGTTTTTCCTTCCATGTTCAAAGGGCCTTTAAGCTGGATGTTCCGGATGCCTTTCTCTTCAGCCAACGCCTTGAGAGCAGCCAGTGGTTCCTTTGAGATGATCAGAACTTCCACATTGTTCTCATTCAACTGCACGCTGCTGATATAACAGTCCTCGGGCAGTGTGCGGGCCAGCATGTCCAGGACGCTCAGCGGAGACTGCCGGGCATTGAGCCTGTCGCTCAATTCCTTCTGTACCGCGGAGTAATCGATGGCCTGGATTCCCTGCCGGGACTCCGCCAGTTGGATTCTCCTGTCCATCTGCCGCGATATCTCCTGGAGCGCCTGGCTGGCCCGCTCATGATCCCTCATGTTCAGATAGAGCACCAGGCCGCAGCCCAGGACACCGTAGATCGCCATTCGGAACAGGAGTCCCGGGTAGGCAGGAATCCGCAGTTCCCTCTTACACCGGAATTCCCGGAGGTTCATGGAGGGGATGTTGTCCAGGCAGGGAGAGTATCCCCTGTCGGGCACGTTCTCTACAAAGAGGGCAGGCCTTTCCCTCACGGTGACGGGAAGAATTCCGTACACCCGCATCCTGTGCATTTCAGCCCCGTAGGCCTCCAGGCTGTTCAGAAACCGTTCGGCATCCTCCTCCGTGAAGGCATCGGCCGGATGGGAGGCGGCGCCGAGAAACCGGCGTTCCGATACGGCGAGCAGATGGGTCACGTCCTTCCAGGTCCACAGGAATATCTCGGCTGTCGAGGAGGAAAACGCCGCTTCTTCAGGGATCGCGTAATGAAAAGGCAGGACGTTTCGCAAAAGGCTGTAAGGCTCGCTTTCCCAAGCCCAGATATCCAATTCCGTATAGGCCGAGGACGAGGAGTTTACGCGACAGTAAAAGTCCGGCCGGGAAAAAGGGAACAGCTCCCCCAGTTCCAGCCGGACCGCTTTGGCCAGTTTTTCCTTCGGCGCCGGAGGGTAGCGTTTACGGATGTGAAGGAGCCGGTCTCTTCCGATGATCAGGACGATCCTCTGCAGTGCCCCCCGAAGGGGGGTCAGCTCATCCAGGGAGCCGCCGCCGGTCCGGACCGGCTTCCCCTTTACATAGCGATAGAGATCAAGGCCGTTTCTGTGCCAGTATCCCGCCGTCAGTCCCTGCATGTTGCCTATTCCTCCCGCCAGTAGAGAACGCTGTAAGGTGCGATGTTGTTCTGTCGCAGACTCAATCCCGCCTTGATGGTATACATGGCCTTCGGTTGACCGGCACTCACCGAAATATCCATGAAAAGGGATGGTTTGAAATAGATCATCTTCCTGTTCTTGGCCATCATGCGCCCCGTCAAAAGCTGAAGCGCACCCTCCGTAATCACCCCGTGTTCAGCCTTGAAATTCTTTATGCTCTGAAGCGTTTCTTCCGTAATATCCAAAAAGGCCATCATGACCTCATCAGGCGCCGTATTGGGGTTGAACCCCGTCGCGGGAAGCATGGTGAGACAGGGTCGGAGCCGTTCATATCCCTCCGGCGTCATTCCCCGGACAAATCCCAGTTCGTCCATGTACTGGAGGGCGTAATTGCGGGGTGGCAAACCCCGATGGCTCCTGTAGTAAGAGGCCTCCGCCCCGTTCAACCGGGTAAGATCGTCCTGGTCGGTCCAATCCTGCAGACTGGCCAGAGGGACCGAGGCACTGTCGACCGACAGGACCCGCTGGAGAAGCTGCTGCATCGCCGCCGTATTGATCGTTGCCAGGGAGATCAACCCGTTGCTGTCCTGAAGACGGACCGTTATATCATCGGACAAAGGAACCGGAGCATTGTCCAGGGGAAGCGTTGAAACCAGGGTCAGATCCTCCGTGCCGGAGAGCACGACCTCCCGGGGCATTGTGCGTCCCCTGAGGAGGAGGTAAATCAGAGTGTCATAGGCCGACCGCGCCTTCACGATGGCTTCCGCCTTGTTTTTCAGGTTCTCCGATGCCTGAAGATGCTCCTTGACGAGCCAGTTGAACCCCAGTCCGACGGTCATGATGACCGTCACCATAAAAACCATCAGCATGGTGGCCGAACCCCGGCTGTCAAGGCACAGCTTGATAGGCGTCATTATATTCCGTCTTCATCAGCGAGTTTACATACAGGTTGAAAACGATTTTCCCCGAATAATCCCCCTGCCGGTAGGACACCCGGACCATCGCGGGAAGCCGCTTCATCCTGCTTCCCTCATACCGATCAAACCAGACGTATCCGCGTCTTGCGGAGTCGTAGCCGAAGTAGGAAAAGGCGATGCTGTCCACCTGCTCCAGGATCCGGACGCCCTGCCCTTCCCTGTAATTCCCGGAGAGAAAATCCCTTTCAATATCCTCAAATGTTTTCGTGTAAACGGGCCGTTCATAATAGGCCAGGAACAGTTTCCCCTGCTGATCCATTTCCTTTCTGACCCAGACGACCACCGGCAGCTCACCGGCAAAGGGGGCAAGGGACACATAGGATACACGGTCCATGTCACCCCGGAAATAGGGGAACCATCCGTCGCTCCGGGTCCGGACATAATAGTCGGTTGTTGAGGTGAAGCTCTTTTCGATCCAGATCATCCGGGCATAATCCCAGAAGTTCAAGCCCTTTTCCATGAGACTTCGGTACTGCTGCAGTCCCTGATTGATCGCCATGCCGGCCAGCATGACCATCACGGTAAAAATGGCGATCGCCACGAGAACTTCAATCAGGGTGTAGCCCTTAGGATGTGGGTTCATTTGTTGTCTGCAGGGCCTTGTATCTGAGAACGTGCATTGAATAGTCTCTGCTCACTCCCTGTGCCGAAAGGGTGAATTCCACCTGGTAGAGCAGGAGATGATAGAGGAACGAAGACGCCTCTTTCTTTTCGGCGGATACCGGCATCATGGAGGAAAGAACCCCGGCATTCCATTTGAGGGTCACTCCCTCGCCCATCTCCTCCGTTCCACTCACCTTTTCCAGGTCAAGGGACCGGATCAGGCCGGTCGCCTGAACGAGCTTCGCTGACAGCGTATTGGATATTCTCGCCTTCTCGAGGTGTTCAAACCCCATCCGGAACAGATACATGGTGGCGGCAATCCCCGCGGTAAGAATCAACCCCGCAATCAGGATCTCCAGGACAAGAAAGCC
>MVRU01000090.1 GCA_002067745.1 Syntrophus sp. PtaU1.Bin005
TCCAAAGCCTCCCGGGTCGATTATGAAGAAATATATCACATTATTTACGACATTTCAATGTTGACATGACACTAGGGAATATTCCTGACGGATTTTGTCGTTTCCTGAAGATCTAGGGCAGGAGAAGCTGGTTGTCCCTGGAGCGGGATTCTCCGATGCTGGTCACGGAGATGGCGGGCCGGCCGAGGACGGGGCATTTGGCTTCGCAGATGCCGCAACCCACGCAGAGTTCCAGATCCACGTGGGGCTGCCGCAGCGTCAGGAGCCGGCCTGTCCGATTCTTCACAGGAACCGTTTCGAACCAGATCGCCTTTTCCGGGGTGGGGCAGACCTCCTGGCAGACAATGCAGGGAGTTGCATGGGCGAAGGGGAGGCAGCGGCCCTTGTCGATCATGGCCGTGCCGATGCGGACCGTCGCCTTTTCCTCCAGGGTCAGATTTCGGATCGCCCCCGTGGGACAGACCTGGCCGCAGAGAGTGCAGCGGAATTCGCAGTATCCGATCCGGGGGACAAGCATCGGCGACCAGATCGCGTCCAGTCCCGCTTCCAGAAGGGTTGGCTGCAGGCCGTTGGTGATGCAGACCTTCATGCACTGCCCGCACTTGATGCATTTTTTCAGAAAATCCGCCTCTTCCAGGGAACCGGGGGGCCGGATCAGACGGGGGTCCGCTGCCCCGGCCTTTTTCAGTGGCGTGGTGTTGAGCAGGGGAACGGCAACCGTGCCGGCAGCGATGGCCCCGATCACCCGCCGCTTGCCCAGATCCAGGGCGGCCCCCGAGCCTTTCCGGGAAAACCCGAAAGAGACGGCATTGCGGGGGCACAGATCGTCGCAGTTCATGCAGAGGAGGCATTCCGATTTGCGCCACTTTTCCTTCGAATCCGGTGCGGCCCCGCCGGGGCAGATCTTGGCGCAGACGCCGCAGCCGTTGCAGACCTCGCTGACGGAGCGGTTCAGCAGGGCGTAGCGGGAACAGAGCCCGAGAAGTGCGCCCAGGGGGCACAGATATCTGCACCAGAAGCGTTTCTCCCGCAGATTCAGGGCCAGAATTCCGAAGAACAGCAGCCCGAGAAACAGTGCCTGCTGGAAATGAGGTTGCTGGAACGAGAGGAAGCCTTTTTTCAGCAGGGCGTAGAGAAATTCGGAGCATTTTGTGAGGACGGGAAGATCCCAGGTATAGACGGTGTCAAAAACGCTGACGACGGCACTGTTAACCAGGGGGTAAAGGGCCAGCGACAGGGACCGGATCAGCAGGGAAAGGGGATCGGCAAGACCGGTCAGTTGAAGGCCGAACGCGGATGAAACCAGGAGGAAAATCAGCAGGAGGTATTTCCCTAAATAGAGATGGCCGGGTTTTCCGGGACCCCTTTCCTTCTTCAGGCAGCCTGCCAGGTTGTGCAGGGTTCCCAGGGGGCAGATCCAGCCGCAGAACACCCGGCCCAGCAGGACTGTGGCCAGCACAACGGCAAGGGCAAGCAGAAAGGGGGTATAAAACCGGCGGGTGGACAGGACCGTGGTGATGTAAAGAAGTGGATCGGCCTCCAGGAAGAGCTTGACCGGATAGCCCAACTCGTTGGCTCCCCGGGATTCCGTCGAAAGGAAAAGCCAGAGAAAAAGGAGCAGAAAGAGGGCCTGAGACAGGCGTCGGATATTCTTCAGCATGAGACGTTTATGTCGTAAGAAAAATCGCGAGCCTTCCGGCCCGCGGCGAAATGCTTACAGGGTGATCCTCTGGATTTTCATGGCCGCCAGGTCCATGCTTCCCAGGCGGCGCTCATGACCGATGCGGACAAACCCCAGGTCGGCCGGCTTCATCCCGAAAAGGGTGGCTCCGAAGGCGTCGACGGCCACGGCGTCCGTACCGGCGATGACCATGTTGAGCTGCCGCACGTCCGCCAGTCTGCCCCCCTGAGGACCGTTGTCCGTCAGGATCCGGACGGCATCGAGGATCGTCAACGTGGGCCGGATGAACATCGCCAGATCCACGAGGCTTTCGTCGATGCGCTGGTGGATCCGTCCCCGCCAGCCGCCCATCACCCCCATCCAGTTTTTCATCCCCAGGGTCAATCGGGAGGTCCCATGGGTTTTGGCGATCGGGATGTTGATGACCTTGTCCGCCTCGAAGACCTCCGTGTACAGGGGCCATGATTTCAAGGAAGTTCCGTTAAGCCGCATATCCTTGAATTTCCGGCTGTCCGTGTAGGAGACGGTCGCGCCCGCGGCGGATGCCGCAGCGGCGATGCCGCTCTGCGTGTAGGTCCTTCGCGGGTCGTTGACGGGATGATCGAAAACCTTGACCTGCTTGGCGCCGGCCTCGAAGCAGAGCCGGACGACGGCGGCGACGACTTCGGGGTTCGTGTTGGCGGCGTACTCCGGGGTGCGGTCCCAGCCGATGTTGGGTTTTACAACCACGATGTCCCCCCGCGAAACGAATCGCTTCATCCCCCCCAGGCTGCCGATCGCTGCCCGGACAATTGCGGCGGGAGGTGTTCCCCGGGCAACGGCCAGATCCGGCCTCTCGGCGGCCTGAAGGACGTTCAGAACGGGGTCCAGACCCGCCGGCAGGCTCAAGGCCGCTCCGGTCACCAGGGCTGATTTCAGGAAATCTCTACGTTTCATGGAAATCCCTTCCTTGAACAACATTGCCGATCCTGGAATGATGGCCGTCATGCGGGTGGCAAAAGGCAATTTCGTTGTGCCGGGTCCTGCGATTTGACGAACTCCCGCCACCTGAGCGCACAGAATACACCAATATGGACGTATTCGCCATAAAACGCTGAAGGCGGCGCGAAACATTCCTGATGAAAGAACGAGGATTTTCTTTGAGAAGAGTTTGATCTTTCAGCACTGATGATTTAATGTTAGTGAAATTGCTGCACAAGGGGCAAGGAAAAGATGAGATTTCCGAACTTGAAGAGCCTTCTGCCCAGGCATTGGCGGGTCATGACCTTTTATCAGCGCTTCGAAAGCCTGGTCGCCATGGTGATCACGCTGCTGATCACGATCGTGATCGTCGTGACCATCTACCGCCTGTTTATCGAAGTGATCGGCGGCATTGTTCTCGGGCCCATGGACCCCCTCGATCACAGGGTCTTCCAGACCGTCTTCGGCGAGATCCTGACGGTCCTGATCGCCCTGGAGTTCAGCCATACCCTCCAATACGTGGCCACCGGGCAGCAGAGCGCTCAGACGAAGGTGATCCTTCTTATCGCCCTGCTTGCTGTAACCCGGAAATTCATCATCCTGGATATCAAGGAGACGACGCCCCTTGTCATGATCGGTCTGGCGGCCATCGCTCTGGCGCTGGGGATCGTGTACTGGCTGCTCCGTGAGCGCGATGACCGCCTCGAACGGGCCCGGGGAGGATGTAATCCCGGGAACCCATTGATGGATACCGCAAGTCGCCGACGGGAGGAGGACAAAGGGGAATCTTGCAGCAATTCATGAAAATTGTGATTCATCCCTGTTTTCTCGAAGATCAGGTAATGCGGAATCAGGGAGGTGGCGCCCTATGCCGGGATGATCCGTTTTCCATGGGGAACCGTTCTGTTTCTTTCAACTCATCAAGGCTATCGGAGGTATGGTTATGGAACTGCAGGAGGCCATTCTTAAAAGACGCAGCATAAGGAATTTCAGCCGGGACGATGTCACAGACGATCAATTGCGGCAGATCTTCGAAGCGGTCCGCTGGTCTCCGTCCTGGGCCAATACGCAGGTCTGGGAGTTTGTCGTGGTGAGGGATAAGAAGTTGATCCAGGGGGTTACCGAAACCTATTCCGAAAAAAATCCCGCTAGAAAGTGTTCCCTTGCCGCTTCAGCCCTGATTGTCGTTTGCGCCAAAACGGGGCTGTCCGGCTGTTACGGAGGGAAGCAAGCGACCAAGCACTCCGACTGGTACATGTTTGATCTGGGCCTCGCGACTCAGACATTGTGCCTTAAAGCCTGCGAGTTGGGTCTGGGGACGGTTGTCGTCGGTCTCATAGATCATGACGCATGCAAGAAATTGATCGGACTGCCCGATGATCATGAAGTGGCTGCCGTCATTCCTATTGGAAGGCCCGCTGTTGAACTGAAGGAAGGTCCTCCGCGCAAAGCCGTATCCGAAATGGTGCATCTTGACAGGTTCGGCAAAAAGATGTTTTAGGTACATCCGGCTAAGGCGCAATTTTTGAAAAATTCGTCCTGTACGTGAGTCCGGGGCGGAGATGCGACGCAGTCGACATTGCACATACCAAAGCAGGAATCCAGAGTTCTTGGGCACTTGATGCAATGCCGTTTGTAACTCACATCGCCTGCAAACCAATTTTCGAGAGAGTCGCCTTACAACAATCCTTCCTGCAATCGGTTAAGCGTCACTATTGCAAAGACGGCTTGATTGCAATCCGCAATTGACAAATTTTCCATAAATTACGAAGTTCGTTTTTAGTCCTTATTACCATGATATCCGGAATCTTCTAGATGACTAGCGACTTGAAATTATGGAACATTTCACTTTTTTGCCAAATTATCATGTGGTATGTTGATAACAAAAAATCGGAAAAAACGAACTTCGTATATTAATTGTTATGCACTCACTGAAAAATCCCATGCTACTATTCACAAGTGTTCCATACTTAAAGCTACACTTGTTATTAATAACATATACAACAGGAAAATAGAATGACAACTACCCAACAGCGCGCAGCCCTACAACGCCAGATCTGGCAAATCGCCAACGATGTTCGTGGCGCAGTCGATGGCTGGGATTTCAAGCAATACGTACTCGGCACCCTGTTCTATCGCTTTATCAGTGAGAACTTTGCCAGCTACATCGAAGGCGGTGACGACAGCATCCACTATGCAGCGCTGCCTGATAGCGTCGTCACCCCGGAAATCAAAGACGACGCCATCAAAACCAAGGGCTATTTCATCTACCCGAGCCAGCTTTTCGCCGTTGTTGCCGCCAGCGCCAACACCAACGAGAGCCTGAATACTGACTTGGCCGCCATCTTTGCCGCCATCGAAAGCTCCGCCAACGGCTACCCCTCCGAACACGACATCAAAGGCCTGTTTGCCGACTTCGACACCACCAGCAACCGCCTCGGCAATACGGTGAAAGACAAAAACGCCCGCCTGGCCGCCGTGCTCAAAGGCGTGGCCGAACTGGACTTTGGTGATTTTGATAGTAGCCACATAGACCTGTTCGGCGATGCCTACGAGTTCCTCATCTCCAACTACGCCGCCAACGCCGGCAAATCCGGAGGTGAGTTTTTCACCCCGCAGCATGTGTCCCGGCTGATTGCGCAGCTCGCCATGCACAAGCAAACCAGCGTCAACAAGATTTACGACCCGGCCTGCGGTTCCGGCTCCTTGTTGCTGCAAGCCAAAAAGCACTTTGACGCCCACATCATTGAAGACGGCTTTTTCGGCCAGGAGATCAACCACACCACCTACAACCTGGCGCGGATGAACATGTTCCTGCACAACATCAACTACGACAAGTTCAACATCCAACTGGGCAATACCCTGATCGCCCCGCATTTCGGCGATGACAAACCCTTTGATGCCATCGTTTCCAACCCGCCGTATTCGGTGAAGTGGATCGGTTCGGACGACCCCACCCTGATCAACGATGACCGTTTTGCCCCGGCAGGCGTGCTGGCGCCGAAATCCAAAGCCGACTTTGCCTTCGTGCTGCATGCCCTCAGCTACCTCTCCAGTAAAGGCCGTGCCGCCATTGTCTGCTTCCCCGGCATTTTTTACCGGGGCGGGGCCGAACAAAAAATCCGCCAGTATCTGGTGGATAACAACTACGTCGAAACCGTCATTTCCCTCGCGCCCAACCTTTTTTTCGGCACCACCATCGCCGTGAACATTCTGGTGCTCTCCAAGCACAAAACCGACACCACTACCCAGTTCATTGATGCCAGCGCCCTGTTCAAGAAAGAAACCAATAACAACGTGCTGCTGGACGCACACATCGAACAGATCATGGAGGTGTTCGACAGCAAGGCGCATGTGGCGCACTTTGCCCAAACGGTGCCGTTTGAAACCATCGCCGCCAACGATTACAACCTCTCGGTCAGCAGCTACGTCGAGGCCAAGGACAACCGCGAAGTGGTTGATATTGCAAAGCTTAATGCGGAGCTGAAAACTACCGTGGCCAAAATCGACCAGCTGCGGGCGGAGATTGATGCCATTGTGAATGAAATTGAAGGAGACGAGGCATGAGCGAGGTGATTTTATACACCACGGATGATGGTGCGACGAAAATTGACCTGCGCTTTGAAGATGGAACGGTCTGGCTTACACAACTTGAACTGGCGGAACTTTTTCAAACCAGCAAGCAAAACATCAGCAAACACATCAAAGCGATCTTCGACGACCAGGAATTGAGCGAATCGGCAACTGTCAACCAAAAGTTGACAGTTCAAAACGAGGGCGGCCGAGGGGTTTCGCGCAAAATTACACTCTATAACCTTGATGTGATTTTAGCGGTTGGGTATCGCGTGCGTTCCGTTCGCGGCGTTCAATTCAGGCGATATGCTTCCACTGTTTTAAAAGAATACCTTGAAAAAGGGTTTGCCCTGAATGACGAGCGTCTAAAAAACCTCGGCGGCGGCAGCTACTGGAAAGAACTGCTTGATCGCATTCGCGACATCCGTTCCAGTGAAAAAGTCATGTACCGCCAAGTGTTGGATCTTTACGCCACGGCCATCGACTACGACGCCAACAGCGAAGCCAGCCTGACCTTTTTCAAAATCGTTCAAAACAAACTGCACTACGCCGCCCACGGCCATACCGCCAGCGAAGTGATTTACCTGCGCGTGGACAGCGACAAGCCCTTCGCCGGTTTAAGCAATTTCAAAGGCAGCCAGCCCACCCAGGCCGAAGCCATGATTGCCAAGAACTACCTGAGCGAGCCGGAACTGCGGGTACTCAACAACCTCGTCTCAGCCTATTTTGACCTAGCTGAATTGAATGCCATCGAAGAGCGCGAAATGCGCATGGCCGATTATGTGCGCGAGCTGGATAACATCCTCAGTTCCACCGGGCGCGAGCTGCTTGATCATGCAGGCAGCATATCCCATACACAGGCGGCAAACAAAGCCAGGCTGGAATACAAAAAATACAAAGCCAAAACGCTGGCCAATGTGGAACAAGACTACCTGAAAACCATTGCGAAACTGGAAAAACAGGCCAAAGAAGAGAGCCGTAAAAAATGAGTACAAACAATTTTATGGGCAGGCTGTTGGATGGTGTTGCGGTGGAGTGGAAGGCGCTGGGAGCAGTTACAACAATCAAGACAGGCCAATCAGTAAACAAGCAAATGATTTCAGCCAACCCTGGCGAGTACCCTGTAATTAACAGCGGTCGCGAACCTCTTGGCTTTATCAACGAATGGAATACTGATAACGATCCAATTGGTATCACGACACGGGGCGCAGGAGTTGGATCAATTACATGGCAAGAGGGTAGGTACTTTCGTGGAAATCTGAATTATTCCGTCACGATCAATAGTCTTCAAAAAATCAGTACTAGATACCTTTATTACCTTTTGCTCGAAATGCAGCCGGAGATACAAGCATTGTGTACATTCGACGGTATTCCGGCTCTGAATGCAGGAAACTTAAAGGAACTGCAAATCCCCATCCCCTGCCCTGGAAATCCAGAAAAATCGCTTGAAGTCCAAGCCGAAATCGTCCGCATTCTGGACGCATTTACCGAGCTGACCGCCGAGCTGACCGCCGAGCTGACCGCCGAGCTGACCGCCGAGCTGACCGCCCACAAAAAACAATACAACTACTACCGCGACCAGTTGTTGAGTTTTGAAGAGGGCGAAGTGGAGTGGAAGACGCTAGTGTCTCGTCAACTATCAAGTGTCGGATACAGGCGGCGTAGTTTTATCCTGGCGTCTTCAGCGGTAAAGTGC
>MVRU01000091.1 GCA_002067745.1 Syntrophus sp. PtaU1.Bin005
GACAGGGGCGCGGCTTAAAGCGTAATAACCTGATGGCCTTTTTCGATATAGGATGAAAAGGAGGGATGTCCCGTCATGTCGCCTCCCAGCGGGATTCCCACGGTCGCGTTATACTCGAGCACGCCCATTTTCGAAGAGCAGGCCCTGCAGATGCAGTCAATCAACCCCTTCTCCTTTGCCTTTCTGTAGAGAGGGTTCCCCGACGTTTCCATTTCCTCGACCAGCTTCACGGCTTCACCCTCGATGACAATCTTCCCGCCCATCCCTTTGCTTTCCAGATCCAGGGCATTCAGGAGCACATGAACAAAGCACATCGGGTTTCCGTTAAAAGCAAAAATAACGAACTGGTTCATTTCAAACCCTCCTTCGAACATCACGAGATTTTTTTAAAAAGCAACCCCTGCACTCACGATTCCCCCTTTTCCGTCACCCTGCCCGGCGACTGGATGCCCAGCGCCTTAAGTTTTCGAAAAAGCGTACTTTTGTGTATTCCGAGTTCCTGGGCCGTGCGGTTCTTGTTCCATGAGTTCCGCCGGAGTACATTGGTCAGAAAAATCGCTTCCATGTCCCGGAAGGACATGGCGTCCAACGCCGGCATTTCCGGGGAACCGGCGATGCCGCAAACCGGCTCCGGAAGATGGACCCGGTCTATCATCCCCGATTTGCAGAGAATGAAGGCCCGTTCAATGATATTCTCAAGCTCCCGGATATTGCCGGGATATGTGTAGGTCATCAGGCAGGCCAAGGCCTCATCGGTTACGCCGGAAATTTCCTTGCCCTGGAGGACATTGAAATGCTCGATGAAATGGTCCACCAGGAGAGGGACGTCCTCCATTCTCTCCCGCAAGGGGGGAAGCTCCAGTCTCACGATATTGATCCGATAGTAGAGATCCTCCCGGAATTTCTCCTCCTTGACCAGATCCCAGAGCTTCTTGTTTGTCGCCGCGATGATCCGGACATCGTGGCGGATGCTTTCCACCGCACCCAGAGGCTCATAGGTTTTTTCCTGAAGAACGCGGAGCAGACGAACCTGCATGGCCGGAGAAATATCCCCGATTTCATCGAGGAAAAGGGTCCCTTTATCCGCCAGTTTGAAGCGGCCCGGCTTGTCCTTCCGGGCATCCGTAAAGGCCCCGGCCTTGTATCCGAAGAGTTCCGATTCCAGAAGCGTATCCGGCAAAGCGGCGCAATTGACCGCAATAAAGGGCCTGCTTTTCCGCGGACTGAGGTTATGAATGGCCTTGGCGATGAGTTCCTTCCCCGTTCCGCTCTCTCCTTCGATCAGGACCGTACTGGAGCTGTTCGCCATATCCGGCAGGATGCTGAACAGTTCGTGCATCCGATGATTCCGGGAGATAATGTCCTCGAAGGAATAGCGCCCCTCGATTTTCTTGCGGAGCTGCTCTTCCAGGCTGAGATCCCGGAAGGTTTCCACCGCTCCGATGATCCGGTCCTCTTCATCGCGCAGCAGCGCCGTAGAAATGCTGATGGGCATCCGACGACCTTCGGCATTGACGATGTAGACCGTGCGGTTGACCACCGGTTTTCCCGTCTGCATGGTTTTTTTCAGAAGGCAGCCGCGGTCGCAGATCTCCGCTTTCAGCACATCCTTGCACCGCTGCCCGATGGCGTCCTCGTAAGGAACACCGGTAATCCTTTCCGCCGCGCGGTTGAAGGACGTGATGTGCCATTGATCATCCACGGAAAAGACGCCATCGGCAATGGAGTCGAGAATAATGTCCCTTTCCCGGGGAGCGGTTTTTTTGTTCTGTTCACTCATTGCTGCTGTTGGGATTCCTTTCTCGACCGGGTTTAGTTCCCTCAAGAGCCGGAATCCATCCCTTTCCTGCAGAACCGTCACGGCGCTGCAGCCGATACGACTAAAGTATAGGCAGCGGAGGGTTATATGTCAACGGCCTATCAGACATCCTCCACCATGGTCAGAATACATGAACAGCCGAGGCCTTAAAGGAAATGTGCACGCCCGCGCCGATATCCAGAGCCAGATCAATGGCCGCTCCCTTGGTGACGAGCGACTTGAAGACTACGGCCCGTACGCGGATGTGGACCTCGTAAAGAAAGCCCTGATCGATCATTCCGCAGATCATGCCGGGAAACGCGTTGCGGATGCTTGATTCGAACCGTTGAAGACTGATCACGATATCTTCCGGCCTGACGGCGATGTAGCCTGTGGAATGATGGTGCGGCTGAGGCACCTCGATGGTGAGACTGTCCACACAGGCCTGGTTGCCGTTGAATTGAGCTGAAAAGACGTTCTTCATTCCTACGAAAGACGCCACAAAGGTGGATGCAGGCTTCGAAAAGAGATCACGGATCGATCCGGTCTGGGCAATGGCCCCCTCGCACATGATGGCTGCCTTGGTGGCAAGAGTCAGGGCTTCGGAAAAGTCATGAGTCACCATGAAAAAGGTGATGTGGGAGCTTCGGTTTATCTTCTTGAGCAGCAGACGGATTTCTTCTCTGAAATTTTGATCCAGCGCCGACAGAGGCTCGTCAAGAAGAATGATCCCGGGCTCCACCATGAGAGCCCTCGCCAGCGCCACCCGCTGAAGCTCCCCTCCACTAAGGGTTTCCGGGTAGCGCTTCAGCAGGTGGCCGATGCCGAGGTCATCCACCAACCGCCCGAAACGCTTCTGTGCTGTTTCTTTATCAAGGCGGTGATAGCGCAGACCGTATTTGATGTTCCGGACAATCCTCAGGTGGGGGAACAGGGCGTAATCCTGGTACATGATGCCGATGCCCCGCTCTTCCGGCAGCATTCGGGTGACATCGCGGCCGCCGATGAAGATGTTTCCCCCGAGAACGGGGACCAGTCCGGCAACAGCCTCAAGGAGCACGGTCTTCCCGGCACCGGTTGGTCCCATGAGCACGAAGAATTCTCCCGGATCAATGGAAAGGCTGACGTCCCTGAGGCGGAATTCACCGAGATGGACGTTGAGGTTCCTGATATCGATCATGATACCTTTTTCTGCGGAAGAGCGAGAAGTCTGAGAGCAAGAAAAAGCGACAGGCATACAAGGACAAGCCAGACCGCCACAGGCTGTGAGTACTGGAGCCCGTATCCTTCATAACGTTCATAAATAAGGACCGGCGCAATCATGGGATGATAGGCCACCACGACAACGGCCCCGAACTCGCTGATGGAGCGGGCGCAGCACATGATCAAACCCACCAGGACGCTCCGCCACGCAAGGGGAAAGGTGACCCGGACGAAGGTACTCCACATGGAGGCGCCGAGGCTCCGGGAAACGTTTTCCAGCCGGGGGGAAATGGCCTCGAAGCCGGCCTTGAGGGCGTTAATGTAAAAGGGCATGCCCACAAAGGTCAGCACGGTAATAATGCCTGTCGTACTTCCCATGATCCGGATACCGAACTCGTGCAGATACTGCCCCAGCCAGTGGTTCTTTCCGGCAACGCCCAGGATGGCAATGCCCACCACGGGATGGGGAATCACGATTGGCAGGTCGATCACGCTCTCGATGAGATGCTTGCCCCGGAACTGCGAGCGTGCGAGAAGATAAGCCAGCGGGGTCCCGACCAGAAAGGAGATCCCCGCGGCAGAGGCGGCCGTATAGATGCTCAGCCAGATGGATCGGATGACATTCCTGTCCTGAAGAGTTTCCCTGAGCATGGCTCCGGAGGGGGCCGTCAGCATTTCAACGAGCGGCAGGAGAATAAACGTCAGCACCATGATGCCGCATGAAAACGAGACCCAGAAGAACGACCCCTTCCTTCCCATGACGGACGTCCTGTCAATCCTTTACCGTAACGTGCTTTTTCAGCTTTTCCGGCAGCATGGATTTCATCTGTTCCGTCGGCACACGGCAGGGGATAAAGGGGGGCTGCCCCTGATCCTTCAGGATTTTCAAACCTCCTTTGGGATCAAGCAGGTAGTCGAGAAAGGCAATCGCCGCTTCCCTGTTCGGGGAATCTTTGATTAAAGTAACCCCGTAAGTGACGGACTCCCCTTTCATGTCCATATATTCCCCGGGCTTTTTGCCGGTCACTTTCACCACGGCCTGGGAATAGAAGGGATCCTCCTTGTAATTCCCCAGGTTGATCTTGTCGGGAAGCACAACGTATTTCAGCCCATGCTGAACGGCAACGGAGAGATACTCCCACGCATAGTCCATGTTCCCCGTCTGAAGCAGGGACACCAGCTCGACTGACTTGGGCCGGATATTTTCCAGAGGCCGGTTTGCAAGAAGCCTGTCGTACAAACCGGGCTTCCGGTAGTATTTCTCCGCCAGTTGGAGCACCATCAGGGCGCGGTATCCGCAGGGGTCCAGATTCGGATCGGAGTGGCCCCAGACCACGCCTTTGCGCTGCAGAATTTCATACCAGTTCCGGGCGTTCACCTGATCTGCATACCTGCTCTTCTCGGTGTAGCAGAGAACGAGCTGATTGGTGGCGAACCGGATGTTCCAGTCTGCAAATTTGGGAATCAGAAGCTTATCGATGACTTTGAAATCAGCTGATGCCATGATATCGCAGGGTTTGTTCAAATCGGTAACCTTCCGTGCCGCGGCCTGGCTTCCGCTGGCCTCGCGCTGAAGATCCACCCCGGGGTACTTCGTCTCGAATGCCTTTTCCATGGCCTCAAAGGGCATGGTCAGACTGCCGGCATGAAACATGACAACGGTCCCTTTCGGTTCGGCAAAGGCCCGGGGCAGCGATAGAAATGCGGTAATGCCTATGATGAAAAAAACGATGAATCCTCTCCCAGCAAAAGATCTTCCCATGATTCTCTCCTCCTTGCGCAAAAATGTGACCGCTTCTCCGGCAGGGAATCGGCCGATTCAGTCCGGGGTGATGCAAGCAGATCTTGAATTGGGTAAAAGGGACATCATAAAGCATGCCATATATGGCATATTTAAATTTCATCGAATAATCGGGTAGTTCAATAGCTTATCGGTTCAAAAGATCGGAAGTGGCTTAAAAAGAGTCGCGATATTGCAACTGCTGTCATTTCGAAAGGCCACAGAATCGCCCCGCAGGAAATCCGGGAGCCTCGATCCGGTTCGTCCGACGGCTTTCCCCTATCCGCTTGCAGCCACGATCCTGTCCGCAATGCCTTGGAAGACACGGCCGGTTTCGGAATCGGGCGATGAGACCATCAGGGGCACGCCGGAGTCGCCGCCTCTTCCAATGGCGAGATCGATGGGAATCTTACCCAGCAGGGGAAGCCCGAATTCCTCGCTTAATTTTTCTCCTCCACCTTCGCCGAAAATCGCAATCGGTTTCCCGGAATGATCGGGCTGGAAATAGGACATGTTCTCCACCAGACCGACGATGACCATCCCGAATTTCCGGAACAGGTCGATGGACCTGCGAACATCGGCCAAGGCGACCTCCTGGGGCGTCGTCACCATCAGAATGGCGGCATGAGGAATAGATTGCGCGATGGTAATGGAAGGATCCCCGGTTCCAGGCGGGAGATCCAAGACAAGATAATCCAGGTCGCCCCACATGACCTGCCCCAGCAATTGTTTGATGGCCTTGGCAACCAGCGGCCCCCTCCAGACAATGGGCTGGCCCTTTGCCGTCAGCATGCCCAGCGACATAATCCGGAGGCCGAACTTTTCCGCTGGAAGAATCGCCTCGTTTTCCTCTTCCGGCTGCACCCCCTCGAGCGACAGCATGACAGGAACGCTGGGCCCGTAAACATCGGCGTCGAGAAGCCCCACCCTGCGCCCCCTCCCGGCCAGCGCCAAGGCGACATTAACGGCTATGGTGGTTTTTCCCACGCCGCCCTTGCCGCTTGCAACGGCCAGCACATGGCGGACCTTTTCCAGACCGACCAGGGGATGTTTCGGAAACAGTTTTTCGAGCTCCTCGTGGCTCAATGTCGCCAGTCGGACATCCACCCCGGCGACCCCCGGCAGTTTCCCCAGCACCCCCTTGATCTCCTCAACCATGGCGTCCTTCCTGGGGCATCTCGCCGTCGAAAGCGCCAGGGTCAGCCAAACCTGACCATTTTCCACATGAATATCGCGAATCATCCCCAGATCCAGCAGGCTTTTTTTCAACTCCGGATCCAGAACAGACTTGACAGCCTCTCTGATTTTGAACTCGTCTATCATGGCGACTCCACCTTTCCGTTTTTCCCGACATGAACGTCATTTCCCCGACAGGGGCACAAAACATACCAGAATGGATACAAGGTTGCCATACGAATTCATGCGCAGCAATTTGGACCACCTGCATGATCAAGAGGGCTTTTCCGCAGCGGATATGCGCAGAAATGCAAACGTCAACACAGGGAGATCGTCGCAATATTGCAATACTCGGATGATGACTGACTCGGAAACCCCTCCCGGAAAAAAGCACTGTCCGGGCGCATGCCGGGATGAAAAGCCGTCTCGTGCGTTGCCTTCATCCGGTCCCGGCAGCCTGGCGGGGCCGCCGGGGGTTGTTTTGCGGACGTCCTTGCTGGAATGGCACACTTCTCGAAGGAGCTGCGGAAGCTGAAAGGAGCCCGACGTTTCTGTCGAAGCGCACGACGCGCATGAGAACGGTAAAGGATGAGGATATGAAAGAAAACGCGGCAGCGGAACATAAGGAAAAACTGATTCTGCAGATTGTCGACAGCCTGAGACTGACTCTCCTCCACTACGGATTATGGTTCAAAGAGGTTGAATATCAGCTTGGTTTGCATACCGCCATGGAGTTGGATGAAGCGACCTGGCAGACCCTGTTCCCCATCGCCATGAAGCGTATGGGGCGTGTTCTCGGATTTGAAGCCGATGCCAGGGGCATTCCGAAACAGCTGTTCGAAAAATCCGACGATGAGCTTCTGGAAATCCTTTCCGCCCTTTCGATCAACTGGCTGGCAGCCGATGGGGTCTGGTTTCAGAGCGTTGAAAAGAGCTTCGATCTTGATACGGCCAAAAGATCCAACGACATCTGTTGGAGCCGCTTCTCCCCGCTTGAGGCCTTTCACATCAAAACCCTGATCGGTCTTCCGGAAAGAGGCGGCCTGGAAGCCCTGGAGGCGGCGCTGAAACATCGTCTCTATGCAAACATCAATGAGCACTCCTTCGAATGGCCGGATGAACGGACGCTGATTTACAGGATGATTCGCTGCCGGGTGCAGGACATCCGGAACCGCAAGGGCATGGAGGACTACCCCTGCAAGTCGGGAGGGATCATCGAATACTCAACCTTTGCCCGGACGATAGACCCGGCCATTGTCACGCAGTGCGTCGCCTGCCCTCCCGATCCGCATCCCGCGGACTGGTTCTGCTCCTGGGAATTCACTCTTCCTTGATAGCGGCGACAATTTCCTCCAGGGTTTCCGCATCGGTCCTCTGCGCATCAACGCCGGCGTTGCTGAAAACGTAGCTTGGGCCTTTGTGGGAAAAATCCTCGGCCATGAAAACCTGATCCACCTTCTGTTCGACGAGCCACTCCGCCACGCGGATGCCTTTGGCCGTTTCGACGTCCTTATGGGGATTTTCCATAATCTCCTTCTGCTGAAGAGCATGATCGGCGAGGCGAAGCGTCAGGACGGCGAAGAAGGGGGACTCGCCGAAATGACGGCTGACAGTCCCTGAGCGATCCGACAGGGGAACTGCAAAACGGAGGTGGGAACGGGGACGGGGCTCATAAGAAATGGTTACATGCTCCACATGCGGGATTTGTTTACGGATGCTGCGTTCGAGGGAAAGGCTGATCTGATGGGCTTTTTCAAGATCTCCCGTCCTTAGGATGACATTGGCCTGAAGAAATCGGAAACGGCCCGCGTTTCGTCCTGACAGCGATTGGACAGTCACAACCAAGGGATGGCTCCTCAGGATGCTTCGGGCCATGTCAAGGGTTTCGAAATCCAGGGAGGCGTCCAGCAGGACCCTCATACCGTTGGAGAGCA
>MVRU01000092.1 GCA_002067745.1 Syntrophus sp. PtaU1.Bin005
CCGTCCGCTGATTTTCAGCGGTTCTTATAGAACGCAAGACCCCGTCGGGTGATCCCCACGGGGTTTTGTCGTTTCGGCCGCACTTCACACAAGGCAACCAACTTTCACATTCTTCCCGATTCTCCGTTTCAAAGACCGCCGACCGTGGGCCGGATGCAACCCTGGGGGTTGCGGGCGCTCACCAAAAATTTCCTTTCCGGATTCTCCCGTATCGCTATACGTTAATCGAGACAGTCTCTTTGACGTTTCAAACGCCCATCGGGTCGGTGACTGCGACGGCTTCCTTCCGTGGCATACTGCAAAAGGAGGACGGGATGCCGAGCAACGAATACATCCCAGCCTCGGTTGGCGGGGTGATATTGGAAATCGCAACAACCCTCTGGTGCGGATCTTGGCAAACCTTGCCCGAGAGACGCGTGTACGGGGAGCTTCTCACCTTAGACGACCCCGAAACCCGCCTTCCGGCCATTGACCGCCTTGGCTTTCTGTGGGAGTGATCGCTGGACAGGGACCTTTAAAGTGCTAAAAGGCTGAATCTATATCTATTCTTTCCATATGCGCATTGAAAAGCGATTGACGGCAACTATCAATAAGTGTAAACTAAGCAAAAGCGACTTTCAGCTATGACCTTGTTTCCGTGGATGGGAATGGTGTTGTGTCTTTCCCCGTCGGCCATGTTATCCGGTCTTAAGCTGGCGTTTTTTGCCATCAGCAAGCTCGAACTCCAGATCGAGGTTACCAAGGGCAACAAGCAGGCACACCACGTTCTGGTCCTGAGAAGAGATGCCAATTTTCTGCTGGTGATGGTTCTCTGGGCCAACGTGGCCGTCAATGTGCTGCTGGCCCCTGCTTTCGGGATCGGTGCTGACCGGTATCACGGCGTTTCTGTTTTCCACGGGTGTCATCACCGTTTTCGGGGAGATCTTCCCCCATGCCTACTTTTCCAGGCACGCCCTGAAGTTCGGATTCCTGCTATCGCCCGTTCTTCGCTTCCATCAAGTCGTTCTGAATTTTCTCGATCTCGGTGATGTGCCCGTGGCAGCTGAAGGCGAACCCGTCAACCCTCTAAGCATCATCTCACTGCCATCGCCCTGTTATTGTCACAAAGGGTCGGGCGACCATCGGTGCGACGTTATCTCGCGTCCAAGGGTCATGCCGGAACACTTACAGGACGATGTGGTGGATCATGACGTCATCCTGCTCTGGAACGAAAACCGGGGGCGATCTTCATGAAAGGCTGTTGTGGGGCATTGTGCAAAATCCCGTCTTGGACCAGGGCTTGGCTGGCGATTCGAAGGGCACGTGCGCCGAATGAGGCAATTCTTCAGATCCGCCGCACTTGCCAACGGCAAACAACGGATCAATCAAAGTATGGAGGTTTTGTATGGATAGAATCACCTTTGAACAACTTCAGGATATATTTGTTGTCAGCCATCCCGGCTTCTGTGTCTCCCTCTACATGCCGGCACACCGGGCCGGACGGGAGACGGAGCAGGATCCGATCCGTTTCAAGAACCTCCTGCGCCAAGCCGAAGAGCGACTTCTGGCCGAAGGCATGCGTTCGACGCAAGTACAGAATTTTCTTAAGGAGCCTCAGCGTCTGTTGCAGGATCAATCATTCTGGCGGCATCAAAGTGATGGACTGGCGCTGTTTTATTCGGCGGATATCTTTTACTTTTTCAGGCTGCCCATCCGATTTGCAGAGTTGGTGGTGGTAGCAGACCGCTTTCATGTAAAACCGCTGCTGCCGATCCTGACCAGCGACAGCACATTCTTTATTCTCGCCGCCAGTCAGAATCAGTTGCGGCTGCTGGAAGGTACACGGCAAACCGTCGATGAGATCGAACTGGAGAGCGTGCCGCAGAATCTTGCCGAAACCCTGCCGGACGGCTTTCCGGAAACACAACTGCAATTTCATACGGGTACATCATCAGGGACGGGCAACCGGCCGGCGGTATTCCATGGCCATGAAATCAACAACGAGATCAAAAACCGCATCCGGCAATGGTTTCGCATCATCGATAAGCACATTCGCGGCATACTGCCGGACGGGCAACCTCCCCTGGTTCTGGCCGGTGTCGGTACCCTTTTTCCCCTCTACAAGGAAGTCAATACCTACCCGCATCTTATGGATGAAGGGATCACGGGGAACCCCGAAGGGATGAAACCTGAAGAGCTTCACCGGAGAGCCTGGTCCATCGTGGAAGAGGTCTTTAAAAAGGAGAGGGAAGCAGGATATGCCAGGTATCGGCAACTGGAGGGCACCGGCCTGACCACCACCGATGTCACGGAGGCGGTTCTGGCGGCGCACCACGGGCGGATCGACGTGCTCTTCGTTGCCATAGGGGCTCAGGTGTGGGGCCAGTTTGATCCGAAAAAAGACAAGGCGTATTCGCACGAAGCCCCTGAACCAGGTGATCAGGACCTCCTGGATCTCTCGGCGATCCAGACCCTGATAAAAGGGGGCACGGTCTATGCGGTTTCTCCGGAAGAAGTCCCCGATCAGGCCCTTGTCGCAGCAGTCCTGCGTTATTGAGCAAAACGGTTTTTCCATGATGATCCGGCCATCCTTGAAGACCTTGCCTATCTTCTCAAGTATGATTAGTTCCATGGCCGGTATCCAAGGAAATTTACCGCCCAGAGCACCATGATTCTGAGCAACAGGATCGTGAATATTCTTGCCTGTACGACCACGAATGGGTCTATTCTACCCGCCTCGTTGATTTCGCAAAGTTCATGACGAAAAAGAGGGGTTGTCCATGAGGAAGGCGTGAGCGGCCGGCAACATCATCTGCCCGCATGAATATCATTGCAGACGGCACGACGGTGGGATGTCTGATCTATTCCGCGCTGGCAGGCTCGCGGCCCTGGGGTTGGCGCGTTTTCAGTGACCACTGGTCTTTGGGAAAGGAGGTTGATGGATGAAAGTCTATGTCTTTGACGTTGAGGATTGGGAGCGCCAGACCTTTGAATGTCTGCAAGGGGAGCTCCGGATTGAATTTGTTGCGGAGCCTCTCAGCCGGGAAAGTGCTGAATCATACGCCGACGCGGAGGCGCTATCCCCCTTCATCTAATCGGATCTGTCGGCCGATGTGCTCAAGCATATGGACCGTCTGAAGCTCATTACCACGCGCTCCACGGGCTTTGAACATATCGACCTTGAGTATTGCGAAGCAAACAACATAATCGTCTGCAATGTCCCGGTCTATGGGGATAACACCGTGGCTGAGCATGTCTTTGCGCTGCTGCTGACCATCAGCCACAAGATGATTGCAGCTGTTGACCGCACCCGCAGGGGGGATTTTTCCCTCAAGGGACTCCAGGGCTTCGATCTTTTGGGCAAGACACTGGGCGTAATCGGTACAGGGAGCATCGGCCGATGCGTCATTGGAATAGCCAAAGGGTTTCGAATGGACGTCCTGGCCTCGGACGTGCGGCCGGACCAAGAACTGGCCTCGCAGATGGGTTTCCGTTACGTGGAGATGGATCAGCTCCTGACTTCTTCTGATATCATCACGCTCCATGTCCCTTCCAACGAGAAGACCCGGAATCTGATATCCGACCAAGAATTCGCCAGGATGAAAGAAGGGGTGGTCCTGATCAACACGGCCAGGGGCGACGTCCTGGACATCAAGGCACTGGCCAAGGCCATCGGCGACGGAAAGGTGGCGGCTGCGGGACTGGACGTCCTGCCGGAAGAGGGAGGCATCCGGGAAGAGTCCGAATTACTGCGCTCGGTTTATGACAAAAAACATGATCTGGAGACCATGCTGCTCAATCACATTCTGCTCCGCCTTCGAAATGTGATCATCACCCCGCACAGCGCGTTCAACACCCGGGAAGCGGTGGAGCGCATCCTGAGCACCACGGTGGGAAACATCATCTCTTTCACCGAGGGTGAACCCGAAAATGTCATATCCGGTAAACGAGCTTAGGTTGTATCTAAGAGGACTGCCACAGGGAGGGTTATTTATGAAAACCATCGTGACCATGACCTTGAACCCGGCCATCGACAAGAGCTCAAGTGTTGATTACGTTGTGGCCGAGCGGAAACTCTACTGCAAGCCGCCTCGTTTCGAGCCCGGAGGGGGCGGGGTGAATGTCTGCCGGGCCATTAAGAAACTGGGAGGAAAATCCCTGCTCCATTACCCTGCAGGGGGACTGACAGGGATGAGGCTTCAAGAACTTCTGGATGAAGAGGGTCTGGACCATCGACCGTTTCCCATTGAGGGAATGATCCGGGAGAGTCTGGTCATTTTGGAGGAATCCACCGGCCAGCAGTACCGCTTTGGAATGCCGGGACCAACTCTGAAGAAAAATGAATGGGAGTCCTTTCTTCAGAAACTGGCAGCCATCGACCCCCCACCCGATTATGTGGTGGCAAGCGGAAGCCTTCCGCCGGGGGCGCCTCCCGACTTTTATGCACGGGTTGCCCGTGTCGGGAAGAAGAAGGGGACAAGAACGATCGTGGACGTTTCGGGTAAAGCCCTGAGAGAAGCACTCGAGGAAGGGGTGTTTTTGATCAAACCCAATGTCCGTGAATTCAGGGAACTGGTCGGTGAGGAGATTAAAGAGGAATCGCAGATCAAGGCCGAGGCCCAAAAGATGGTCAAAAGCGGCCGGTGCGAGGTACTGGTGATCTCCCTTGGCGCGGCGGGGGCCCTGGCGGTTTCCGAAGACTTTGTCGAACACATCATTCCCCCCACCGTGCCCATAGTGAGCAAGGTCGGAGCAGGGGACAGCATGGTGGCAGGTATCGCCTTGAGCCTGGCCCGGGGAAACCCGCTCAGGGAATCCGTCCTTTTCGGCGTGGCGGCCGGTTCGGCAGCCGTCATGACGCCGGGAACGGAGTTGTGCCGCAGGGAGGATGCCGAGCGGTTATATGAGAGTATGATTTCAGTGGTTTGAAGAACAGCATACATGAACAGCGAGGGGCGACGACCATGAGATTACCGACCCACAAAACCAAGATCGTGTGCACCATCGGACCGTCCTCCCGTTCGGAAGCTTTACTGGAACGGCTGATGCTGCAAGGCATGAATGTGGCGCGGCTCAATTTCGCCCATGGGACCCTGCAGAGCCACAGGGAGGATATTCAGCGCATCCAGGCCGTTGCGAAAAGACTTCAGCGTCATTGCCTGATCATGGCCGATCTTCCCGGCCCCAAGATAAGAATCGGGAAACTCCTGGAGGAGCCACTTCTGCTGGAAAAGGGGGATGAGGTCGTTTTGACCGTCAAAGACCTCATGGGCACCCCAACCCAAATCCCTGTCGAGTACAAAAGACTGCCGGAGAGTGTGACCTCTGGAGACCTGATTTTCCTCAATGACGGTTTCATACAACTCCTGGTGGAAAAGGTGTCCGGTGAGGATGTCTTCTGCCGGACGGTTATCGGCGGTCCGCTTCTTTCCCACAAGGGACTGAGCATCCCCGGGGCAAAGATAGTTGCCGAAGCCGTATCGGATACGGACCTCGATTTTGTCGCATTTGCCCTGCAGCAGGGGGTGGATGCCTTCGGTGTTTCGTTTGCTGAAACAGCGGAAGACATTCTGAAAGTGAAAAGGTTTGCCCAGGCAGAAGGGCAATCCGTCTATGTGGTCGCCAAGATCGAGCGGGCCGAGGCCATCGAAAATTTCAACGGAATTCTTTCCGCGGCGGATGCGATCATGATTGCCCGGGGGGACCTGGGGGTTCAAATTCCCTTGCAGGACGTGCCAGCCGTTCAGAAAAAACTGATCCATCAGGCGAATCGTCTGGGCCGGCCCGTGATAACAGCGACCCAGATGCTGGTCTCCATGACCGAGAACATCCGTCCGACCCGCGCCGAGGTGTCCGATGTGGCCAATGCCATTCTGGACGGCACGGACGCAGTGATGCTGTCCGAAGAGACGGCTATCGGGCGGTATCCCGTGGAAGCGGTTGAATTGATCAGCAAGATCGCAATATCCGCCGAACGGGAGAAAAAAACCATCCGGGTGCTGGCGGATTTGCCCGCTTACTTCCGGGCGGCTGTGGGATCTGGCGACGCCACCGTGGAAGATGTCATCACGCTGAATGCCGTTGAATCGGCCGGTGCATTGAATGTGCGCTTCATCCTGACCCATACGCAAGGCAGGGCCGCCCCCTGTCTGATCTCCAGGTTCAGGCCCGACTGCTGGATACTGGCTCATGGCGGCGATGAAAAAACGAACAACTTCCTGGGCCTTTCTTATGGGGTTCATCCTGTCCAACTGGATGGTGGAACAACCGGCCTTGCCGACAAGGCCGTCCGGTGGCTGGTCACGGCTGGCATGGTTGAAAAGGATGAAAGCCTCGTCTGGGTTGAGGATGAATCGCCTGATGACAGGTGTGAAGCCTTGTCGATGAAAATCATCAAAGCCTGAAACAAATTCCATGAAGAGGGAAAACCATGAAGGAAAAATCAAAACGCATTGAATTCAGGATCTTTTCCCCGCAGGCCGAAAATGTCCATTGCCAAAAACAGGCAGTGTTAGCCCGCGCACGACGTTCAACCGGTTAAGGAGGATAATATGGAACTGTCCTACCAAAGACGACGCGCTGTAGCCTATTTTTCCATGGAGATCGGCATTGACGAGAGAATATGCACATACAGCGGGGGGCTGGGGATCCTTGCCGGGGACACGATCCGTTCGGCAGCGGACCTCAGGGTGCCGATGGTTGCAGTCACGCTTCTCTACCGCAAGGGTTATTTTCGACAAAGGCTGGAGGCCGACGGGTGGCAGAGGGAAGAGCCGACCTCCTGGGCCTTTGAAAAATTGCTCGAAGAGGAGTCTGCACGAGCTCAGGTGCAGATCGAAGGCCGGGTTGTTCATCTTCGGGCCTGGCGCTATGATGTACGCGGAGAGGGCGGCTACGCGGTTCCCATATACTTTCTGGATGCGGATCTTTCTGAAAATTCCGAGTGGGACCGCGGATTGACCCAGTCGCTCTATGGCGGAGATGATCATTACCGCATTTCCCAGGAGGTAATTCTCGGGATCGGCGGTATACGAATACTCCGCGCGCTGGGTTATCATGAGATCGCCACCTTCCATCTCAATGAAGGACATGCGGCCTTGCTCACACTGGCGCTTCTGGACGAGGCCGCCAAAGAGGCGGGGAGGGAATCGGTCATTCAGCAGGATGTGGAATCGGTGCGGAGCCGATGTGTTTTTACCACCCACACTCCTGTCCCGGCCGGGCACGACAGGTTCCCCGTCGACCTGGCCCGAAAGGTCCTTGGGGACCGGAACGACTTCTTCGCTTTGGAAGGAGTTCTCCACGAAGGGCACACCCTCAACATGACCTATCTCGCCCTCCATCTGAGCCGGTATGTCAACGGTGTGGCAAAGAAACACGGCGAGGTCTCAAGGCTCATGTTTGCAGGCTATGACATTGAGGCCATCACCAACGGGGTCCATGCCGCCGCCTGGGTTTCCGCGCCGTTTCGAGAACTGTTCGACCGCCATATTCCTTTGTGGCGAAAGGACAATTTCAGTCTGCGCTACGCCTTGAGCGTTCCCAGAGACCAACTCTGGAACGCGCACATGCAGTGCAAGAAGCAGCTCATGGGCTTGGTCAACCACGAAACCGGGGCAGGCATGGATGAGAACATCCTGACAATCGGCTTTGCCCGGCGTGCCGCCACCTACAAGCGGGCGGATCTCCTCTTCAGTGATATGGAGAGGCTCAAAAGGATTTCCAATGAAGTGGGCAAGATCCAGATCATATACGGCGGCAAGGCCCATCCCCGCGACCATGAGGGAAAGGAGCTCATCAAAAGGATCTTTTGGGCCAAGCATGAA
>MVRU01000093.1 GCA_002067745.1 Syntrophus sp. PtaU1.Bin005
CTGCTCATGGCTGGGAGCGCCGGGTTACACGGATGCTCCGCCGGCCTTCGGGCTGGGTTACGGCCGGGGACGCGGGTTCCGGAGCGGAGGTCGAGGCTGGAGAAATCGATTTTTCGCATCAGGATTTTGGGGATGGATGAGGCCCGCCGGGTATGGCGCACCATATCAAATCCCTGATCCGGAGATGGAAAAGCAGATGCTCAAAAGAGAGGCCGACGCCCTGAAAGCGGAACTGAGCGATCTCCAGAAGCGCCTGGACGAGTTGGAATCCGCAAAGGCTGCGGAATAAAAACCGCGGCGATCATTACCATGGCGGCCGCACGGATTATTCTTTCCGCGCGGCCGCCATGCGGGACATCCGGGCAAAAAAGACTCAAGTAGCTATGGAGACTTCCTGATCAACATGATAAAGGAGAGCCAAGAATCTTTTGAAGGTCGGTATTCCCGGATGGCTCTGGAACAAAAGGCCGATTTGACGGACAGACACCACCGGACCATCAACTACCTGCGTCTTTCCGTAACGGATCGCTGCAATCTGAGATGTGTCTACTGCATGCCTGACGAAGGGATGACCTTTATTCCCCACAGGGAAATCCTGACCTACGAGGAAATGCTGCATCTTGTCGAACTCTGTGTCGCCAATGGAATCCGAAAGATCCGGCTGACCGGGGGCGAACCCCTGGTGCGCAGGGGCATTATCTCCTTTATTGACAGGCTCAACAGGATAGAAAACCTGAAAGAAATCACCCTGACGACCAACGGCGTCCTCCTGAAAGAGTTTGCCCGTGACCTCCGGAAATACGGCATCTGCCGGATCAATGTGAGCATGGATACCCTGAAGCCTGAGAAATTCAATGCCATTACCCGGCGGCCTTTCTTCGAGAAGGTCTGGGAGGGGATTGAAGAGGCCGAATCGGTGGGGATGGCTCCCATCAAACTCAATGTGGTTGCCATGAAAGGCTTCAACGACGATGAAATCCTGGATTTCGCGCGCCTTACCTACCGGAAACCCTATCATGTGCGTTTCATCGAAATGATGCCCATCGGGGCGGCCGACGCCCGGATGAAAGGGTTTATTTCCAGCGGGGAAATTCTGGAGCGGATTTCAACCCTGGGGCCTGTCCGGCGCGTGGAATCCGAATCGATGGCAGGCCCGGCGGAAATGTACATCCTCGAAGGCGCCAGGGGTAGGATCGGATTGATCGGGGCATTGAGCCACCATTTCTGCGAGACCTGCAATCGGCTCCGCCTGACGGCGGACGGGCAGCTGCGGGGATGCCTCTTTTCAGACCGGGAAACGGACCTCAAGACCCCGCTGCGGGAGGGTCGGGAAGGCCCTTACCTGTCTGCGCTGATCCGGGATGCGATCTTAAACAAACCCAGGGGCCACGACCTCGACTTGAACAACCCCCGCAAATGCGTTCGGCCGATGAGCCGTATCGGCGGGTAACGAAATTATGGCAAAGATCTGCAGGAAGAAAGGAGCGAGTCCATCGTATGGCGATTTATTCATTCGGTGACCGGGTACCCAGAATCGGAAAGGATGTTTACATCAGTGATTCCGCCCGGGTGATCGGAGATGTCGAAATCGGGGATGGTTGCTACATCGGTCACGGGGTCATCTTACGCGGTGATTACGGAAGTATCCGGATCGGGCCGGGAACCGCCATTGAGGAAAATGCCGTGGTTCACATCGAGCCGGACGGGCTGAGCATCTTCGGGGAACGGGTTACCGTCGGCCACGGGGCGATTCTCCATGCCGATCGGATTGATGATTTCGCCGTGATCGGCATGGGTTCGGTGCTCAGCCTGAAAGTGACCGTCGGGAAATGGGCCATTGTTGCGGAAGGTTCGGTTCTACCCAGCAAGACCCGGGTCGAGTCGGGAAAATTCGTTGCCGGCGTTCCGGCAAAGGTGGTTGGAGACGTTCAACCGAGGCACAAGGAATTCTGGACCTGGGGCAAGCAGCTCTATGTGGATCTTGCCCGATCCTATCCGGAAAAGCTCAAACGCCTGGATTGATTTTTCTTTCCAGGAGCAAAAAGAAGAGGGCCTTTGAAAGGAGGTCTTGATGTATCAGCTCAAGTTCGATGAAAAGCGGTGTCTGGCCTGCCCGGACGGGGCCTGTCTGGTTCAGTGCCAGTACCTGAAATATGAAGCCGACCCGGCCAGGAAAGAGATGGTCAAAATATTCCGGGGTGAAGATTCCCCGGTACTGCAGGACTGTGTTACCTGTTATGCCTGCGAGGAGTACTGCAAGCGGGGCAATCATCCCTTTTACCTCATCAACGAGAGGAGAGAGAACAAGGGAATCCTGACGGCCCCTCGCGCCATCACGCGGCAGTGGATCCATATCGGCGAGCCCAAGGGGAAGTATGAACTTGGCAGGATCGGAAAGATCGCCCTTTCCTTCGGTTTCATGCCACAGTTGAAGGAGATCACGAAGGGCAGACTCTTCGATGATGTGATGCCCTCCTACTTCTTCGGGCAGGAATTTTTCTGCAACGTCGTCTATATCCATTTTGCCAATACGAAAGTATTCAAGGAGCGCCTTCCCGTGGTGATCGAAAATATCCATAAACTGGGTGTTGAAGAGGTGGTCTTTCTCCATGACGAGTGCTATGCCGCCTTTACCTCCCTGGCCCCCGCCTACGGCATGGAGGTCCCTTTCAAATCGGTGCACTACTTTGAATACCTGTATAACCGCTTAACGGCGCTTAAGGATCTGATCAGACCCTTAAATGTGAAGGTGGTCTACCAGCGCCCTTGCTCCAATCGGCTCTGCGGGGACAGCCATCTTTTTGTGCGGAAGATCATGGATCGGATCGGTGCAACCCTGGTGCAGAGGACCTACCAGGATGAAACCGCCCTGTGCTGCGGCAGCATCTTCCGGGCCATGTACGGATATGACCTGATGGCCGATGTCCAGGGCCGGAACCTGGAGGATATGGCGCAAAGCGGCGCCGAATACTGCATCTTCAACTGCCACGGGTGCATGAACGCCCTGAGCCCCCTGGTGGCCGCTCGGGGAATGACCCCCCTGCACCTGATCGATCTGTGCCGGATGGCCATCGGTGAAACGCCGGAAGGAGGGCGGTGATATGGAGAGCATTGTCCAGGCCCTTGCCGGGATCGTGGGAAAGCCCTATGTTTCCGCCTCCGCGGAGGAGCGGTATTTCTATGGAAGAGACCCCGGGCTGATGCCTGCTCATGCGCCCGATTACGTCGTCCTGCCCCGGTCCGTCGAGGAAATTCAGGCGATCGTCAGACTGGCGGGGCGGGAGAAGATTCCCCTGGTTCCCATGGGGGCGGGGATGTCCCTGAGCGGTCTGGTTATTCCCCAGAGGGGGGGGATCGTTCTGGACATGAAGCGCATGGACGGAATTCTGAAGGTCAACGAAGCCGCCCGTTATGCCGTGGTGGAAGGCGGCACCTCCACGGGTAAGCTGCATGCCCACCTCAATCGGTACTACCCCCGGCTTCGGTTCAGCACACCCGATTCGCCCGCCGCCGCCACGGTGGCTGCCAACGTGATGATTCACGGGCAGGGGCGCCTGACCCAGCAGCAGGGATTCAATTCCGACATGGTTTCCGGCCTCGAGGTTGTCCTCCCGTCGGGTGAGCTGTGCCGGATCGGTTCCTGCGCCCTGTCCGACGACTGGTTTTCCAAAGGCCCCCCCCTGCCGGATCTCTCCGGGCTGTTTCTCGGCTGGTTCGGGGCGACGGGGATTCTCACCAAGGTGGGGATCAAGCTGTATCCTCGGAAAAAAATGCGGGATGTGGAGATCTTTATCACCGACAGTCCGGACTTCGTGCCGGGGATCCTTTACGAACTCACACACACGGAGATGGCGGAGGACATCAACATCTTCGCCCAGCCCCTGCCGTTGATCTTCAGCGGCAATCACCATATCGTGATCTATTTCACGGGAGACAGCGCGGAGGAGATGGAGTTCAAGAAGAGGACCCTCTTTCACGCCCTGGATGGGTTCATTAAAAGCAAGGACGGCGGGTTCATGACCGTCGGCGAAGGGATGAAAAAAACGCTCCTGGACATGCCGCAGCGCAGCGCCACGACCTTTGCGGATGTGACCAAGGGAGGCGGCTTCGAATATTCCGGGCCGATCGTCCCCATCGACCGGTATCCCCAGTGCTCCCGGAAACTCGATGAACTGGCTGTTAAATATGACCTCAAGTATCACGCAACGGCCAGGATCATCGACAAGGGGCACGCCATGATGTTTGCCTTTTCCTTTACCTTCAACCGGGCGGATGCGGACATGCTGAACCGGACCCGGATGGCCCTTTCCGAAGCGAGCGAGTACGCCCTGTCCATCGGCGGACTCTTCTGGAAGCCGACGCTGGATGAGCAGCGGATCGCCCTGGAAAAGATGGATCCTCAGACCGCCAGGCTCATGAAGAGGATCAAGGAGGAGCTTGACCCTCAGGGAATCATGAATCCGGGAAACTGGGAGGGCATCTAAATGAAATACGCCGAGATCCTTCATCGCTGTTTCCGTTGCGGGTACTGCAAATTTACCCTGGATTACGAGAATTTCAACTGTCCCCCCTATCGGAAATACCGGTTCGACACCTTTGCCCCGGGCGGGAGGATGTGGTTGATCCGGGCCTGGCTCAACGGTGAGATCGAAAACAGCGAACGCTTTCAGGAAATTCTCTATTCCTGCGCCACCTGCGGAAACTGTGTCGAGCATTGCGCCTTTACGTTTCGGGAAAATCTGGTCGACATCTTCATCGCCGCCAGGGAAGAAATGGTCAATGGAGGGCGGATTCCCCCCCCCGTAAGGGATTACTTCAAGGCCATCTCGATCCACGGAAACCCCTACAATCTGCCGGCGGCCCAACGGTCCTCCTGGGCCGCGGACCTTCCCGTACAGCCCTATGACGGCCAGGAGTACCTGTTCTATGTCGGTTGTGTGGGGTCCTACGATGAGCGGGGCCGGAAGATCGCGCAGGCGGTGAGCCGGAATCTCATACGGGCGGGTGTCTCCTTCGGAATCCTTGGAGAGCGGGAACCCTGCGACGGCAATGAAGTTCGCGTTCTGGGCGAATCGGGGCTTTTTGAATATCTCGCGGAAACAAACATCGCCCTCTTCCGTCAGCTGGGCGTTCGGAAGATCATCACCCTGGATCCCCATGCCTTCAACGCCTTTCGAAAAGAGTATCCCGCCTTTGGGGGAGATTTTGAGGTCCTTCATTATTCCCAGGTATTCAGTCGGCTGATCGAATCGGGGAACCTGAAACCGGGGAACTTTGCTGCCCGGGTGACGTTTCATGACGCCTGTTACCTCGGCAGGCATGGAGGTGAGTACGAAGCCCCACGCAACATTCTCAGGGCCATTCCCGGTGTCGAACTGGTGGAAATGCGCCAGAATCGGGCAAACGCCCTCTGCTGCGGTGGCGGGGGAGGAAATTTCTTCACGGATATTCTGGGCGGGGAAGGGGACAGTCCCAGCAGAATCCGGGTCAGGCAGGCCCTGGAAACCGGAGCGGAAATCCTGGTCGTTTCCTGCCCGCAGTGCGCCAAAATGCTCGAAGACGCCATCAAGGCGGAAGGGTTGGACGGCAGGCTGACGGTCGCAGATGCCGGGGAACTTCTGGATGCCAGCCTCCGCGGGCATTAAAGGAGGGCGACTTCCGGCATGCTGTCTTCGCCGCCTTGGTTTTTCCTGAACGGTATTTTTTTGAGAGGTTATGTATGGAATTGGATGATCGGATGTACCGCTTTTTTGAGGCAAAAGCCCAGGACGTTCTCGTTGAACAGGTAACCCTGGGACTTGGCTATACGGCCGTGACCACCTCCGACGGGGGGATCGGCATCGCCTACACCTACTTCACCAACAAGGGCAGCTGTACCTTCGTCAACAGGTATGAAGATTTCGAGGGAAAACCCGCGCTGGAACTCCTGGAAAAGATCAAAAGTCCTCACCCTCTTGAAAAGACCATGGCTGTCGCCCTTGTGAATGCCCTCAACTACCGGCATGCCCTTTCCCTGCCGGAGGACAGGGAAAACAAGGTTCTTTTCGAAAGCTTTCGGATCGGGGAAAAGACGCGGGTGGCCATGGTCGGTGATTTCGCGCCCGTGGCCAGGATTCTGAAGGAGAAGGGGGCGCTTGTGGAGGTCATCGATATCGCCAGGGGTATTGGGAGCAGGGAAGATTTTTATGGCAAGCTCAGGGACTGGGCTCAGGTGATGGTTCTGACTTCGACTTCGATCCTGAACAACACGACGGAGGAAATCTTCCAGCATACCGGCAGTGAGGTGAAGACCGTTCTCCTTGGCCCCAGTACGCCCATGATTGCGGAAGTCTTTTCCCACCTTCCGGTGCACATGCTGGCCGGTACGGTCCCGATTGACAAGGATAAGGTGCTCAAAGCCGTCCGTCATGGTGTGGGGACTAGGGTCATCCAGAGGTTCAGCCGAAAATCCTATCTTTCTTTAACGTGATCTGTGCCGCGCCGATTTTTGGAGGAGCAAAGAATGAAAGAAATAAAATCTGAAGACAGGAATAGCACGAGGGGGTCGTTAATCAAGTCGGGCATGGAGGAAGCGGTCGTCATCTATCGGCCCATCGGGGTCATCTACAGCGAACATACCATCCCGGAAAAGACACCCATCCAGCCGGTATACGCTCGCGGATGTAAAGGAGAGGTGAAAATATATCCGGAATTTGATGAGGGATTGAGCGATCTGGACGGTTTTTCACACCTTTACCTGATTTACCATTTTCACCGGGCGGAATCGCCGCAGTTGATGATCAAACCCTTTCTCCAGGATGTGATGCGCGGCATTTTTTCAACCCGGGCGCCCCGCCGCCCCAATGCCATCGGGTTGAGCATTGTTGAGTTGATTCGCCGTGAAGGGAATGTGCTTCATCTCGATGGAGTGGACATACTGAACGGCACGCCCCTCCTGGACATCAAACCCTATACGGCCAAGTTCGACTTCGTTCAGACCACGCGCAACGGTTGGCAGGACGAGGTGGACGAGGAAACGGCCAGGCAGCGGGGAAAGCGGGACTATTCCAAGTGATCGGAGGAGAAAGCAATGCCCACCTATGAATACGAATGTGAACTCTGCGGTTTGAAGTTCGAGCGTCAGCAGGCGATTTCTGAGGACCCCCTGTCGGAATGTCCTGAGTGCCGGGGAGCGGTCCGGCGGTTGATCAGCGGCGGAACAGGATTCCTCTTCAAGGTTTCGGGCCGGGGCCGGGAGGGATGCTCTCTGGAAAAAACGGGAAGGACCTGCTGTGGCCGGGAAGAGCGCTGCGGGAATGCATCATGCGGAGAAAATTCATGAAAAAAAGCACTTTTCAGTATGTTTACGGACCTGTCCCGTCGCGTCGTCTGGGCCGCTCGCTGGGGCTGGATCTGGTCCCTTTCAAGGCCTGCACGTTTGATTGCGTGTACTGCCAGATTGGCCGGACCACCAACAAGACGATGGAAAGGAGGGAGTATCTTCCCGCCGAGGCCATTCTGGAGGAAGTAAGACGGAAACTTGTGGAAAGGGACCTCCCGGATTACATTACTTTTTCAGGATCCGGAGAGCCGACGCTGAACAGCCGGATCGGAGACCTGATCCGTGAGGTCAAGGCCATGACGAACATTCCTGTCGCCGTTCTGACCAACGGCTCCCTGTTGTGGATGAAGGAGGTTCAGGAGGATCTGATGGCGGCCGATCTTGTCATCCCCTCTTTGGACGCCGGGGATGAAAAACTGTTCAAGTATGTGAACCGGCCCCACGGAGATCTTTCCTTCGATCAGGTG
>MVRU01000094.1 GCA_002067745.1 Syntrophus sp. PtaU1.Bin005
GCCGACGGATTATTTGGACTGGATTCTCTCCGAGCTGAGAAAAATCGAGCATGTCGAAGTCATCCGGATCGGGACGCGCACGCCCGCTGTGCTTCCCTACCGCATCACGGATGAACTGGTTGAAATGCTCAAGAAGCATCATCCCCTCTGGATCAACACGCACTTCAACCATCCACGCGAATTGACGGCCTCTTCAAAACTCGCGCTCAGAAAACTTGCAGATGCCGGGATCCCCCTGGGAAATCAATCCGTTCTTTTGTCCGGTGTCAATGACTGCCCCCGGATCATGCGTTCTCTGGTCCATAAACTCGTAGCCAATCGTGTGAGACCCTACTATCTCTACCAGTGCGATCTGTCGGAGGGCCTCAGCCATTTTCGAACGCCCGTGGGAAAAGGAATCGAAATTCTCGAAAGCCTCATAGGTCACACGAGCGGATTCTGCGTTCCCACCTATGTCATCGATGCCCCCGGAGGCGGAGGAAAAATTCCGGTCATGCCGAATTACCTCATCTCATGGTCTACCAACAAGGTCGTCCTGCGAAATTATGAAGGGGTCATTACCACGTATAAAGAACCCGATTCGTACGAGCCGACGTTCTGCGATCGAAATTGCACGGAATGCAATCTCCAGCTCGCCCTCGAAGATGCGGGGGAATTTCGTTCCGTGGGGATCGAAAAACTTCTGGCGGATTACGACGACACCATCGCCCTGATTCCCAGGGACAATGACCGGCACGAGAGAAGGGAAGGAAACGGTTCATGAACAGGCACGTTCCGGACCGGCTGGAAACGCTCCCATGCGGCTCCATCATCCAGCATGGTCCGTACAATGACCGGATCTACCTGTTGAAATTAGGAGACGGCTCAAACGGCGATCTCCCTTTCGACCTGGTCCGAAGAGCGGAACGGAGCGGTTATTCGAAGATCTTCGTCAAAGTTCCGTCGCGCCGTTCGAACTGGTTTTCCCAGGCGGGTTACGTCGAAGAGGCTTCCATCCCCGGACTCTACAACGGGTGCGATGCAGGAATATTTTTGGGGTATTACCTGGAGGGGCAGCGGGCATCCGAAACGGATGCAGCAACCCTGGATGCGATTCTCCGCCTTGCGCTCAACAGGACTGGAATTCCTGCCGCACCGCTGGACTCAAACCGGTTCTCAATACGCCGCTGCAGGGAAAGGGATGTGGAGGAAATGGCCTCCATCTACAGGGCCGTTTTTCCGACTTATCCTTTTCCAATCCATAATCCCGCTTATCTCCTTGACACCATGCGAAGTCACGTCGACTATTTCGGGGTCGAAACAGGCAAAAAGCTGGTGGCCCTTTCTTCCGCCGAGATGGACCTGTCAGCCGAAAATGTGGAAATGACGGATTTTGCAACGCTTACCCGGTGGCAGAGTCACAGCCTGGGGGTGCATCTGCTTTTTCAAATGGAGAAAAGGATGAAACACAAAGGCATCAAGACAGCTTACACCATTTCCCGGGCAAAATCCCCGGGAATGAACATCACTTTTTCCAGGCTCGGTTATGCCTATGGAGGAAGGTTAACAAACAACACCAACATTTCCGCACATATCGAAAGCATGAACATCTGGTACAAGGCCATTTCGTAATCTCGGCAGATTTCAAGAAACCCGGGCCGCCGCAACACAGAAAGTGGACGGCCCCACGGATATAACAGCCGTTTCCCGGCCCCTCCATCGTTCAGACAAGCTGGAATCAAACGGGGTGACCGGCAACACGCCCTCATCAACCCTTTCATGGACCCGCCGATAAAAAAAGGATTTACTCATCAATTATTACAGGCTATAATTATTAAAACGAGATATTTTTTAACCCAACGGGCGTTTCATCCAGGTCAACGTGTCGTTATTCCGCCGGACTCAGTCTCTGTAGGCAAATGCTGACTCCGCATTCCGTCAGAAGCCGTGGTCAGGATCAAGAACATGCGCTGGTCAAAAATATTCCCATGGAAAAGAATTCCCGGGGGTTAAAATCCACCATCAGGAATTTCACCTCGCCTGGTGAATCACAACGGAGTCTCCGAAAGCCCGGCATGGCGCCCCAAAAAAAATCCAGGATGTTCCGGGTCGCAACGAGATGGCCGGGCGATCAGAACCCGAAATGTGGGCATTCAGGAAAACCGGAGAACAGGCTCGTCAGGCGTTTTTCATCAAAAACCGGAATGAGCAGGGAAACACCCTTTTTTCTTTTCGCTGATCCTTTGTTCTTCAACCTTCAGGTTCAGCCGCCAGCTTGATCGCTGACGGTTCATAACGGGTGTTTGTGCTTCATGGGTTAACGCATCCGGCACTTCAGCAGTCTTTGCCGGATCGCCTAATTTTCATTTTGGAAGGAGTAGCCAATGATTTCAAAAAACAAAATCGTTCTTGTCATGGCAGGCGCATCTCTCATTTTTGGCTTCACAATCATGGGCTGTGCGGAAAAAGTGGCGGTGCCGAACGAAAAGATCGCAAACGCCGAAAGGGCGATCTCGGGTGCCAGGGAAAGTAACGCCATCGTGAATGCCCCGCTCGATCTGAGAATTTCAGAGGATAAATTAAAGCAGGCAAAGGAGGCCGTGGCCGCCGAAGAGTACGTGCAGGCGGGACGCCTTGCCGATGAGGCGACTCTCGACGCCGATGTCGCCAGGGCGAAGACGCGGGCTGCAAAGGCAAAGGAGATTTCCGGGGAAATGCGTAATACGGTCGATTCCATGCGAAAAGAATTGGAGCGAAGCCATAAATAGGAGGAGCAAAAAGATGGAGAAAGTCAAAAGAAACAGATTCATCATCGTCGACATTCTGCTTTTGATGGGAATATCCTTGTTTATAGCCGGATGTGCCGGCATCACCCCCCAGGAACAGAGGGCCATAGATGCCGTAACCAAAGCGCGGGCCGCTCTTGAAGAAGCCAAGCAGAACCCCCAGATTGCTTCAGTCTCCGCCGTTCCTCTTTATGAGGCGGAGCAGACACTGAAAGAGGCGGAAAAGGTTGAGGATGACGCCGCCCAAAAGGAGCATCTGGCCTACATGTCCGAAAGAAAGACACAGCTTGCCGTTGCATCGGCGGAACGTACGCTGGCGGAGCAGGAAACCTTGAACCTTTCAAAAGAAAAGGATCAGCTGATCCTGCAGCTTCGTGAAAAGCAACTAGGCAAGGCCACGCTCACCGCAAAGGAAAAAGCGGCGGCGCTGGAAAAAGCCCGGATGGAAGCGGAGCAGAAAGCACTTGAAGTGGAGCGAAAGACAGCCGAACTTGCACGGCTGAAAGCCGAACTGGAGGAACTCAAGGCAAGGCCGACCGACCGGGGAATGGTTGTCACCCTGGGCGATATCCTTTTTGCGACGAACCGGGCCACTCTTACAGCGGGAGCCGAAAAGAACATCGATCAGTTGAGCCAGTTCATGAATAAATACCCCACTCGGAAAATCGTCATCGAAGGTCACACGGACAGCAGGGGAAGTTCGGAATATAATTTGACACTTTCCAAGCGACGGGCCGACGCAGTCAAGAAGGCCATGGTTGAAAAGGGGATTGATGAGAGCCGCATCGCGACAAAGGGTTACGGAGAAACCTCTCCGGTGGCCAGCAACAAGACCGCTGCCGGACGCCAGCAGAACCGCCGCGTTGAAGTGATCATTCTTGAAGATGCCCAGAACCCGCAATAGGAACTTCCCTATGGCCCCCTGGTAAGGAGGCAGGCAGACTTCAAAAAGGGCCTCCCGGCCATGTGTCGGGAGGCCCTTTTTCGAATGCGCCGGGCTCCGGAGCGCCTCCGGATCGTCGAAGGTCCTTTTTTTTCAGATGGGCTTATTCGTCATCGCTCCCGACGCCGCCGTTCGGAGAAGGCACAAAGAACTCGGCCTGGGGAAAGTCCCCTAAATTCCTTGCAATGCCTGCATGGAGAAAAGAATTGACCCAGTTGATAATATCGTGCCTCTTGATGAACCGCCTGAGCCTCCGCATTCGGGCCTGCCGCTCATCATCCTGCATGCGCAAGGCGGCATGAATCGTATCGGCCATCCGCTGCCTGTCATAGGGGTTGACAAGAAGCGCGTCCCGGTGGAGTTGAGAGGCGGCGCCGGCGAATTCGCTCAGGATGAGGATCCCTTTTTCCTCTATGTTGCTTGCACAGTATTCCTTCGCGATGAGATTCATGCCGTCTTTCAGCGGGGTGACCAGCGCGATCTCGCAGGTTTTGTAGTAGGCGACAAGTTCCTGGCGCGGCAATGACCGGTATATATAGTGGATCGGCGTCCAGCCGACTTCCGTGAACCTCCCGTTGATCTCCCCCACGATGCGTTCGATCTCCTGCTTGAGATTTCCATACTCTTCCACATCCACACGGCTGGGGACCACCACCTGGATCAGCGTAACCTTCCGGCGCATGTCCGGATAGCACTCCAGGGCATGGGCGAAGGCCAGAAGCCGGTGAGGAATGCCCTTGGTATAGTCAAGGCGGTCCACACCAAGGACGAGCTGCCGATTGGGGAGGTTTTCGTGGATGCTCCATGCCATCTCGGCCACTTCACCGGTTCGGGCAAGGTCTTCAAATTCTCTGTAATCGATGCTGATGGGAAAGGCTCCTACGAGAACCTCGCCGTCGGGACGAAGAATCCGGTTCATGAACTTTTCCTTTGCAACCTTGTAATTGAAGAGCGCCCGAACGCATCCGACAAAATTCCTCAAATCTCTCACGGTCTGAAAGCCGACAAGGTCATATTCCATGAGCGCTTCGAGAATTTCGAAGCGCCAGGGCAGCTTGAGAAAAATGTCCAGGGGCGGGAAAGGAATATGGAGGAAGTAACCCGTCTGGCGTTTTAATCCGAGTCGCTTGAGCTCCCTGCCCACCAGGATGAGCTGGTAGTCCTGGACCCACACATAATCATTCTCGTCCGTATTCGAGACAACAGCCTGTGCAAACTTACGGTTCACCTGCTCATAGAACGGCCAGTACGAAAGATCGAAATTGCAGCGCGAAAAAAGGTCATGGAACAGGGGCCAGAGGATCTCGTTGGAGAATCCGTGATAATACTTGTTCACCTCTTCTTTCGTCAAATGGACCGGCTTCAGGGAGTATCCCGTTTCCCGGGTTCCCCTGCGGATGAGGTCCTCGAGAAGAGGACCAGCCGGCTCCTCCTCGGCATTCGTGCCCATCCAGCCGATCCATATCCCATCGCGATTTTTGAGGACCGGCCCCAGGGCTGTCACCAGACCACCGGATCCCGGTTCGATCTGCCATTTCCCCCTCTGCTCTTTTTTCAAGACAATGGGGAGGCGGTTTGATATGACGGCGAGTCTTCTCTTTTCCATGTTCAATCCTCCTGATGCCCCTCGGGGGCTAGAGCGTCCCATCCCTCAAGAAAGTCTTTCACCGCTTCGATATCGGGCAGAAAGCCCTCTGCAGTCGTTGGAACGTCGGCATTTCCAACTTTGATGCCGATGCCTCGGCCCAAAAGAACCCGGAATGCGTCTTCGTCGGTTTCATCGTCTCCGAGATAGACGCAGAAGGCGTCTTCCGGCTGGCGGGCAAGCAGGATCTGCAAGGCGCTCCCCTTGTCCAGGCCGGTGCACCTCAGTTCAACGCCGCCGTTGAACCCCCTCACTTCAAGATTGTGGAGACGGGCAATGGGGGTCCAGCTGTCCACCGCCCATTTCTCCATGGACAGCGCCTCATCGTCCACCTGCCCTCGTGTATGGAGAGCGATACTGGCCGCCTTTACTTCAAGCTGATCCTTTATTCCCCTGCGGATGCCGGCCTCCAGGGCTTTGCCAAGTCCTTCCCTCTGAATTTGAGACGGCTTCCGGATTTCCAGGGTGCCATCGGAATCGTGGAACTCGCATCCATGGCTTCCGATTGTCATGATGCCTGGCACGCCGAGAAGCTTTTCGATCTCGGCAATGGGCCTGCCGGAAGCGACGGCAATGCCGCCGGAAGTCCTGTTCCGAATCCTGGCGATAAGATCCGGGATGCCGGCCATCGGGTAGGCTTCCATCCGTGCGACCTGGAACGGGGCGACGGTTCCGTCATAATCCAGGACGAGGAAACTCGCCCTGGCGGACTGAAGCCTCTTCCAGAAATCCGGGATGCCCCGTACCGGTATGGGAAAGACGCGCGAGGAAATCACCAGGTCTCGATCCTTTCCCGGGTTTCGAACATGACGGCATGCATCAGGGTGAGGTATTCACGGAGATGGCGCGTCACCAGGAAGTTTTCCAGGACAAAATGATGGGCCTTCTCCCCCATCTCCGTCAGCTGGTCCCGGTGCTTCAGCAGGTACCGGATTCTCAGGGCGGCGCCCTCCGGCGAGGTGACGAGGAAACCGGTGTGATGGTCCACAACCTGAAGCCGGATCCCCCCCGTATCCCCTCCGATTACCGGCTTGCTCTTCCACATCGCTTCGGTCACGGTGAGGCCGAACCCTTCCCGGGTGGACTTCTGGATCACAATGTCCGAGATTCTCTGGAAGGCGTTAATGGTCCGGTGGTCATCACTGGGAAGGAGAAGGACATGGATATCCTCGTCCGTACCGGCGTTCTCTTTGACCCGACGGATCATCTCCTCTCCTTCGGGGTCATCGGCGGCCCCTCCGCCTGCAAGGACAAGTTGAATCGGTGAAAATTCCCTCACCATCCTGTAGGCACGGATCACTCCAATGGGGTCCTTGAACCGGTCGAAGCGCGATACCTGGGTAATGATGGGCCGTTCCGGATCCAGGCCCCACTTGTGGTACATGGCCGAAAGTTCATCGTGCCCCAGATCGATGTTCTTCTCGCTCAGGGGATCGATGCTCGGGGCAACAAGGTAGAGAGGATGGGGAAGCGGCTGGGCGAACTCGGACAGCGACCAGATGCTGGCGGAGTAAGGTTCGACGAACGCCCGCAGGAATTTCCAGACCGGCCGGAACGGGCGGCTCGCATCGATGTGGCAGCGCCATATCCATTTCCCCCGCCGGTTGGGAATAAACTGCAGAAGCGCTGCTGGCTGCGGGTCGTGGATGAAAACCAGATCAGCCTCCTCAAGAGTCTGCCGGAGGGACTCAGCGTTCATCTCGTTAACCCGTTCATATTCCGCCAGATGGTCGGGATGCAGTTCCACCCTCTTACCCTGGAGGCCATTGTGCATCAGTTTCGTGAACGAAAAGAACGGATCGGTCCCGGAGATCACCTCCCATTGAGCGTCGATCCCCAACTCCCGCTTCAGGGGAATGAGCCAGTGGAGAATCTCCGCAACCCCGCCCCCTTCCCGAGTGGAATTGACATGCACGACCTTCATGCCCTGGAGATTCGCAGCGAGCAGCTCCAGGTGATGGATGACGTCCTCGCCGACAATTTGGGCATAGTTCTCCAGCAGTGTCATGACCGGCCCCGCCTTTCTCTCATGTATGCAGCAAAGACCTGATGCAGTTCATTCCGAAGCTCGCTGAGCGTCGTGAAATAGGGGTCTATGCCGGCAATGCGCATGGCAAGTTCCTGGTGCTCTTCACCATAGCCCATGAGCCATTCGGTGAAATCATTTCTTCCCAGAGGGGTTCTCCTGCGCGCATCGATTAAATGATAGAAGATGACTCCCCGTGACATATGAGGGATGTATTCACAGAGATCTTCAATGGTTGAAAACCGTTTGCCGGTGTCGAAAACGACGATTGGTTGTGCTAACCTAAAATTGATCAGGGAAAGGGCCTTGTGCTAACCGAAAATTGACCACCCCAGAGCACCAGA
>MVRU01000095.1 GCA_002067745.1 Syntrophus sp. PtaU1.Bin005
CCGGACTTATATCGAGGAAACCCTCTGGCATCACAGCCAGATCACCACCAGAAACGATGACGGATCGCTCCGCTTTGAAGTGCATGTCGCCGAACCCCGTGAGGTGATGTGGTGGGTCTTCCGCTGGGGCGCCGGTGCGGAAATTCTGGAACTGGCCTGGCTGCGGGAAGAGGCGAAGGGGGAGGTGGAGAAGATGCCGGGAATTTATGGGAGAGGCGAACTATAAGACTGTGGCTGATAATTAATTGTGGCAGGATTGGATGATGAGTAAAAACTTATATGCGCATACAAAGCCCGGCAGCAAAGTCGACGAGTGGCAAAAACTTGAAGATCATTTGACAAACGTCGCTGAAATGGCGCTTGAGTTTGGCAGTGACTACGGAGTTGGAAAGTGGGCTTACTTTGCTGGTCTCTGGCATGACTTGGGAAAGTCATCAAACGAATTTCAAGCTAAATTGATTGCTGCCAATGATTATGATGCACATATAGAAACGAAACCAGGCCGGGTTGATCACTCTACGGCAGGAGCACAGCATGCGTACAAGATATTGAAGGATATTGGCAAAATATTGGCTTACACGATTGCCGGTCACCACGCAGGGCTTCCAGACGGAAAATCAAATGAAGAATCATGTCTAGCAAAAAGGCTGGAAAAGAAGGTTCCCAATTATAATTTATTAGTGGAATCAAATCTTATTGACTATCCATCTCTAAAAGATCTTCCAATCAAAGTTGATAAAAACCGTTTTGGTTTCCAGATTTCTTTCTTTATTAGAATGCTTTATTCCTGCCTTGTGGATGCTGATTTCCTGGACACTGAACGCTTTGTTGATGAGGATAAATCTCGATGGCGTAGTGGATATGAATTATTGGCAGTCTTACAGGAAAAATTGAATTCTTATCTGGACCGATTTTCCCAGAAAAGTTCTCCGCTAGCCATAAATAATTATCGTAATCAGATTTTGAACGCTTGCCTTGAAGCAGCCGAGTGGTCTCCAGGACTGTTTTCATTGACTGTTCCCACAGGTGGTGGAAAAACACTTTCCTCGCTGGCCTTCGCCTTCAAACATGCCTTGGCGCATGGGAAAGCCAGAATCATTTACGTCATACCATATACAAGTATTATTGAACAAAATGCTGCCGTTTTCAGGGAAATATTAGGTGATGATGCCGTCCTGGAACACCACAGCAACTATGATTCCAGTGACGAGGATTATCGATCGCGTTTAGCAGCGGAAAACTGGGATGCACCACTCATTGTGACGACCAATGTTCAGTTTTTCGAGTCATTATTCAGCAACCGCTCGTCACGCTGCAGGAAAATACATCGGATTGCCAATAGTGTTGTAATCCTTGATGAAGCCCAGATGCTTCCGGTTTCATTGCTCAAACCTTGTCTGGAGGCGATTCGAGAACTTTCTTTGAACTATGGTACGTCAACGGTTCTCTGCACTGCAACCCAACCAGCCTTGCTCAAAACGGATTTGTTCCCGGAGGGACTGGAAGGAGTCCGTGAGATTATTCCCGAACCATCGAAATTATATTCCGCGTTGAAGCGCGTCCAGATAAAAAAGTTGCCGGTGTTGCAGGATGCCAAGCTTGTGCAACAGTTGCAGGATTATCCGCGGGTTTTGTGCATCGTCAATACCAGGAAACATGCCCGTGCAGTTTTTGAAAAGCTTCCAAATCGTGATGGTTGTTTTCATTTGAGTGGCCTGATGTGTCCCGCTCACCGGACAGAAGTATTGGAAAGGGTTAAAAGTACTCTTCTTAATGATAATAAGCCATGCCGGGTAGTCAGCACACAGTTGGCTGAGGCTGGGGTGGATGTGGATTTCCCTGTTGTTTTTAGAGCGATCTCCGGCATTGACTCAATCGCACAGGCAGCAGGACGCTGTAATCGTGAAGGGAAATTGGGGCAGGAGGGAAAGGTCTTCGTTTTTTCACCCGAATCTGGAGTCCCTCCTGGAGATTTACGTCAGGCCGCCGAAACAGCGGAATCAATTCTTCGCAACCATGATGATCCTTTATCACTGACTGCAGTAACCGATTATTTCCGTATGTATTACTGGCTAAAAGGAGAAGCGTTGGATCGGCAGCATATCCTCGCTGACCTAAATGAAGGCAGTCGTTCCGGTGATTTCCCTTTTAAACAGATAAACGTTAAATTCCGGATTATTGAAACGGAGATGCAATCTCTTATCATACCTTTTAATCAGGATGCTGATGCCGTGATCAGCGAATTACGTTATAGCACCTATCCCGCAGCGGCAGCCAGGAAGGCACAACGTTTCACAATTCAGGTATATCCCCAGATAATCAATGGTCTGTTGGCTGCCGGGAGTGTTGAGCAGCTTCAAAATCAATACCTGGTACTGATCAATAGGGATCTTTATCGTGATGATCTGGGGCTTTGTCCTGAAGACCCAATGTTTCATGAAATTGAGAGTTTGATTTGCTGAATTGCTTTGGTTTGCCCTTAGCACAAATTTTGTACGCGTTTGATTTGGAGAAAGGAGGTGTGTGCATATGTCTTTTGGCGTTAAACTGAAAGTGTGGGGGAATTATGCCTGCTTTACCCGACCTGAGATGAAAGTGGAGCGTGTAAGCTATGACGTAATGACTCCCTCTGCGGCGCGAGGTATTCTGGAGGCGATTTACTGGAAACCAGCTATCAATTGGGTTGTAGATCGTATCCATGTGTTGAATCCAATTCGGTTTGACAATATTCGGCGGAATGAGTTGGGGAGTAAGCTGGCCTTGGGAACGGTTAACAAAGCCATAAAAGATGGTCACTCCCCCGTAGAGGTTTTCATAGAAGAGGATCGGCAGCAGAGGGCTGCAATGGTTCTTCGGGATGTCGCCTATGCTATTGAAGCGCATTTTATCTTTAGCGGCGCTGAGGATAACAATCCGGCCAAGCATAAGGATATCTTTAATCGGCGTGCTGCAAAAGGTCAGTGCTTTCAGCAGCCCTATCTCGGTTGCCGTGAGTTTCCGGCATTTTTTGAACCGATTATGGGAGAGATTCCCCAGTCCACACTGATCGGTGAAACGGTCCTTGGATGGATATTGCACGATATGGATTTTAAAAACAATATGGAAGCCAAGTTTTTTCGCGCAGTCATGAGAGATGGTGTAATTGACATTCCGTCCCTTGATGGTGAGGAGGTCAAGTCATGATCCTTCATTCCTTAAATGATTATTATCATCGATTGGCAGCTGATCCTGTTTTGGATATCCCACGTCTTGGTTTCAGCCGACAGAAGATTTCTTTTGCATTGGTAATCAACAGGGAAGGGGATCTACTGCAAGTTGTGGATATCAGAGACACTAATGGAAAGAAGAGCGTCCCAAAGCAACTTGTTGTTCCGGAAGCAGTCATTAAGTCAGTCAATATTGCAGCAAATTTTCTTTGGGATAACGCCGGTTATGTTCTTGGTGCCGATACAAAAGGAAATCCTGAGCGGGTACAAAGAACGTTTTCTGCCTTCAAAGAGCTGCATAATGAAATTGGTGGGAATCTGAACGATGAGGGCATGTCCGCTGTTTTACATTTCCTTGATAATTGGAATCCAAGCGATGCGTCCAGTCTTTCTTACTGGGATGAGATTGCTGCCGGGGCAAATCTCGTTTTTCAGTTGGATGGTGCGTTAGAATTTGTGCATGATCGACCTGCCGTGAAAGATGCATGGCTTCGCCATTATATTGAAAATGCTTCAAATGTCATCGCTTACTGCCTGGTTACAGGGGAACAAAAGCCTGTTGCTCGTTTACATCCGAAAATCAAAGGAGTTCGTGGCTCGCAAAGCACAGGCGCTTCTATCGTATCATTTAACCTCAATGCCTTTCAGTCATATGGAAAAGAGCAAAACTTCAATGCCCCGGTAGGTGAAGATGTTGCCTTTTGTTATACAACAGCTTTGAATCATCTCCTTAATATTGGCAGTCGGCAGAGAATTCTGATCGGCGATGCTACCACTGTCTTCTGGACTGAGCGGGATTCTCCCGTTGAAGGTTTTTTAGGGATGATCTTTGATCCGCGCGAAGATGCTGGTGATATCAAGGAAGTTCGGGATTTTCTCGAAGCAGTCAGGGATGGAAAAAGAACGTCTGATATTGGCGACGAAGAGCTTAAATTCTATATCCTAGGGCTCGCGCCGAATGCGTCCCGCCTATCCGTTCGCTTCTGGCATGTCAGCACGGTAAAGGATATCAGTGAAAAAATTGGGTGGCACTTCAGAGACTTATCCATTGTAAAAAGTCATGAAAATGATCCAGATTATCCCGGAATGTGGCAGCTTTTAAGAGAAACGGCAACGCAACGTGACTCGAAGAATATCTCCCCCTTGCTGGCAGGGGTCATTATGCGTTCAATCCTGACCGGTTCGGCCTACCCTCAGAGTTTATTAACAGCCGTCATTACTCGCATTCGTTCGGATCAAACCATCAATTATTTGAGGGTGGCCTTGATTAAGGCTTACCTTTGCAGACAGTTTCGCAGAAATTCAACTCAAAAGGAGGTTGGCATGTCGCTGGATAAAGATTCGTCGAGCATTGCTTATAATCTTGGCCGTCTCTTTGCCGCACTGGAGAAGTCGCAAAAAGACGCTATTCCGGGAGCAAATACGACTATTAAAGATCGTTATTATGGGGCCGCTTCGGCTACCCCTCGAACGGTATTTCCGCAGTTGCTCCGGTTGGCGCAACATCATATTCAGAAGGCGGAGTACGGACGTCACAATGACAAGCTCATAGAGGAAATTATGCAGAACATCCAGGAATTCCCTGCACATCTTGGATTGGATGATCAGGGATTATTTGCCATCGGATATTACCATCAACGACAGGCATTCTTTGCCAAAACGGAACAATTATAAGGAGGTTACTCGGATATGACTATTCAGAATCGCTACGAATTCGTTTATCTTTTTGATGTGGAAAGTGGAAACCCAAACGGTGATCCCGATGCGGGCAATATGCCCCGGATAGATCCGGAAACCAGTTTTGGCTTAGTCACTGATGTATGCTTAAAACGCAAAGTCCGTAATTTTGTTGAAATTACGAAGAAGAACCAAACACCCTATGAAATTTATATCCGAGAAAAAGCCATCCTGAATCAAACTCATGCACGAGCCCATACTGCTGTAGGCGTGGCAGCAAAGGAAGACAGTAAAAAACGCAAAGGGTCTGGTGAGGAAGTCGAAAAAGCAAGGAAGTGGATGTGTGACAATTTCTATGATGTCCGCACATTTGGTGCTGTCATGGCGACAGAGGTTAATTGTGGCATTGTACGCGGTCCCGTGCAGATCAATTTTGCTCGCAGCATTGAACCTATTGTTCCCCTGGAGATTAGTATTACCAGGATGGCTGTGGCAACAGAGAAAGAAGCGGAACAGCAAAGCGGTGACAATCGAACAATGGGGCGAAAGTATATCGTCCCTTATGCACTGTATCGTGCGGAAGGCTATGTGTCTGCTCATCTTTCGGAAAAGACGGGTTTTTCAGAAAGTGATCTGACACTACTTTGGGATGCGCTAGTCAATATGTTTGATCATGACCATTCTGCCGCACGGGGAAAGATGAATGCAAGAAAGCTTTTTGTATTCAAACATGAATCTGCTCTTGGCAATGCTCCGGCACATAAACTATTTGATCTTATTAATGTGTCAAGAGTTAATGATAATATGAATCCGGCACGAAATTTTGCAGATTATGAAGTTTCAGTAGCACGAAGCGGTCTGCCGGAAGGCGTTACTCTTGAGGAAAAAATCTAATAGTTCTCAAGGGGATCATGTACGACGAAGATGACTTTATACCGATTTCTGCACTGCAGCATATGGTATTCTGCCCCCGGCAATGCGCCCTGATCCATGTTGAACAGGTCTGGTCGGAAAACCGTCTGACCGCCGAGGGCCGTCTCATGCATGAACGGGCGCATGAAGAGGCTGGGGAATCCCGTGGGGACGTGCGTATCGCGCGGGCTGTAATGCTGCGGTCCTTCCGGCTCGGGCTGGTCGGCATAGCTGATGTGTTGGAGTTCCACCGGTTGAAGGACGGCGGCTGGCAGCCCTTTCCTGTGGAGTACAAGCATGGAAAACCCAAAGCGGACGACTGCGATAAGGTGCAACTCTGTGCCCAGGCTATCTGCCTGGAAGAGATGATGAATGTCAAAATACCGGGCGGCGCGTTGTTCTATGGAAAAACGCGCCGCCGCCTTGATGTCGCCTTTGATGAAAACCTCCGTCTGGAAACGGAATCCATAGTACAGCAGACGCACGAGCTGATTTCTTCCTGTAGGACGCCGCCGCCGGTCTATGAAAAACGCTGTGAAAGCTGTTCACTATTGGAGGGATGTTTACCGAAAAAGATGCAGAAGAAACGATCGGTCAAGGCTTATCTATCCAGGATGCTGAGTGATCCATGAAGAAACATCTCAACACGCTTTTTGTGACGACTCAGGGCGCTTATCTCTCCAAAGAGGGAGAAACGGTTGTTGTAAAGGTAGAAAAGGAAGTCCGCCTCCGCGTTCCGGTTCATACGCTCGGCGGAATTGTCTGCTTCGGCAATGTCGGTTGCAGTCCTTATTTGATGGGTTTTTGTGCGGAGAAAAGCGTCTGTATCAGTTTCCTCTCGGAGCATGGCCGTTTTCTGGCCAGGGTCCAGGGGCCTGTTTCCGGCAACGTCTTGCTTCGCCGGGAACAATATCGACGTGCTGACGATCCGAAATTTTCCGCGGATATGGCGCGGCACATCCTTACGGGGAAGATCGCCAATTGCCGCACCGTGCTGCAGAGGGCATTAAGAGACCATGAGGAAAAGATGGATGCCGAGAGCCTGCGGCAGGCGGTGTCTCATCTTGGACGATGCTTGACGGCGTTGGGAAGGGGAAATTCGCTGGATAACCTGAGAGGGATCGAGGGCGATGCCGCCCATCGATATTTCAGCGTCTTCAGCGAGTTGATCCTGATGCAGAAGGATGCTTTTCCCTTTGATGAACGGAATCGCCGTCCGCCTCTGGATCCGGTGAACTGTCTTCTTTCATTCGCTTATACCCTGCTGGTTCACGACATCCGCTCGGCCCTTGAATCTGTCGGTCTTGATCCCTCCGTGGGTTATCTTCATCGGGATCGTCCCGGCAGGCCGGGGCTTGCCCTGGACCTGATGGAGGAATTCCGTCCTTTCATTGTGGACCGGCTGGTGCTTTCTCTTATCAATCTCCGGAAAGTCCAGGAAAAGGGTTTCAAAAAATCCGAGTCGGGGGCTGTC
>MVRU01000096.1 GCA_002067745.1 Syntrophus sp. PtaU1.Bin005
TACAAGGAGGCGGCGGACAGCCGGATCGTTCCGGTGACGCGGTGTGAAATTGTCGACGAGTCCATCAACCGCTCCCTGGCAACGCTGCGGAAGGACCTGGAGAATTCTTCTCCCCCCTCCGGCAGAGGCGGGAGGCAGGAGGAAAGGGTAACCTTGTGGTCCGGTGCGGAAGAGGCAATTCCCGGATTCGGCCGCTCCCAGGCCCCCGGGAATCGGGTCTTGCGTTCCGTCAAGGGAAAGATCCTGCGTGTGCCTGCTACGGGATTTTTTCAGGCCAACTCAACCCTTGTGGACACGATGGTTGATGCGGTGGTCCAGGCCAGTGCGCCTTCGGGAGCCGAAACGCTCCTGGATGCCTACTGCGGTTCCGGCCTCTTCTCCCTTTTTCTGGCGCCGCGGGTGGAGCGGCTCTTCGGGGTGGAAGCGGACCGGGAGGCCATCCGCTGCGCCGAAGAGAATCTCCGGGAAGAGGGCGTGCCGAACGGGGAGTTCTTCGCCGGCGACGTCGGCGAATGGTTAAGGGCCTTTTTCCTGGAAAGAAAAAACACGGTCGATATCGCCGTTCTGGACCCTCCGCGAATCGGCTGCAGCCCGGATGTCCTCGACGGTCTCCTTGGCCTGAACCCTTTGCGGATCGTCTATATTTCCTGCAACCCCGCCACCCAGGCCCGGGATATGCGCCGTCTTCTCGACGGCGGCTATCGGTTGACGGAGCTGCAACCCATGGACATGTTTCCCCAGACAAAACATATCGAGGTTGTAGGCATTCTGGAGAGGTGAGGCCGAGGGAAAAAGCGGATCCTATAGATCCACTTCCAGGCCGTCACGGGCAGCGAAGGCATGGGGAAAGATCTTCCGGGCGAATGTTTCGGATTCTTTCCTGTCTTCCCATTTGGAGTACAGGCGGGCATCGAAGTGCGTCAGGGCAAGCCGTTTCACCCGGGCTTCCGAGGCAATCCGGGCGGCCGCTTCCGGATTGAGGTGCGGCCAGGAATCGCTGAACTGCCCCTGCCTGTAGGCGCATTCCGAAATGAGCAGGTCGGCTGAACGGGCAAGCGTCACGGCGTTTTGACAATAGCCCGTGTCCGTGCAGTAACTGACGACCCTGTCATCGAGGGAAATCCGATAACCCAGGGTGAGGACGGGATGTTTCAATGGGAGGGCCTCCACATGGAAGGGAAGCCTGGAAAGGGAGGCGGGCAGTTCGAGAATCTCCACGGGGAAGGGCAGGGAGGACAGCGCCGCGGTAAAGGGACGGTTGACAAACAGGGTCAGAAGTTTCCGGCTGTCCGCAGGCCCCAGGATCACCAGCCCCCGGGAGAAGGAGAATTTGTTGAGGGTGTGCAGCCCGATCATGTGGTCCAGGTGAAAATGGCTGAGGAAGAGGTACAGGGGCTTTCCGTCATCAGGGTGTATAAAGTGGTCCAGCTTGTGGAAGCCGTTTCCTGCATCCAGAACCAGATCGAAGGATTCGGCACGGAGAAGGGTACAGATGGTGTTTCCCGTGTCCGTATCGTACCAGCCGTTCGTGCCCAGAAAAATGACTTTCATAAGGGTCCTCTCTCGTTCATCAGGAAACCTGTCCGGCAATGAAGGCACAGGGACTATTCCCCCTTCGTGAACGGGGGGTAACGGGCAGTCCGGTTTCCCTGCGGTTCAATTTGAAGCTTGATTTGTACCGCCAAAGGGCTGTAATGACAAGGTCGAAATGAGTTGTATGAACAGGAAGGCATCAAGAGGAAAAACGTGGGTCAGCAAGAACCGGATCATCCGTTGCGTTCAAGAATGAGGTTTCACCGCCCCTGGGGAATGGCGTTTGTTCTGGTCTGCTGTGTGATGGCTTTTGCCGGTTCGCGGTTTGAAGCCTCCGGATCTCAGCAATCCCCCGCCCCGTCCAGGGACAGGCGCTATGCCATTGAGGTGAGCATCAGCCGGAATGTTCTGAATCTCTATGAGCACAACGGAGAAAATCTGCGCCTCTTCCGGCGCCAATACCGGGTGGGAACGGCTGTCCGGGGTCTTGATGTCTATCCCCTGGGGCGGGGCCGGGTGACGGCCATTTCCTTCAATCCCTCGTGGCACCCGACGCCTTACTGCCGGGAGATTTTTCGCAAGAGGGGCATCCATCTGCCTCCCGTTGTACCCCCGGGCCATCCCCTGAACTACATGGGACCCGTCAAGATCTCCCTTTCCCACCGGACGAGGAAAGGGGCCATCTACCGCATCCACGGCAACAACAATCCGGGGCGCGTCGGCCGGCGGGTGACGGGGGGATGCTTTGTCATGTACAATGACGATGTGCGGGAACTGGCCAGGACGATCTCCGTTGGGACGGAGGTCATGATCCTGCCCTGAACGTTCCGCTCAAAATTCGGGGGGCTCATCCGGTCGTTCTGGCGACAGCGGTAAAAACGGCAAAGGCAGGATCACCGAAGGAACCGGTGAGATCATCCTGCCTTTGAACCTTGCTGTACCGCGGATTTGCCCCTTAGCCGAGAAGCCTTCTCTTTAGCCCCATGAGGCCGAGCAGCCCCGAACCGAGGAGCCAGGCGGCGCCGGGAATCGGAACGGGATTCATATCCGCTTTGATTTGATCCGCATTGAGGGCGTTGTTGTAGATGTGGATATCATCCAGCGTTCCCTGAAACGCGGTAAAGTTGAAGTGCGAGTTGACGCCGATGGTGAGGTTCGCGTTTCCGTTAAACAGGGTGTGGGAGTAGTTGGCGGATTCGGCCAGCTGGACACCATCGAAGAAATAATGGACGACGCTGCCGTCCCAGGTGGCTGCAAGGTGATGCCATTCCTTTGCGGGAACGGTACCGACGTTGCGTCGTTCGAGATCCCAGGCGTAGTTGCCCGTGTGATCAAGAAGCACACCAAACTGGTTATGGAACACGCCAAACCAGTAGGAAAGGACGCCGTTGCCTTCCTTGGCGAGGATGGGTGCATCGCTGTTGGGGTTTTCAGAATAGACCCAGGCCGTGAAGGTTAAGGCGTTCGAGAGTTGGAAATCAGCAGGATTTCCCAGGTTGACGTGCGTGGAACCGGAACCGGTGACGCCGGGGAAGTAGAGGCCGAGGCCGGAGTGCCCGGTCGTCCAGGAGGTTTCTTTCCCATTGACCAGGGCGCCATTGTTGCCGCGGCCGGAAGCGTCCTGGATGATCGTGCCGGAGCCCTCTTCAAAGGCGTAACTGCCGACTAGAACCGCGTATGCAGGTGCGTTGAAAGCAAGGACCGGGAACACCGCGAAAACGGCGAAAGCGGCCATCCGGCCTTTAATCCTTTTTATCAAAGTTAATAATTCCGAGAACCTTCTTCTTTTCATCTGACAATCTCCTTCATCCTTGAATTGTTTTTGACGGGTTGCAAGTTGTTCCTACATGGTCTTCGACACATCACTTCCCCTTGGTCAAACGTCCTTCCAGCAGGAAGTCACCGGCGCGGACATCCGTGATTGAAAAAAAAACAGACAAGACGTTCGTCCCGGAAAAGGGCATCGTGCGTGAACCCTTCGCCGTCCTTTCCGGAAGGAATTTTCAAATGGAAATCCTGGTATTTTCTGCCTGTAATAACGGGTTATGATAACCAGGACAATCAGGAAATCTCTCATTTTATGATTCCAATAACCTGATTGCGAACGTCCGCCTGATGTTCCAGGGGGGGGATGATTTAGGCGATTACGGAAGAACGCCGCCCGAAGCCCGAAGAGGCCGCAGCCGCGAAGCGGACGCAGGGGATGGCCAGACGGAACAGAAGCGCGGAAGTGTTGCAGGGTCTCCGTCCGCCGACGAATTTCGTTGAAAAAAAAGCCTCGATGGATCAGCCGAGAAGATGGATGGCTTCCAGCACACGGGGGCGGGTCTCCAGGGGGAGACTGTTCTGGCGGGCCTTTTCCACGATATCCCGCCCCATGAGCGCGGCGCCGAGAGCACCGGTAATCAGAGGGTTCTCGGGGATCAGCAGTTCGCAGTCGAGATACTCCTCCAGTGCGGCGATGAGCCCCCTGTTTTTGCATCCTCCGCCGGTGAGAACGACGGGTTTTTCCAGGCGGAGCCGGTGGGCCATTCGGCTGATGCGATCCGCAAGAGAGCGGTGTACCCCGGCCAGGAGATCGGGGACGGGGATGCCCTCGGCCAGGCCCGAGGCCACTTCCTGCTGGGCCCAGATGGTGCAGACGCTGCTGATCGTTGCCGGGGAGGTGCTCTGGAGGGAAAGATCGCCGACGGCATCCAGGGAAATGTTCATCGTGTCGGCGATGATTTCGATGAAGCGGCCGCTTCCGGCGGCGCATTTGTCGTTCATGATGAAGTGATGAGGGCGCCCCTGGCTGTCGATCCGGATGGCCTTGCTGTCCTGGCCCCCCACGTCGATCACCGTCCGGGCCTCGGGAAAGAGAAAATGAATTCCCCGGGCATGGCAGGTGATTTCCGTGATCTGTCGGTCGGCAAAGGGGACGTTGATGCGTCCGTAACCCGTGGCGACAACGTAGGCGATGGCCTCGAAGGCTAGGCCGGCCCGGGCGAGCGCTTCCTCCATCACTTTATTGGCCAGCCTGCGCTGTTCCGCCCCCGTCGGTCCGATGACCGAGGCGGCAATCCCCTCGCCGAGGATCACCGCCTTGGTCATGGTTGAACCGATATCAATGCCTGCAAAGTATTCAGCCATCTTTTGAAAGAAGCGGGATCATGCAGCCCGATTGGCCCGGACCGATTCCAGGGTTTCAATGAAGGCGTCGATCTTGTTGCGCGTATCGATTTCAGAGTAGGACGTGATATCGATGATGTCGCTTTCCAGGATCAGGGAGGGCACCTCGCGGTTCGTCTTTTCCTTCTGCCCTGCTGTGCCGATCATCAGAACCGGGATGGGCTTGTAGATCTTCGCCAGCTGATTCAGCTGCCAGATGAGGCCCACGTGCCAGGTCCGGCAGGAAAAAGCCTGATGGACGACGATGCCGTCGATGTCGTAGTCCTCGACCCAGTTGATCAGGCGCTCCACGTCGGGCTCGGATCCGGGGCGCCTGCGGGCCTTGTCGTACCAGAAGGTCCAGTAGCCCAGCCACCGCCAGGCGAGATGTTCCACGGGATCGTTGGTCCTGGGGAGATCCATCTCATCCAGGGGCATGACCATGCGGTAGGTGGTCTCCACGGGGAAGGACGCTCCCTTGCTGTTGAAGTAGTTGAAATCGTTCAGGGCGTACCAGGCTGGGAGTCCGCCGCCCCACATCAGCCGGTACTTTTCCTCATCGACCTCGCCTTCTCCCCCGGCGATTTTTTCTTCCAGCTCCTTTTTGAGATCGGAGAAGAAATTGTAGCATTCCTGGGTGGCCATCATGAAATTCATGGGAACCATGGTGTTCATCGCGTCCCCGGTGCCCATGGGGCTGGGCTTTGCCCGGCGCAGTTCGTAGGTCTCGTGGACCAGGTTCCAGATGCGGTCGCTCAGAGCCACGAGCTCACTCAAGCGGTCGTAATTCATCTTTTTCCCCGTCTGCTGTTCCAGGAAGGCGATGAGGCCGCGCAGCTCCTTGACGATGTAGCGGTGGTAATAGCCCAGAACTTCCCTGTGATCCCTGTCCCTCTGGAAGAGGGGATAGGGGAGATCCATGTTGTAGATCGGGATGTCCGGCATGAACTGCTGCGAAGCCTGATACCACTTGGACCTGGGATCGCACAGGATCTGGCCCGTTTCGATCATGAAGTCGGGCCTGGCCTGGCCGCCCCAGGGCGCGTCGGGGGGCGTCTCCCCCAGCTCCTCTCTCCACTGATCGTAGCCGATTCCGCACAGGGCGTAGGTGCACAGGGAGCGGGAGAGCCCAAGCGATTCCGCCCGCTGCAGGAAGCGTTCTGCATCACGCTTCGCTCCGCAGACGCCGGCGAAATTTTCGGTCCAGACCGGCAGGACATCCATGGCGCGGAGAATTTCCTCGTGGTGACAGACGATGAACGTGTAGGCCAGTTTATGGGTGCCTTCCTTCCTTGCCCGGTTCGTGCCGGCGATAAATTCCTTGACCATGGGGCCGATGGAGGCGGCCGCCTTGGTTGCGGTCATTCTCTTCTGCGGTTTTTTTTCTTTCTTCTCTTCCGTCATTGTTCTGTCCTCCTTATGCCGGCAAGGCCGCTAGCCGATCATTTCCAGGAAAGCCTGGATGCGTGTTTTCAACTGTCCGACCGTTCCCGCTGAATAGGTGTCCTCCAGACACAGAAGCGGGACGTTGAGGGATTCGTAGTAGGCTTTTCTTGCCGGGACCTCGAAGCCGAAGGGGTCGCAGTATTTGTAAAGGTACAGGATGGCCCCGTTTACGGCAAACTCCTTCGCCCGCGCCCCGATGTCGCCGAAGCGCGACTCTGCATCGCCGGCGAAGGTTCCGGCGGTGTTTTCCCGGTAGGTCTTGGGGCAATTGAGCTGGTCCAGGTAACGGCGCGCCAGTGAGGCCACGGGATCGCCGTCTTCATCGGCAAGGGGCCACAGGTCCCTCGTCCCCATGCAGGTTGTGTCCACCACCACATTGCCGCCGCTTTCGGCAACGATGTCGGCGATGACGGAATGGTCCACACAGGCGCCGTCCAGGAGGATCCTGGGGCCTTTTTTGACCGGCGCCTCCGTCCGTCCGCCCAGTTCGGCCAGGACTTCATCAAGGAGGGCGTTGGCCTCGGCCACGGGGAGGCTTGCGCCGACGGTGAGGATTTTGGAGATCTCCGCGGCGGAAACGAGTGGGGGATCGGCCTTGCGAAATTCGTAGAGGGCTTTGGTCTTGAGGCGGTGATCGTTGTGAAGCCTGATGGCCTTCCGAAGATCCTCCGCGGTGATCGCTTTTCCTGTAAAGTCCTCCAGGCTCTTCTGATAGGACCGGAGCTCTTCCTTGAAAAATTCATGGGAAGATTCCTTGACCACCGTCGGCGTATTGACAAAGTGGAAATAGGGAAAATTCAGGGAATAGCTCCAGACGCTGTAGCTTCTCACCATGCTGTCGCAGCCGTGGGGGATCACGATGCCGGAAAGAAAGTCGTACCGGTCCTTGACGCAGAGGTCAAAGCAACTCCGGACAAAGGGGCAGACGATCGTTTCCAGAAGAGAGTCCCCCCTGGTGATGGGTTCCCGGATATCCCCGCGGATCCGGAAGGGGATGCATCCGGCCGCGGTCATAAATTCCAGAGGTACAAAAGAGCAGATATAGCCGATCGCCTTTCCGCCTTCGGCGCAAAGTTCCCTGGTGCGAACGCCATAATCTCCGTACTGTCTTTCCACCTCTGCCATGATGC
>MVRU01000097.1 GCA_002067745.1 Syntrophus sp. PtaU1.Bin005
GCCTGCAGCGGACCGGAGGAAAAGAAGCAGAAGTTCTTCAATAAGGGGAAGTCTCTGTATGAAAAGGGAGATTTCGTCAAGGCCGGGCTTGAGTTCCGCAATGCCATCCAGATTGATCCCAAGTTTGCCGATGCCCATTACATGCTGGGCATGGTGGAGCTGAAGAAAAAGAATCCGAGGAGAGCCTTCGGGGAGCTTTCAAAGGCCGTCGAATTGAATCCGAACCTGCAGGATGCCCAGATCCAGTTGGGGAACCTTTACATGATGAGCCGCCAGCCGGAGAAGGCCCTGGAAAAGGCGGAGACGGTGCTGAAGCTTTCTAACACCAACGAGGATGCCCTGCTGCTCAAGGCCTCGGCTCTGCTCTCCATGAAAAAAAGCCCGGAAGCGCTCGCCCTCTTGCAGGAGATGCAGCAGAGGGGAATAAAACGTCCGGAGCTGTTTTTGCTGCTGGCTTCCAGCCATCTCCAGAACAGCAGGCTGCCGGAGGCCCAGGGAATTTTAAATGAAGGAATCACCGCCAATCCCAAGAGCATCGTCCTCTATCTGACCCTGGCGGACTTCTATTCCCGGGAAAAGAAAATCGATGAGGCGGCGGCGACCCTCCAGAAGGTGATTGCCCTGGAACCCAAAAACAACCGCTACCGGTTGAATCTGGCGAATTTATACTGGCAGGCCGGCCAGCAGGACAAGGCAACGGCGCTTCTTTCGGAGCTGGTGGCTGCCGAGCCCGGCAACGAAGAAAACAGGCTTCAGGCCGGGGGGTTCTACCTTTCCAAGGGGCGTCCGGCCGATGCGGAGCGTGAGCTGAAAAATGGGATTGCGGCAATCCCCAAAAGTTTCAAGCTGCGTTTTGCCCTGAGTGACCTTTACTTCAATTCCGGCATGACGGATCGGTCATTGGCGCTTCTGAAGGAGTGCCTGGCGCTGGAGAAGGATCCCGGAAACCGCTATATTCTTCAGACGAAAAACGCCCTGGCCCGGGTTTATCTGGCCCGCCAGGAGGTTAAAGAGGCGGCACGGTATGTGGACGAAGTCATCAAAGAAAGCGCCAAGGATGTGGACGCCCATTTCACAAAGGGGAACATTGCCCTGATCAACAAAAACGGAACGGAAGCCGTTGCCGAGTTCCGCACTGTAACAAGCGAGAGCCCGCAGTTTATCCTCGGCCATATCCGGCTGGCGGAAGCCCACATGATGAACAAGGAGTACAGCCTCGCTTCCGATACCCTGCAGAACGCCCTGAAGATCCGCCCGGATTCCCGTGAAGTGACTCAGGCGATGATTCGACTCGACATGGCCCAGAAGAACTATGCCAAGGCGGAGGAGACCATCCGTCGGATATTGAGCCAGAAGCCCGACGATCCGGATGCAGGGCTTGCCCTGGGCGATCTTTACCTGGCGCAGAGGGATTATACCCGTGCCGCAGCGGCTTACGGGGATGTGGTCAAGAAGATTCCTGCGCATCCTGCCGGGTATGTCCGGCTCAGCAGCCTTTACATGGCTCAGGGCCAGCTGGACCGGGCTGCGGCGGAGTTGGAGAAAGCTCTGAAACTGGATCCCCGGTCGGCGCCACTTTCCGTTTCCCTGGTGCAGATTTACATGAAGCAGAAAAAGTACAACGCCGCTCTCGCCGTACTGGAAAACCGGCTCCGACAGAATCCCATGGATGCCCTCGCCCACAGCATGAGCGGACAGATCTACAACGCTCAGGGCAATGAGCGGAAGGCCGAGGAAGCCTACCGGCAGGCAATGGCCGTGTATGAGAAAATCCTGGAAAGGCAGCCCGACCAGTGGATCGCCGCTAACGATCTGGCGTTTCTGCTGACAGAATACGGAACGCAACAGGACGATCTGAAACGGGCCTTCGCCCTGGCTGGTAAAGCTTACGGGAAGCAGCCGAACAACCCGGCGGTGCTGGATACTCTGGGTTGGATCTATTACAAAATGGGCGACTATCGCCATGCCCAGGAGATGCTCACAAAAGCCCTGGCAAAGGCTCCGTCCAGTGTCCTGCTCAATTATCACTATGGAATGGTTCTTCTCAAGACCGGCCAGGTGGACAAAGGCAGGGAAAGGTTGAATTGGGCGGTCCAGAGCGGAGAGGAATTTACCGGCAGGAAGGAAGCCCTGGTCATCCTTGGAATGCGCTGAAGAAAATAAGCAAGGAGATGGATTATTTGACAGATTTCGAAAAATGAATTATGCAGGAAAGCCATAAGTGGGATATTTTTTGCTAAATACTTCAGGGGATGAAGAAGGTTTCTGCATGACAAGCCGTTTGCTTTTATCTTTTAAGGGGAGACATTGAATGAAAGTCAGAAAAATAGCCGTATTGTTTACCTTGGTGATCCTCGGCGGAATTCTGCTGGCGGCGGCTCCGCTGCCGGCGGCCGAGCCGACGAAGGCCTCGGCAACGCCCGGAAAGACAGCGGGAGAACCTCTGCTGGTGAAGTCTGACCGGGATTATCTTATCGGACCCGGTGATGTGCTGGAAGTCGCCGTCTGGAAAGATGAAGCCCTCACAAAAACGCCGGTGGTTCGACCGGACGGAAAAATTTCCTTTCCGTTGATCGGGGAGCTTATCGCGGAGGGAAAGACGGTTGCCCAGTTGAAAAAGGAAATCGAGGGGAATCTGTCCCGATATGTTCCCGACGTGGACCTCCATGTCAACGTTCAGCAGATCAACAGCATGATCATTTATGTCATCGGCAAAGTGAACAACCCCGGACGTCAGATCCTGAATTCCCAGCTTAACGTGCTGCAGGTTCTGGCCACCGCCGGTGGGCTCAATCCCTTTGCCAAACGGGGCAGCATCAAGATTTTTCGACAGGAAGGATCCAAAACCCGCATCCTCGACTTTGATTATGACAGTGTGATCGAAGGCAAGCGGCTGGAACAGAATATCCTGCTTTTGCGGGGTGATGTCGTAGTTGTTCCATAGAGGTCATACCAGGGAGTTTGCTTCCGGCATAGGGAAGAACCAAAGTGAGGTCATTTCATGGAAGAAAATACACTGGAATTCAAAGCGCTGGCCAAAATCATTAAGCGCCGGAAATTGGAAATCATTCTGCCGATCATTGCGATTTTTCTGATTGCCCTGGTTGGCGCCGTGCTCTGGCCGCCGACGTACCGCTCTTCATCAACCATCCTGATCGAAGAGCAGGAAATCCCGCCGGAATACGTCATGTCTACGGTGACGGGCTACGCGGAGCAGCGTCTGCAGACGATCAGTCAGCGGATCATGACGTATAACCGGCTGATGGAGATCGTCAACCGGTTTAATCTCTATGCGGACATCCGCGGCAAATCCAGCATGGAAACGGTGGTCCAGAAAATGCGCGACAGCATTCAGTTCGATACCATCAGCGCCGATGTTATCGACCGCACGGGCCGAGCCAAGGCGGCCACGATTGCCTTTACGGTGTCCTTTGAAGGGGAGAAGCCCGAATTGGTGCAGCAGGTGGCCAACGTCCTGGCATCCCTTTATCTCGAGGAGAATCTGAAGAGCCGGGAGGAAAAGTCTGCCGGGGCATCGAGATTCATAGAGGATGAGGGGAAGCAGATCCAGACGCAGTTGGCAGAGCTGGATGCCAAGATCGCTTCTTTCAAGGAGAGTAATCTCAACTCCCTTCCGGAACTGACTCAGTTTAATCTTCAAACGCTGCAGCGAAGCGATCAGGAGATCGATCAATTGAACAACCAGCTTCGCAGCCTCAAGGAGAAAGAGAGTTCGCTGCTCACTCAGCTGGCCAGCGTTCCCCAGGATCTTGCCAATCCGGACAAGGAGAGGCTCAAGGAACTGCGGGCCAGGATCGTGAGTCTTCGCACCCGCTATTCCGAGGAATATCCCGACGTAATCAAGACCAAACAGGAGATTGCCGAACTGGAGCGAAGGCTGAGTTCCGGCCGTCAGCAGACGGCCCTGGGCGGGCAATCGGATAACCCGGCTTATATCGCGCTGTCCGCGCAGCTTTCCGGTATACGGTCGGACATCAACTCGGTCAACAAACAGATCAGTGACACCCGTAGCAGACGGGACAATTACCGGAGCCGGATCGAGACGGGACCACGGACGGAAGAGCAGTACAAGCTTCTGATCATGGAGCGCAACAACCTGCAGGCCAAATACGACGATCTGATGAAGAAGGGTATGGAGGCCAAGGTGGCCCAGGGACTGGAAAAAACCCAGATGGGGGAACGCTTCACCTTGATCGATCCTGCCCGGCTGCCCGAAGAACCTGTCAGTCCGAATATTCCTGTCGTGCTGCTCCTTGGTTTGATACTGGGCACGGGTGCAGGTATCGGAACGGCTTCCGTGCGGGAATTCAGCGACAAGTCCGCCCATCTACCCGAGGATCTTGAACGGATCACCCAGTTGAATGTTCTGGCGGCGATTCCCGAGATTGTGACCAATGAGCAACGGGAGCAGGGAAAAAAGAAGCGCAAATTGATGCTCATCCTCTCCGGCGTTGCCGCTGTATGCGGGATCCTGCTTTTCCACTTCCTGATCATGGATATTGATATCCTGATTGCCAGGATCATGAGGCAGTTGGCGCTGTAAATTTCAGCTGAACGGCTGGAATAAGAAAATATCAAATCAAGCAGGATCTGACGACAGATAAAGGGAAGGTCAATTCCATGAGCAAATTACAAAAGGCATTAGAAAAAGCCAAGGAAGCGAGAGGCGATGCCTCTTCGGATTTAACGGAGAGGTCGGAAAGCTCACAGGAGTTAGTCGACGATATCCATCTGCCTACTCTGAAGATATGGGAAGGGGATGTCGTTCCCGAGAAAGTTGACCGGATTTCACCGTCGTATAACCAGTCCCGCAGTGTTTCCCTGGATCCCGAAGTGATGGAGAGAAACCGCTGTGTGGCCATCTTTCCCAACCGGGAAGAGGTTGAGGCCTATCGGATACTTCGGACGCAGATTTTAAATCGCACCCGGGAATCCGGCGGCAATCTGATTATGATCACCAGCGCTTTACCCGGTGAGGGGAAAACATTGACGGCCATCAATCTGGCCCTCACCTTCGCCCGGGAATTCCGGCAGACCGCCCTGCTTGTGGACTGCGATCTCAAAAAGCAGAGCATCCATGAGATGATGGGGTTTCAAAGTGACAAGGGGCTGGTCGATCATTTAATCGGGGACTGCCCCGTGGAAGACCTCTTTGTCTGGCCAGGTGTCGAGAAATTGACGCTTATTTCGGGGGGGGGGACGATCAATGAAAGCAGTGAAATCATGGGTTCCCCCCGGATGAAGGACCTGATTGTGGAAATGAAAAGGCGTTATCCGGAGCGGTACATCTTTTTTGACGTTCCGCCGATTCTGGTGGGCGCCGACGCACTGACCTTCGCCCTGCTGGTCGATTTTATCGTGATGGTCGTGCAGGCCGACAAGACGCCCCTTGGCGAAGTGAACAAAGCGGCGCAACTGATCCCGAAAGAAAAGCTGCTGGGCCTGGTCCTTAACCGCTATTCCCCCTGAAACAGGAGGAGGCCGGCCATATTCCTTTCTCCATCAAATAAAAATTGCCGCACATGGCGGTGTTCGAATTGCGGTCCGACAGGGTACACAGATGATATTCCGTCCCGCTGTCTTTACAGGTAACCGGCCTGTAAGCAGCGGGATTTTTTGTGATTGCTCAAGAGGTTTCCTGGGCCGTAATCGGTGCCGCACATTTTTTCCTTGCAAGCTCAAAGCGATGTGATTATAAAATAGCGCTGTAGTTTCAAAAATAAAGGCTGAAGACGGTAACGCCGATTATGTCAAATGTTCTCATGAATACGCGGGAAGTTGCGGAGTACCTGGATATCAATGAAAAGCAGGTCTATGCACTGATTAAATCCGGACGGATTCCGGCAACCCGGGTAACGGGGAAGTGGCTTTTTCCAAAGGATTTGATAGATGAATGGCTTCTTGAGGATGCCCGGACAGGGCTGAGTGAGGCACGGCAGAGAAGCCGGAAAATGGGAGGTGCCCTTCTGGCTGCCGGCAGTAACGATCCCATGCTGGACATTCTTCAAGCCACTCTGCGGAAGGAACATCCGGAATTTTATATTTTCTCGGCCAGTACGGGAAGCAGGGACGGACTGCTGGCCCTCAATGCCGGTTATACCGATATCGCCTGGACCCACTTGTGGGATCCCCGGAATGACACATACAACATTCCCTACCTGGCCCAATATGTGCCCGACCGCAGAGGCGTTGTGGTCAATCTTTTCTACCGTGAACTGGGCTTCGTGATTGCGCGGGGCAATCCCCTGGGCATCCAGGGATTTGAAGACCTTGTGGGCAAGGAGGTCCGCTTCATCAACCGCCAGTCGGGGGCTGGAACCCGGGTGCTTCTGGACATCCACTTGGAGCGCCTCGGCATTGATAAGAGCCTGATATCTGGTTACGATGAGGAGGTGTGCACCCACCTTGAAGTCGGCCTCGCCGTGCTTGCGGGAACGACCGATGTCGGAATCGCCTCCATCGCCATCGCCAACTTTCTGGGACTGGATTTTGTGCCCATCACCCGCGAACGCTTTGACATGGTGCTGGATCAGGGGATTTTTTTTGAAAAGGCCGTGCAGGCTCTGATGGATGTTCTCCATGACTCGGCATTCCGTCAGCGGGTTGAAGGAATGAGCCGCTACGACTTTTCCGATTCCGGACGGATTCTTTATTCCACCACCTGAGGCCCTGGCCGTTCCCGGCAAAAACAAAGCCTTTCCGCCATGAGCCGTTCCAGGGGGCCTGTCACTAGCCAACAAGTCTTGTTCTCTCGTCCGATATCCCTCCCATGCCTGGTCCCTGCACAAGCCCATCTTGTTTTCTGTTATTTATAACATATTGACTTCCTACGATTTTTAATTGATGTATGCCTAGTTGGTCGTGTAGACAGAAGCCGTGTGGCTGTTGGCGCTTTTGGGCGAATATCTGGAAATGTTTTAATTACAACGTGACATGAGAAAGGAGAGAAGTTCCATGAAGATGAAGAGGCTGTTTTTGTATCTTTTTGCGTTTCTCGTGCTGGGCTTTCCTGGATTGGTTGGTGCCGCTGACGGAAGCAAATTCATTCTGCTGTCTTCAACCATTGGCCCCATCGATTCCGGCATCGTGGATGTTCTTGAGAATGCCTTTGAAAAGGAAAGGGGAATCCGGGTGCGTCACGTCGGTGCCGGCACCGGCCTGGCGCTGGATATCGCCCGTAAGGGCAATGTCGATCTCGTCATGGTTCATGCCAAATCCCTG
>MVRU01000098.1 GCA_002067745.1 Syntrophus sp. PtaU1.Bin005
AGGATGCCTTTCATGCCCATGGACAGGGTCTTGAGCACCTCGCGCTTTTCCACCACGGTGACCCGCTCGAAGGTGTCGATGTAATCGGGATGCACCGGGAAGAGCCGGACAAACTCGTCCATGCGCTCGTTGAGCCCGCCGTAGAATTTGGCAAAGGGCATCAGGTAATCACGGATCTTGGCCTGTTGCTCGGCGGTCTTCTTGAGCAGACGCTCGGCCACGACGAATTTCACGTCGCTGCGAGCAATAAGAATCTGCTCGAAGCGGTCCTTCACCCGGCGGATGCTGTCGGCGACAAAGGCGAAACGCGGACTGTCGAAAATGGCTTCCTGGACGCCAGCCATGAAGCGGAAGCGCAGATCCTTGCAGACCTCGCCAACCTCGCGGAGGAAGTTGAGGTCGAGGATCAACTCCTGATCCTTGCGGGTGCGCAGGTAGTCGAGCAGCTCATCGACCACCAGCAGCAGACCATGCTCGGGGAAGACCTCGCCGAACTTGGCCATCATGTCTTCGAAGGCCCGTTTGTGGCTGGTGATGGTGCCTGCCTCGGGAAAGACGTATTCCACACCAAGTTTTTCGAGATTCTCTTCCAGCTCGGCCACCAGGATGTCGCGCAGGGACATGGTGGTGGCTCCGATTTCGGTGCGGATAACCTTGAAGCGCCCAGCAATCTGGAGTGCTGCGTTTCGTACGGCCTCGCTCTTTAGCCCTTCCACCAGGGTGGCGTCTGCCGCAAGACTGGAGATCACCGACATCAGGTGCGATTTACCCGTGCCGTAATTGCCAACCACCAGTACCCCTTTGTTGTCTACAGGCAGATCGAACTGCATTTGAGGGATGACAAGCTGCGTGAGCCGTTCCGCCATTTCTTCGGAAATGACATAGGTGTTCACCAGGTGATGCGCAGCACTCGATCTGTCCGCGTCACGCAACTGAACGACCGACTCAATCGGGTCGAATTGGATAAGGTCTCCGTATTTCATGCTTGTCCTGCCTCTCTATTGTTATTTGCTGGATCGACCGTGGCCGTGCCGTCCATGGCCACAATCAGCGCATCGACCGAGTCATAGCTGCGGTACTCGGGATGACCGGTTTCGGCGTACAAAAGCCTCCCGGAATTCATGGTTCCATTCCACGAAGCCACCACGGCCCGGTTTCTCGAAATGCCCTGCAGCAGGCGCAAGGGGTCCTGCTTGAGGTCTTTGTCGAAGAGGATCTCGATATTATCAAGCACCACTGGTGACTGACCTTGAGCCGCGATCTGGTCGAGGATGTCTGGCAACCGAAGTGATCGCTGCTTTGCCGTCAGCTCAAGCAGTTCGCCTGAAAGCGCCAGATTGACGTTGATGACGTCTGCCCCGAGCTCCTCGGCAATATCCCGAAGAACGCCGGTCTTGCCGGAACCGGTCTCACCCACCAGCAACACCAGTTGGTGATACAGGCCCTCGGCTGCCTGTAGGGATCGTTTTATTTTGTCGTGTATTCGTTCGGCCATGGTTGTTCCTTACCGCTCTGTGTCCAGCTTGTCGGATTTGTCAGCCGCACCGCCGGAGCGGACCCATGCGTCCACCTCATCTTGCTTGAACATCCAGCGACGGCCGACGCGATGACCGGGCATACCCCGTTGTTCGATCCACTTGTAGACCGTCTCGTTGCTTACATTCAGATATTTGCAAATGTCATCGACCGTCAGCCATCTCTCATCCATAGCCTTCGTCCTTCGTTCATCATGTTTTCGGTAAAAGCCCGAAGTCTCCGGGAAACCCGAAATCCGGACCCAGTGCCGCAAATAAACCTTCATTAACTACGTTGATGGATTGCCAAAATCAAGCGTTTTATGCCGAATAGTGCCGACTTTTCCAAAAAAAGCCAGTAAGGTTTTATGGGGTTGTCATGGGCCTCGTTAATTGCCCTATCAGAAATGTCTCCAAAACCAGTATTTCCCCTACCTGTCATGGGGTTCGTTCCCCAACGTGAAGATTCTCCGCTTCTTCCAGTTCAATGAAGACCTCCTTTACCCTTCCGGCGTTGTCGGTCCCGTGCTCAATCCTCCGTGGAGATGACACCTGCCGTTCTTGTACAATCATTTCTGCTTGCAGGGGGTTCCCTTCCTGGTCTTTGCGACGCAAGTCAGTCCGTGTAAAACATCCGGGAAAGGTAAGCGCTGGCCTTTGTCGCATGCCTCCCAATGTAGCTTCCAAATTTTTCGCAGCTCGTCATCGCACATGGTTTTTAACCCATTTACATTCCTTCCTATATTTGAATTATCGAACGTTACCAGATAGGTGAGCACTTCCGGCAGTATTATGAAAGGCCTTCCGTTTGGCATGTGGTGGATAGGAAGACTATAATTCCCCCGCCAGTACCCTATAGTCCGCCATGAGTTGACACTCCAAAAGGACATGCTGTTATGGCAACCGATGATCAATTCCTTATCCACACTTGTTCACCACTCAATATTGATTCCTAACCGCTGGCCCATTATCAACGCTGAAAGGTAGCTTGCTCGACTCTCTTCATTCCGTAAACGGTCAAAGGTCTTCTGGTGCATCCCTTTCGGCTTGAACAATATCGGGTCAACAAGAGCGTCGCTTGCTCCAAGTCGTTCCCTGATTTTCCATTGCTTCCTCATCATCCGGTCAACCACACCTTCTTGCTGACTTCTATAGGTCAGGTCGTAACAGTGACGGCAAAGAAAGAGCTTTCCGGCTCCATACAGGACCACAACCCGCTTCCCACAGCGTGGGCAAAGAAACCATGTCCGGTTTCCACCATAATTGCAGCGTGTCCGGTCAAAAAGTATTCTCTGTTCTACCGGTTCCCACTCACCTCCATTTTTCCGGTAGCGATAGTTCAAGAGCATTCCCTCTTCTATCATACTGTACGTGATTGACCCGGTTGCTTCACCCCTACATGACCATGATAGACTTCCCATAGATCCAGTTTGGAGATACCCTTGTTGCTTCAGCCAGCGTATATCGATTTGCTTCTGGCTTTCAGTGTTTGTCTTTCTACCGCCCCATCTGTACCAACTTCCCGAGCCTCGGCCCCCCATGTTTCACCTCAGTTTTTGTCGAAATCATTAACCAAAATTACATGATTTATTGCCGCAAACATGTTGTATGTTACTATAATGAAAGGGAATGTTTCTGTTTTTAAACTGTCATTATTCAGTAGGTTTCCCCCTTTTTGCCGCACGTTCTCCGTCTATTTACTATCCCTATTCCACCTGATGCTTAGAATGATGGATAAAACGGAATTGTTGATCCCAGTCGCGGCGCTTGTTTTCAAGAATCCGCCGACATTTGACGAAACAAGTCTGTCTGCTCGGTTTTCCCTGGAATGGTTTTCCGCAATATTCATATATGGTTTCTGCCATTCTAAAACTCCGTTGACCCGCAGCTTCTAATTTGCGGAATCGCGTGTGAAATAGCCAGCCCGGTTGACCATCATGTCGTGCGATGCCACGCCTTGCTCAATCTTTTGCAGTGGTTGTGCTTTTCTTCTGATAATTCAAGACAATTTTTTCAGGAGTACCCTTGCAGTCTTTCGGGACATAGAGATTCCCGACAATCCCGCCATTACCTTCAATTCTGAAACGGTGAAACCTTTTTGAATCCTGATCGAATGTAAAAACACCGTTGACTTCTTTTGCCTCTGACATGGCATTTCTCCTTTCATTCTGTTTTGTTGTCCCGTGTTGGGGGCGCTCGCCATTTCTCTCTTAAAACCTCTTCTATTTTTCGCTCAAAATAAGTTACCCATAGACATGGTATATTCTATAATCTCTACAGAAAACTGAGGGGTAAACTTTTGCCTCTTTCGTAAGGTATTAAATGTCCTCTATCTGCTATCAATTAAGGATTACAGAGGGAATTTGTCTCTTTTTCATCACTACAGATTTCTGGAACCCTGACTTTGTCACTTTCGCCTCAACCACTACAGTGTTCTGTAGTGGTTCATTACAGTTTTCTGTAGCATCTTTTTTGTTCATCCTTGCCCGGACATCGCAACCCTGTTGCAATACCCGCCCTTTCACCACTGCCTGGAAAGACGGTGTGCCGTAGCCTCTCCATCTTTCAGAAATGTTGTATCGGGAATAGTCATTCTTATAGATTCCGCCTTGATGCGCTACATCAAGAAACCCTACTTCTACCAATGCCTTGACACTGACATGAAACGTGCTTGTGGGAATGCCCAACGCCTCCGCCTCTGCGTATGTGAAGGTCAACCCATTATTGTCGTAAATAGGTTTTCTCGATCGGTTGCCGCGCTTTCCGGAAGGTGTCCATTTCCTTTTTTGAAGAAAACGGAGAAGCACTCTAATTGCTGTTGCGCTCAGGCTTTTAAAAGCTTCTGATTCCATCATTTCCCAATCAACATGAGCATCCACGCGGAGACGATATTTATCTGGTTTTCTTCCCATGCTCTAAGTTCCTTTGCCCCGGGCAGCCACTGAGCCTTGCCTAGTTTTTGTCAAAGCTGATGCATCTTGGTTCCATCGTTGCGATTATGTCCGCCGTTTTATAGCGGACTGAACATTTGAAGAATTAGAAAGGATGTGGTGTGATCTTGGCCGGTGGTGTACATAGTGACGCTCGGATATTGTTTTCATACAACACCCTCTGAAAGCTTTTCGCAAAGGGTCTTGATGTCATCTTCGCGCCACGCAACTGTTCTTTTTGACAACCTGATAGGCTTTGGATACTTTCCGGCCTTGATGCCTGCATACCAACTTGCACGTGATACAGGAATTATGGGGGAGATGCCCTTCTTTCGATCTCCGATGATTTCTTTCAATCTGTAAAATCTAGGCATGTCTTAGACCTCCGTAGGAAATACAGTGCGCGCTGTTGAAGGCTAAGATAATCCACGTTTGTTTACTTGAATAGGTGGGCAGGTTAAGAAAACGGGTAGATGGGTTATGGGAAAACCTACCTACAGGTTACGAGAAAACCCATAGGTAGGCTCTAGTTATTGAAATGCTGAAATGCAGGGTTGACGTGCGTTTAGGGGGTAGGTAGGTTTTTATCCGCCAGGGGTCTTAGGTGCCCCTCCGTCTGTCTGCCAGTTGGCAACTTTGGCAATCTGATTTTTTATTGCATCAGCATTTATTTCGCCATCTTCTTTAACCAGCCCAAATTCTCCAGCATGAGAGGTAAGCCAGTTTGCAATGTTCGTTTTTGCTGTTTTTCCGTTGTTGAGGTATTTCGGATCGGCTGTCACTGCTTCCCAAGCTCTTACAGCTGCCGCCAGCTTTGAAGAATAGTGAGGATGGTTCTTGTCTAGGTAGCTTGGAGGTGAATCAGGCGAATTATTGGTTTGTTGCTCGAAAAAAAAGCGGGGCTTGATATTCTTTCTGAAAAGCCATTCCACTAAGTCTTCACGTGAAATAGTTGTTTCTCTCCAGTTAGGTTCTTTTTTTAAAAATACATCATTCTCCTCGTACGTGCCTTCAGACATGTCCCCAAAAGAAAGTGGCCAGGGTCTAGCGTATTCGTCCGCATTTGCGTAATTTCTGTACTCCCCACGGCATTCTGTCCGTGAATCAAGACGGATTACAGCTTTTAACTTTCCATCAATAATGGCATTTTTCAAGGCATCAAACACCCTATCAAAATATTCTGGTCTCTCAAAAGTCTCAAGCGTTAATATGTCCTTTTGATATATTGACGGATCAGCTTCGACTATGACGAGTGCTGCCTCTACCACTGTGAATGAATCATATAATTTCCAAACTTCAATAGCCTCCATCAATGCGCCTCCTGTTGCGCACCTGGTAATTAATCGCGGGAAACCGTCCCAGGAATGACGGCTTATCGTCTGGCCTGACTATCCCGCGAATTCTCGTCTTTCAACCCTCTGCCTTTTGGAACGGGATGACCTGCGCGCCTACCTTCAAGCCGTCAAGATAATCAGCCCATTTCTGCATCATCTTCCTACGTTCGGAAAGGTGCGCAGTTCGATTGTAAGCCCTTCCATTCGGGTCTTTGACAGCATGGGCAAGCTGATGTTCTATGAAATCCGGTCGTACATGCAACACTTCGTCCAGGATGGTCCTTGCCATGGCCCGGAAACCATGTCCGGTCATTTCGTCTTTGGAATATCCCATACGCCGAAGCGCTGCGAGTATCGCATTTTCTGACATTGGCCTTGCGAATGATCTTGCAGAAGGGAAAACGTAACGGCCGGTTCCTGTCAGCGGATGTAGGTCTTTGAGGATTTCAACGGCCTGACGACATAAGGGGACAAGGTGAGGGTCCTTCATCTTCATCTTGTGAGCCGGGATATTCCACGTAGCCTCTTCGAGATCAATTTCCGACCATTCTGCATGTCGCAGTTCCCCAGGACGGACAAAAACAAGTGGCGCGATTCGAAGGGCGCACTTGACGACAAAGTGACCTGTATAACCATCTATGGCTCGGAGAAGGGCAGCGATTTCTTTCGGGTCAATGATCGCCGCATGGTGCTTTGCTTTCTTTGGTGGTAAAGCCCCTTTAAGGTCTGCTGCAGGATCACGCTCTGCTCTACCTGTGGCCACGGCATAGCGGAAGACCTGCCCGGCAATCGTTCTAACCCGGTGTGCCGATTCCAATGCACCACGGCTTTCAACGCGCCGGATGACGGTTAATAATTCCGGGGCTTTTATCTCTGAAATAGGACGTTTACCGATCCAGGGGAAAATGTCACGTTCAAGTCTGCTCATGATTCCATCGGTATGCGTTTTTGCCCAGGTAGGGGAGAATTTTGTGTGCCACTCACGGGCTATAACCTCGAAGATTTCTGTCTCTTCGGTTTCTGCCTGCTTTTGAGCTTTTTTAACGGCTCCCGGATCAATACCTGCTGCCAGTAGCTTACGAGCTTCTTCCTTTTTTTGTCTGGCTTCGGCAAGACCAATCTCAGGATACTTGCCCAGGGAAAGAAGCTTTTCTTTTCCTTCATGACGGTATTTCAACCTCCATAGCTTACTTCCCTGAAGAGTAACGAAAAGAAAAAGACCGTCGCCATCGAAAAGTTTGACCGGTTTTTCTGGCAGTCTGATGCTCCTAATTTTAGTGTCATTCAGTGCCATAGAAGATACCTGGTTGTGCTAACCTAAAATTGATCAGGGAAAGGGCCTTGTGCTAACCGAAAATTGACCACCCCAGAGCACCAGA